>CALVNS010000020.1 GCA_944349855.1 uncultured Eubacteriales bacterium | reverse complement strand
CCCCCCCCCCCCCCCCCCGTCCCCCCCCCCCCCCCCCTCCGTTCCCCCGCACCGTCCCCCCCCCCCCCCGCGGGCCCCCCGCCCGCCCCTTCCCTCCCCCCCGCACGTTCTCCTTCCCCGTTCGTTCCCCTCCCCCGCGCGCAAAACACCCGCCCCCTCTCGGGAGCGGGTGTCTTCGCAGGAGGCGCGCTGTTCAGCCCTTGATCGCGCCGACCATGACGCCCTTGACGAAGTGGCGCTGCACCAGCGGATACAGGCAGATGACCGGCACGCTGGCGATGATGATGATCGCGTACTTCATGGTCTCCGCGGCCATCATGCGCTCGTACAGGCCGGTGCCGTCGCCGGCGGCGAGCTCCTGATTCTGCAGCAGGATCTCGCGCAGGACGACCTGCAGGGGCATGAGGGCGCGGTTGCGCAGGTAGATGAGGGCGTTGAAGTACTCGTTCCAGTGCGCGACGGCGTAGAAGAGCACCATGACGGCCAGGATGGGGCCGGACAGGGGCAGCACGACGAGCAGCAGGGTGCGCAGGTCGTTGCAGCCGTCCAGGTGGGCGGCCTCCTTGAGCTCGATGGGGATGCTGGACTGGAAGAAGGACTTCATCACCAGCATGTTGTAGGTGGTGATGCCCGTGGGCAGGACCATGGCCCAGATGGTGTCGTACAGGCCGAGCTGGCGGACCAGCAGGTAGGTGGGGATCAGGCCGCCGGAGAAGAGCATCGTAAAGGAGGCGATGAACGTCAGCGGGGCGCGCCACGGGGTTTCGCGGCAGCTGAGGGGGTAGGCCATCATGGTGGTGAGGACCATGTTGACGGCGGTGCCCAGCACGGTATAGACGATGGTGTTGCCGTAGCCGGTCCAGATGTCGCGCTCTGCCACGACCATCTTGTAGCTTTCAAAGGAGATGTTGCGGGGCCAGAGGATGACGCGGCCCATGAGCACATCTTCGGGCTTGGAGAAGGAGGCGATGATGGTGAAGTACAGGGGGTAGGCGACCAGGATCATCAGCACGACGCCCAGGGCGACGATGACGGTCTGGAAGATGCGGTCTGCGCGCGTCTGGCGGATGTGGGAGGCACGGCGTTTGGCTTTGATCATGTTGCACGCACCCCCTTCACCAAAGGCTCTCGTTGAGCGTGCGGCGGCAGAAGGTGTTGGCCGCGACGATCAGCACGAGGTTGACGGCGGAGTTCATGAGGCCCACGGCGGTGGCGTAGCTGTAGTCGCCGTTCTGGATGCCGTTTTTGTACACGAGCGTGGAGATGATCTCGCTCGTGCCGATGTTCATATCGTTTTGCATGAGCAGGGCCTTTTCAAAGCCGATGGTCATCAGCTGGCCGATGCGCAGGATCAGCATGGTGACGATGGTGGGCAGGATGCAGGGCAGGGAGACGTGGAGGATCTTCTGCCAGCGGGTAGCGCCGTCGATGGTGGCGGCCTCGTAGAGGGCCATGTCGATGCCGGCGAGGGCCGCGACGTAGATGATGGCGTTCCAGCCCATGTTCTGCCAGACGTTGGAGAGGACGTAGAGCGGGCGGAAGTAGCGCTCGGACTCCATGAGGGGCAGGGCCTGCAGGTTGAGGGCCTGCAGCAGGATGTTGATGACGCCGTAGCGCTCGTCGCAGAAGAGCTTGAGCATGCTCACCACCACCACGATGGAGAGGAAGTAGGGGATGTAGGTGACGTTTTGCAGCGCCTTGCGGAAGCGCACGTTGTCGATCTCGTTGAGGATGAGGGCCAGCAGGATCGGCGCGGGGAAGCCGATGGCCAGGCAGCCCAGGTTGAGGGCCAGCGTGTTCCAGATGGTGCTCCAGGCGTAGTAGGAGGAGAAGTAGCGCGAGAAGTGCTTGAGCAGCGGGTCGGCCCAGGGGCTGTGCCAGATGCCGAGCGTGACCTTGTGGCTCTTGAATGCCAGCTGCACGCCGAACATGGGGATGTAGCAGAAGATGATGTACCAGGCCAGCGGCAGGGCGAGCAGGGCGAGCAGCTGCCAGTGGGCGAGCACGTCGCGCCGCAGGTACCGTTGCAGTCGCCGGCCGGCGGATTGCTTGGCGAGCATGGCGTTTCCTCCTTACATAGAGCCGAAGCGGGGAGAGGGGGGCAGTCCCCCTCTCCCCCGTGCGGGATGGGCGTTGGGGTCAGGCCGCGCGTCGCGCGGGGCGATGCGCGGGGGGTGTGCATTCGGGTTTCATTCGGGTTTCATTCGGGGTTTCATTCGGGGTTCATTCAGGGGCGTGCGTTCAGGGGTTTACTGCTGATAGGAGTCCAGGCGCTCCTGGTAGATGCCGACCCACTCCTGCAGGCCCATGCCCTCCAGGGTCTGGCAGTAGGTATCCCACTCGTCGAAGGACATCTCGCCGCGGATGAACTTGGCGGCGCTGGAGCGCACGTAGGTGTCGATGTCGTTGCCCAGGATCTGCAGGCGGGAGTTGGTGTCGGCGTCAAAGAGGGGCTCGGCGTAGAGGGTGTAGTCCATGTAGGGGTTGAGCGCCTCCTGAGCGGCCTGGGTGGTGTCGGAGGTGACGGCGATGCAGTTGTTCTCGTTGAGGTACTGGGGCGCGCCGCCGCCGGGCCAGAAGGTGAACTGGGCGATGGTGGGGCCGGAGCCGTTGGGGTTGTCCAGGATGCCGTCGGCGTAGACGGGGTAGCCGTCCTCGTCGCGGGTCCAGGTCTTGCCCTCGATGCCGTAGCGCTCCAGGTAGGAGCCCTCGTCGCTGAAGAGGTAGTCGATCCAGCGCAGGGCAACCTCGGGGTATTCACAGTCGCAGGTGATGGCGAAGGTGCCCATGTCGCGGGCGACGGGGCCGCTCTGCACGTAGATGTCCTCGCTCATGCCGGCAAAGGGCGCGATGCCGATGTAGTCGGTGGAGTCAAACGCGTCGTCGGCCTGATTGAAGAAGATGCCCATCATCTGGCCGCTCATCTTGGCGTTGAATTCGGAGTATTCCTGGGTGAAGATGTCGGGGTCGAGCAGGCCCTCGGCGTAGATCTTGGCGGTCCACTCCAGCAGCTGGCGGAACTCGTCGCTCGTCAGCCAGGTGGTGAGGGTCTTGCCGTCGTCGCTGAGGTTCATCTCCTGGCCGAATTGGTACTGCAGGCCGAACATGCCGGCCATGGTGGTCAGCCAGCTGGGCAGGTCGGCGGCGGCGATGGGGATCTCGTCGGCCTCGCCGTTGCCGTTGGCGTCGTAGGTCTTGAACGCGCGCAGGACCTCCTCCAGCTCCTCAAAGGTGGTGGGGACTTCCAGGCCGTTGGCCTCGAGCCAGGCGGTATTGCACCAGATCTTGGCGGTGCGGGCGGCAGGCACGGCAATGACCGCGGCCAGCGCGTAGATGTGCCCGTCCGGCGCGGTGATGCGCCCCTCAATGTCGGGGTACTTCTCCATCAGCGCGGTGTAGTTGGGCGCGTAGGTCTCCATCAGCTCTTCCAGCGGGATGAGCACGCCCTCCTCGCCGTAGCGGATGATCTCAGAGCCGTTCAGGCCGGCGGCTACGAGCATGTCGGGGTAGGCGCCTACGCCGCTGGCGAACATCAGCGCCTTGGCCTCGTCATAGCCCTGCGAAGGCGCCTGCTGGAAGTCCAGCGTGACGCCGGTCATCTTCTGATATTCGGTAAAGAAGTCCATCGTCTGCCAGTCGGCGTGGATGGCGCCCTGCTTACCGAAGATCGAAAGCGTCACAGGCTCGGTGACGATGGGCATTTCGCCCTCCGTGTTCAGGACGGCCGTGCTCTCACCGATGGCCATGACGGGCAGCATCAGCAGGGCGAGCACGATACAGAGCAGCTTTTTCATACCGGTATCATCCTCCTTGCGATCGATGGGACGGGGGTCGCGCCTCTCGCGCCCTCACTTTAGGGCCATTTTAACAGATACACTCGAATAAATCAAGGACATTCTATATTTTTGCGTCATTTTTTTGTCGCAGTCGCCCTGAGCGCCGACGGGGCGCGCATGGCTTTTGGGCAAAGCGTCTTGCCTACCGGACGAAAAGGTGGTATACTATACACACCAGTGTATTACGAATGATTTCCCCATGGGGGAAGCAAAGGGAGGGACGCAGGTGAAATACATCTTCTTGAACCTCAAGCGCTTCGACATCTCCCCCGCGCGCGGGGGCGTGAACCGGCTGTATCCGATGGATCGCTGGGGCGCGGGCATCGTGCGCGCCACGCAGGACGCGCTGCGCGGATACGCCGGCGCGCGGTTTGTGATGTTCTTTCCGGAGGCGCACCTGCTGGGGGCGCGTGCGGCGCTGGAGGCGCCCGTCGCCGTGGAGCTGGGGTGCCAGGGCGTGTGCGCGGGCGACACGGCGCCCGGGGGCAATTTCGGCGCGTTCACGGGCGCGCGCACGGGCAACGCGGCGCGGGAGCTGGGGTGCTCGTGGGCGCTGATCGGGCACTGCGAGGAGCGGGTGCGCAAGCTGTCGCTGCTGTCGCTGGCGGGGGTGACGGGCGCGGCGGCGGCGCAGGCGGTCAATCGCGCGCTGGGTCAGGAGGTGCGCGCGGCGCAGGCGGCCGGGCTGAGCGTGCTGTACTGCGTGGGCGAGCGGATGGAGGAGCGCCCGTCGTGGCGCGAGGTGCTCAGCGACCAGCTGGCGCAGGGGCTGGACGGCGCGGACATGGGGCGCGTGGTGCTGGGCTACGAGCCGGTGTGGTCGATCGGGCCGGGGCGCACGCCCGCGGATGCGCGCTGCATCCGGGAGACGGCGCGCTGGGTCAAGTCGCGCATGGGCGGCCTGCCGGTGGTGTATGGCGGCGGGCTGAAGCTGGAGAATGCGGGCATGCTCGCCGGCATCGGGGAGATCGACGGCGGGCTGATCGCGCTCACGCGCTTTTCGGGCGAGATCGGCTTTTATCCCGACGAGTTTTTGCAGATCGTGGAAGCGTACCTGGGGCATTGATCCCTGGAAAGGAGACGGACGATGCAGCTTTCCTTCGAATATGGGCATGGGCTGATGCAGGCGCAGCTGCCCGACACGACCGACGTGTTCATTCCCGGCCAGACGGTGGCGGATCCGCCCTGCCTGCCGCAGGACTGGGACAGCCTCTACGCGGCCACGCTGCACAGCCTGCGCCATCCGCTGGGCATGGCGCCGCTGCGGGAGCAGGCGCACGCGGGCAGCCGCGTGGTGATCGTGATTCCGGATATCGTCAAGGGCGGCTGCCAGCCGACGAGCCATCGCAAGGTGGCGGTGCGCGCGTGCCTGGACGAGCTGTACGCCGCGGGCGTGCGGGCGCAGGACGTGCTGCTGCTCATCTCCAACGGCCTGCACCCGCGGGCGACGGTGCAGGAGATGCGCGCGATTCTGGGCGACGCGCTGTTTGAGGCGTTCTACCCATCCGGACAGCTGACCAGCCACGACAGCGAGGATTGGGATCACCTCGTGGATCTGGGCTGCACCGCGCAGGGCGACCGGGTCATCATGAACCGGCAGGTGTACGAGGCGGACGTGGCCGTGCTCGTGGGCCACACGCAGGGCAATCCGTACGGGGGCTACTCGGGCGGGTACAAGCACTGCGCCACGGGCATCACGCACTGGCGCAGCATCTCGGCCCACCATGTGCCGCAGGTGATGCACCGGCCGGACTTCGTGCCCGTGTCCACCCACAGCGAGATGCGCAGCCGCTTCGACACGCAGGGGCAGTTCATGGAGGAGAAGATGGGCAAGCGCTTCTTCTGCTGCGACGCGGTGCTGGATACCTGCAGCCGGCAGATCGAGATCCACTCCGGCTGGGCGAAGGAAGTGCAGGCGGTCTCGTGGCGCATGGCGGACCGGCGCACGTACGTGCACTGGGCGGAAAAGCCCTACGACGTGGTGGTCTTCGGCATGCCGACCAACTTCCACTACGGCGACGGCATGGGCACCAATCCCATTCAGATGATGCAGGCGCTCTCCGCGCAGGTCATCCGGCACAAGCGCGTGCTGTCCGACCGGTGCGTGTTCATCGTCTCCAGCCTGTGCGACGGCTATTTTCACGACGAGCGCTGGCCGTATGCGCGCGAGCTATACGAGATGTTCCAGCATGACGGCATGCAGACCCTGCCGGACATGAACCGCTACGGCGAGTACTTTGCCACCAATGCCGAATACGTGCGCCGCTACCGGTTCGCGAATGCGTTCCACCCGTTCCACGGCTTCTCGATGATGAGCTGCGGCCACCTGGCCGAGATGCACACCAGCGCCATCTACATCGTCGGCGCGCGCGAGCCCGGCTATGCGCGCGGCATGGGCCTCAAGACGCGCGCCACGTTCGAGGAGGCGCTGCAGGACGCCATGCGCAAGTACGTCGGGCCCCATCCGAACATCCTGGCGCTCCCCCGCACGTTCACCACGGCCGCCGTGCATCTGTGCATGCGCGATCCCTCGCTGAACAATCACAGCCGCGACGGCGTGCTGCATCCCTGCGGCGGCTAACTCCCCTGGGGGCGCTGCCCCAGGCCTCCCTGGGAGCGCTGCCCCCCGGGCCCCCGGCAGGGGCCCCCCTGGGGGCGCCGCCCCCAGGGCCCCCGGCAGGGGGATAACATCCCCCTGCACCCCGAACAGCGGCCCGCGCAAAGGCGCGGGCCTTTGCGTATGCCCAGCCCTTCCCCTCTCCCCCACCTGTGTCTCCATGCAAAAGAACAGGGCCGCGCGTCTGCGCGGCCCTGTTTCATCAAAGATGTGCCCGCCGGATTGGCCCTGCCAACACCTCGTGCCCCAGGGGCCCAGCGAAGCGCAGGCCCCTTGGCGGCGGGGTGCAGGGGAGGCACTGCCTCCCCTGCCGGGGGCCGGGGCAGCGCCCCGGAAAAGCTCACGTCCAGAGCATCGGATCAGTGCCCTTGAGCTTGCATAGCGCCTCGACGAAGAAGTAGTCGCCGTACAGGATGTTCGTGTGTACGCCGGCCCTGTCGTCGTGGTAGCTGGCGGTGCAGCGCGTCAGTAGGCCGGGGTGGTCGGGGTCGGGGTCGCAGCAGTGCGCGATCAGGCCGTCCAGCAGGCGGCGGGCGGCGGCGGCGTAGTCGTCCTCGCCGGTGAGGCGCGCCAGCTCGATCAGGCCGCAGGCGGCCACCGCGCCGGCGATGTTGTCGATGCGCTCGGGCGTAGGCGGCTGGCGGAAGTCGCAGTCGGTCAGCCCGTCGGGGCGGATGTTCTGGATGAAGTAACGGGCGATGCGCCCGGCAGCCTCGCGATAGGCGTCGCTGCCGGCGTTGATGGCGGCCAGCGTGAAGCCGTACAGCGCCCAGGCCTGCCCGCGGGACCAGCTGGAGCCGGGGCCGTAGCCCTGTCCGCCAGGCTCGCGCACGCGCGCGCCGGTGTTCGGGTCCAGCTCGACGATGTGGCAGGCGGAGCCGTCGGGGCGGATGAACGCGCGCAGCGTCGTGTCCGCGTGGATGCAGGCGGCGCGGGCGAAGCGCGGGTCGCCGGTCTGGCGCGTGGCCCAGAAGAGCAGCGGGATGTTCATCATGCAGTCGATGATGACCACGCCGGCCTGGTCGGGGCCGTTCCAGGCGCGCACGAAGCCCGCGGGGTTGAACCGGCCCATCAGCAGCGTGGCGGCGTGCAGCGTGTCCACGCGCGCGGACTCGTCGCCGGTGAGCTTGAAGTCCGCGCCGTCCGAGAGCAGGTACATGAAGCCCACGTCGTGGTGCAGCAGCGTGAAGCGGCGCAGCTGTTCGCCCAGCAGCGCCTGGGCGCGGCGCGCCTCCTGCAAAAAGGCGTTGTCGCCCCCCAGCGCGTACATCTGCCACATCAGCGCGGGCCAGAAGCCCGCGGTCCACCAGCTGTTGCCGTCGTAGGGCGGGGGCGTGAAGCGCGGCCCCTCGCTGCCGTAGGGGATGGCCGGCTCGCGCGCGGCCAGGGGGATCGCGCGGCGCAGCTTGCGCGCGGCCAGGTCCAGGGCGTCCTCATAGCGTGGCTCCATGGATCATGCCTCCTGTCGGTCGGTAGTGGGCGCGGGCCGGGCGTCGGCCTGCGCGGTGAAGGTGCGGTCGTGGCGCGCGGCGGGCGGGGCCTGCAGCGTCAGGCGGTACAGGCTGCCGGGGAAGCAGCGGGCCATGCGCGGGTCGTCCACGGGCCGCTCGTCGACGCGCGCCTGCAGGTCGGGGTCAAAGCGCAGGCGCAGGCGTCCGGCGCGCAGCAGCCCCGGCCCGATCTCCGCCGGCCGCTCGCGCAGCAGGAACACCCAGGCGGCCTCGCGCGGCGCGTCCAGGTCGATCCGGTCGCGCAGGCGCAGTTCAGGGCCGGCCTCCAGCGCCAGGCTGCGCAGGCAGGTTTTGACGCCGGCCTCGGGGCCGTAGGCGGGGGCGATGTCCAGCTCCAGGCCGCCGGGCGTGGGGCGCACGGCGCGCGCGGCGTGCGCGCGGCCGGGCTGCTGCTCGCGCCCGCCGATCAGCGGCACGTTGTGCCAGGCGGCGCGCACGTTCCACAGCGTGTAGCGCGCGTCGGAGAAGGTCTTTTGCGTGTAGGTCATGTTGCCCGCGTCGACGATCAACGGCTCGTCCCCGGCGTAGAGCATGAACGAGCCCACGTCGTTGTGGTTGTGGCTCTCGCCGTTGTGGCCGCCCTTGCAGCACAGCGTCAGCCCGTCCAGGGCGCGCACGCGCAGCTGCAGGTCAGGCAGGTACACGTCCCGGGCGGGCGCGGGCGCGGGCAGCGGCGTGCGCGCCGGATGAAGCAGCAGGTTCAGCGCGCGCCACAGCTGGGGCGTATCGGCCAGCTGATCCGCCAGCGTGCCGCGCGTGGCGCGGCCCAGCGCGCGCAGGGCGTCGTCGCCGGTCAGCTCGCCCGCGCGCTCCAGGCGCTCGCCGCTGAGCAGCGGGCGCGCGTCGCAGTCGGCGAAGTTGACGAACCATCCGCCGCCCAGGTATGCGCGCGCGGGGAACGCGAGGATGCGCCGCAGCTTGGCGTCGTCCCAGAAGGCCGCGCGGCCGTCCGTGGCCAGCGCCAGCAGCTCCAGGCAGTCCAGCAGCGCGCCGCCGGCCATGTTCCAGTAGCCCGCGCCCTCGTCGCAGCCGCCGTCGTCCGGGAGGCACGCGAGGTAGCGGTCGAGCATCTCGCAGCCGCGCTCCAGGCGCGCGCACAGGCGGTCGGGGCCGTCCGGGGCGAGCAGCGCGCAGAGCATGACGTTGGAGACGATCCAGGGCGTCCAGTTGTTGAGATCCCTGCGGGTCAGGCCCATCCACCACAGGTCGTCGCGCGTGTCGAAGGGGCGCAGCACGCGCCGGTCGATCTCGCGCCAGGCGCGCTGGCGCAGCATGGGCGTGAGGGCGTCCAGCGGATCGTGCAACAGCTCGCATGCGAGCGCGAGGATCATGCCGGTCTGCGCGGCGAACAGGTCCAGGCCGGGCCGGTCGGGATCCGGCAGCGGGCGCTCCAGCGTGGAGTCGTTGTGCGCGCTGATGACCCAGGAGGTCTCCTCGCACAGGGTCCACAGGCCGTCGGCGGCCTGCAGCACGTCCTGCGGATCGCCGCCTGCGCACACGCCCAACAGCGCCGCGCAGAGCTTGCGGCGGCGCTGAAAGTACGGCTCCTCAAAGGCGCGGCGGCTGCCGTCGCGCACGAAGGCCATGTATTGCCCGGCGGTCAGCAGCGCATAGGGCTGATCGCGGTATTGATCCGCGAGGCCCAGCGCCTGGGCGCGCAGGTCGGGATCCAGCGCCTGCCAGGCGGGCTCTCCCGCGCGGGGGAAGGGACAGCCGGGCCGGCCGGCGAGCAGGGCGCGCAGCGGATGGCGCGCGAAGAATGCCCCAAACAAGGCAACGCACCTCCCCAGGGCTCAAAGGCCGGGCGTATATTCGACGGAGCGGATGGCGCTCAGGGGGAAGAAGACCTGGCGCACGCGGCCGAGGATGGCGTCGCGGGCGATGGGGCCGACGTGGCGGCTGTCCAGGCTGTTTGGGCGGTTGTCGCCCAGGACGAAGTAGTAGCCGGGCGCGAGGGTGACGGGGCCCAGGTTGTCCAGGCTCAGGTGCTGGAGCATATCCTGCGCGACGTATTCGCCGTCGACGTAGAGCACGCCGTCGCGCAGCTCGATCGTCTCGCCGGGCAGGCCGAGCACGCGCTTGACGTTGAGGGTCTGCCCGTCGCCGGGGTAAAAGCAGGCGACGATGTCAAAGCGCACGGGATCGTCGAAGAGGTAGGGATACTTTTCCACGATCACGTATTCGCCGTCGTGCAGGGTTTCGAGCATGGACCGGCCGTCGACGCGCACGGGTTCGGCGATGTAGGCGCGCACAAAAGCGGCGGTGAGCAGCACCGCCGTAAAGACGAGCAGCCACTCCAGCAATTCGCGCGCGCCCAAGCCGCCCTGGGGATCCCGCGCGGGCTCCTGCGGGGCGAAGGACGCGCCCCGCACGCTCTCCTCGCGCATGCTCTTCCCCCTTCGCGGCGTGCGGGGATCACTCGTCGATCCTGCGCATGTTGTCCAGCGGATAGATGATATACTGCACGTGACCGATGATCTGTGAGCGCTCCAGCGCGCCGACCTCGGGGTTGCGGCTGTCGTTGGAGCGGTCGCGGTTGTCGCCCATGACGAAGTAATGGCCCTCGGGCACGGTGTAGGGGCCAAAGTCGGCGGTGCTCTCGGTGCGGGCGAAGTCCTGCTCGACGAATTCGCCGTTCACGTACAGCTCGCCGTCGCGCAGCTCGATCGTCTCGCCGGGCAGGCCGACGACGCGCTTGACGAAGTCCTCCTGCATCTGGCCGATGCCCAGCAGGCCCGCGCGCATGCGCCCGGGGTAGTGGCAGATCACCACGTCGAAGCGCTCCGGGTCGCCCAGCAGGTAGTCATACTTGGTGGCGATCAGGTACTCGTGGTCCTGCAGGGTGTTGAGCATCGACTCGCCGTCCACCATCACCGGCACGAACAGGAACGTGCGCACCACAAAGGCGATCACGCCCGCCACGACAAAGACCATCACCCACTCAAACACTTCCCGCTTCCAGCCCTTCTTGGGCTTTTCCTGCCCGCCGGTCTCGGCCTTGGAGGCCGCCTCGGCCTTGGAGGCCGCCTCGGCTGCCTCCTCGGTTGCGGGGGCCGCCTTCTCCATGCGTTCGGATTCGTTTTCCGCCATGTCAAATCTCCTCTTTTCCATTTGCCTGCGCGGCGTCCTGCGGGGCGCGCGCGACGCGCTTTTTCATGCGCTTGAGAAACGCGGCGCGGTCCATCATGACGATGCGCCCGCAGCCCGCGCAGCGGATCTTGACGTCCGCGCCCACGCGGATGACGGTCCACCGGTCGCTGCCGCAGGGATGGGTTTTGCGCATCTGCACCAGATCGCCCAGCTGTAGGTCGTCCATGCCGCCGCCTCCTCGCGTCCCGTCTTCGGACGGGCAACTCATTGATCTATTATATCAACAATGCGGGCGCTTGGCAAGCGCGAGGGGTCAGCGGGCGGGGCGGGCGCGGATGGAGAGCGTGCGGTCCACGGGCGTGTAATCGGTCAGCAGCACGGTGTAGCACGCGTCGCTGAGCGGGTAGGCGCCGCCCATGCGGGCGCGGATGTCGTGGCAGCCAAACGCGGGGGCGATGTCGATGGCGTCGCCCCGGGGGCCGGTGATCTCGATGTCGCCGTCCAGGATGGTCACCTGCTCGCCGGCTCGCATCAGCTGCGTAAAGTGCTGCGTGCGGATGCGCCCGCCGGGCAGCAGGCCGATCTCCACGCGCACGGGCAGGCGGTCGACGCCCTGCGTGCGGATGTGCAGGTTGACGCCCTCCTCCGTCAGCTCGGCCTCGACGAGGGTGTGCAGGCCCTCGGCCGTCAGGCGCGCGCGGGCGGCGTTGTCCATGCGCCACCAGTCGCTGGTCTGCGGCTTTTGGTCAAACGGCTGATAGTACCACACCGGCGCGCGCCCGCTCAGGCGGAAGCCGCGCTCGGTGCGCTGCAGCGTCTCAGGGACAAAGTTGCGCTGGTCGCACAGGTTCTGGTAGATCGCCATGTACAGAGGCAGCGCGCCGCTTTGGAAGTACAGGAAGTTGGGCTTCCCTCGCATGAGCGTCAGCGAGAAGCCGCCGCGGCGCACGCGGGCGATGTCGCTGTGTTCAAAGAGCCGGTCGTAGCGCAGGAACGGGGGCGCAAAGGGCGCCTGTGCGCCAAAGCCGTCCATCTGGGGCAGCAGCAGCAGCCACTCCACGCCGTCGGGCCACGTGCCGCGGCTGCGGCAGTCCCGGTAGATCCACTCGGCCATCGCGCCGAAGTCCTCGCGGCCCAGGAAATGGCCGGCCAGCAGGTAGAGCTTGTAGTACGTGTCCAGGTAGACCTTCTTGCCCATGTCCTGGCGGGTGGAGTTTTGCGTGAACACCGAGCCGTCCGGGTCGATGTAGCAGTACATCATCTCCAGGTTTTTCTCGGCCGCTTGCAGGAACGTCCTGTCGCCCGTGGCCATGTACAGGCGCAGCATCTGCTCGTCGTTGACCTGGTTGTAGTTGCCCGCGCTGCGCTCGGCGAACTCGCCGTCCTCGTTGATGTCCAGGCCCTCGCGCAGGTACACCCGCGCACGCGCGGCCAGCTCGCGCCGGCCGGTGATCTTGGCGCAGTGCAGCAGGCAGGCCGCGATCGCCCAGCGGTGGTTGGGCGTGTGGAAGCCGCCCGCCGCGATGCCCGAGGCGGCGCTGTCGATCAGGCGCAGCAGCGCCGGGCGCAGCCATGCCGCCCTCGCGTCCTCGCAGCGCTCCAGCAGCCACCAGGCGTTCAGCACCGCGTTGATCATGAAGGCGGTATCGGGCGCGGAGGCGACGTTGCAGCTGAGCAGGTCGACGCATCCGCCGGGGCGCTGGTGCGCGCGCAGATAGGCCAGCGCGGCCGTCAGCGCCGCCTTCACCCGCTCGGACAGGTAGTGCGCGCTGTCCTTCGTCACATAGCCGCACGCCAGCGCGCTCAGGTCAAACCCGCACTGGCGGCTCTCCACGTGCAGGTCGTCCTCCATGAATCCGCCGTAGTCCCCGCTGCTCTCATCCAGCACCTGGCGCGCCATCAGGCGCTCGATGTGCGCATCCAGGCGCGTGAGCAGCTGTGCCGCATGTCCCCGCATGGTCTTCTCCTCCATGTGTGTCGGGCAGGCCCGGGCCCGTCCGCCTCGTCATACGCCATCATGATACCATCGCCCTGGAAAATCCGCAAGTCGCATTTGCGCCGTGCGGATTTGGATGTTTTGTCAAAGCATTCGTGTTATTTCTGCACATCATGCGCGCATATGCCCAAAATATCTCCCGTTTTTGCTTTACAATGGACGAAAAAACCTCTACAATAGCCATAGAACAGCCGGCGACGGCGCAGGCCATGCGGGCCATGCGCGCCATATGACGGGCGACATTCAAAAGGAGGGAATCGGCATGCCCTGGTTTACGCAATCGCCGCGGGCGCTGGACATCGTGCCGGTGGGGCGCGTGGCGGTGGACTTCAATCCGACGGACTATAACCGCCCGCTCTCGCAGAGCGAGCACTTCAACAAGTACCTGGGCGGCTCGCCGGCGAACATCGCGGTGGGCATGGCGCGGCTGGGGCGGCGCGTGGGCTTTCTGGCCAAGATCTCGGACGACGCGTTCGGCGACTTCGTGCAGGGCTTCTTCGAGCGCGAGGGCATCGACGTGAGCCACGTGACGCGCTGCACGGGCGGGGAGAAGCTGGGCCTGACCTTTACGGAGATCCTCTCCCCCACGCAGAGCAGCATCCTCATGTACCGCGAGGGCGCGGCGGACCTTGCCCTGCACCCCTGCGACGTGGACGAGGCGTACATCGCCGGCACGCGCGCGCTGCTGATCTCGGGCACGGCGCTGAGCGCGAGCCCATCGCGGGAGGCGGCGCTCAAGGCGCTCGCGCTGGCGCGGCGGCTGGGCGTGACGGTCGTCTTCGATGCGGACTACCGCGCCTATACCTGGAAGGGAGACGACGAGATCGCCGTATATACGAGCCTGGTGGCCGAGCGCAGCGACATCATCCTGGGCTCGCGCGAGGAGTTTGACCGCATGGAGCGCCTGCTGGGCCTGGCGGGCACGGACGAGGCCAGCGCCGCGCACTGGCTGGGGCTGGGCGCGAAGCTGCTGGTCATCAAGCACGGCCGGGAGGGCTCGCGGGCGTACGCGCCGGGCGAGGCGTACCGGGTGCTGCCGTTTCCGGTGGAGGCGCTCAAGGGCTTCGGCGGGGGCGACGGGTACGCGTCGGCGCTGCTGCACGGGCTGATGGCGGGGCGTCCGCTTGCGCAGGCGCTGGAGATGGGCAGCGCGTCGGCGGCGATGCTCGTGGCCAGCCACGCGTGCTCGCGCGACATGCCGGACGAGGCGTCGCTGATGGCCTTCATCGAGGAAAAAAAGCGCGCGTGCGGCGGGGTGGTCTTCCCGCTGTGAGCGCCATAGACAAGGAGGAGACGCACATGCCGCAAGGGACCCTGGAACGGCTGCGCCCGTACATCGACGGGGCGTATGTCCAAAGCCGCACGGAGAAGTTCACGACCGTCTACGACCCCTCCACGGGCGAGGCCATCGCGCAGGCGCCCTGCTGCACGCAGCAGGAGGTCGACGCGGCCATCGCGGCGGCGGCCGCCGCCTATCCGGCCTGGAAGCGCACGCCGGCGCGCAAGCGCGCGCAGCTGATGTACAACCTGCGCAACCTGATCGTCCAGCACATGGACGAGCTGACGATGCTCGTCGCGCGGGAGAACGGCAAGGCCTGGTCGGAGGCGGCCGGGGATGTGGGCAAGGCGCTGGAGATGACGGAGCTGGCGTGCTCGGCGCCGTCGCTGCTGATGGGCGAGAGCCTGCAGGATACGTCCTCGGGCTACGATACGGTGCTCTACCGCGAGGCGCTGGGCGTGTGCGCGGGCATCGCGCCGTGGAACTTCCCGGCCATGATCCCCATGGGCTGGATGGCGCCGCTGGCCATCGTGTGCGGCAACACGTTCGTGCTCAAGCCCGCGTCGACCACGCCCATGACGAGCCTGCGCTTTGCCCGGCTGTACGAGGAGGCGGGCTTTCCGCGCGGGGTGCTCAACGTCGTGCCGTGCAGCCGCGTCGAGGCGGAGACGATCCTGACGCATCCGCAGGTCAAGGCGGTCACGTTCGTGGGCTCCACGTCCGTGGGCCTGCACGTCTATTCCACCGCCGCGCAGCACGGCAAGCGCGTGCAGGCGCTGTGCGAGGCGAAGAACCACGCGCTGGTGCTGCGCGATGCGCCCATCACGCGCACGGCGGCGGGCATCATGAACAGCGCCTTCGGCTGCGCGGGCGAACGGTGCATGGCGCTGCCCTGCGTGGTCGTGGAGGAGGAGATCGCCGACGCGCTGGTGGCGGAGCTGGTGCGGCTGTGCCGCGCGCAGAAGGTCGGCCCGGCGTATGACAAGGCCACCAGGCTGGGGCCGGTGGGCAGCCTCTCGCACCGCAAGTTCATCACCGACTGGATCGAAAAGGGCGTCGCCGAGGGCGCGCAGCTGGTGCTCGACGGGCGCGGCGTGCAGGTGCCGGGCTATGAGGGCGGCTATTACCTGGGCCACACGATCTTCGACCACGTGACGGAGGAGATGACCATCGGCCAGCGCGAGGTGTTCGGGCCGGTGCTGTGCGTCAAGCGCGTCCAGTCGTTCGAGGAGGGGCTGGAGCTGATGAACCGCAACCCCTTTGCCAACGGCTCGGTCATCTTCACGCAGAATGGATACTACGCGCGCGAGTTCGTCATGCGCACGGACGGGGGCATGGTCGGCGTGAACGTGGGCATTCCGGTGCCGATGGGCGCGTTCCCGTTCACGGGGCACAAGCAGAGCTTCTTTGGCGACCTGCACTGCCACGGCAAGGACGCGTTCCGGTTCTACACGGAGGAGAAGACGGTCACGACCCGCTGGTTTGACGAGGAAGAGATGAAAAAGGAGCACGTCGATTCCTGGGACGGCTCCCTGTGATGTGAAAGGAGCAGGCCAAGCTATGAAGACGCTGAACGTCGGCATCGTCGGGGCGGGGCGCATCGGCAATGTGCACGCCCAGTCCATCACCTACCACATCCCGCAGGCGCGGGTCGTGCGCGTCACGGATGTAAATGCGCAGGCGGCGCAGGCGCTGGCGGCGCGCTACGGCATCCCCGCGTGGGGCACGGACTACATGGAGATCGTGCGGGACCCGCAGGTCGACGCGGTGCTCGTGTGCAGCCCCACGCCCACGCACGCGCAGATCGCCATCGAGGCGATGCGCGCGGGCAAGCACGTGTTCTGCGAAAAGCCGGTCGACCTGACGCTTGCGAAGATCCGGGAGACGGCGCGCGTGGCGCAGGAGACGGGCATGAAGCTGCAGGTCGGGTTCAACCGGCGCTTTGACCACAACCACGGGCGCGTGCAGCGCCTGGCGGCGGAGGGCGCGCTGGGCGCGGTGGAGCTGGTCAAGATCACCTCGCGCGATCCGGAGCCGCCCTCTCCGGAATATGCGGCCTCGTCCGGCGGGCTGTTTCTGGACATGATGATCCACGACTTTGACATGGCCATGTTCCTGGCCGGGTGCGACGTGACGGAGGTGTACGCGCTGGGCGCGAGCCTGGTGGATCCGCGCATCGGCCAGGCGGGCGACGTGGACACCGCCATCGTGACGCTCACGTTTGAAAACGGCGCGCTGGGCGTGATCGACAACAGCCGCCGCGCGGCCTACGGGTACGATCAGCGCGTGGAGGTCTTCGGCAGCCTGGGCATGGCCGCGGGCGAGAATGACGGGGATACGACCGTGCGCGTGTTCACGGCGCAGGGCGTGGCCTCCGACAAGCCCAAGTACTTCTTCCTGGAGCGGTATATGGACTCCTTCGTGGAGGAGATGCGCCAGTTCGTGCGCGCGGTGCTGGAGGGTGGCGAGGTGCCGGTGGGCATCCACGCGGGCCTGATGAGCGTGGTGCTGGCCAAGGCCGCGAAGCAGTCGCTGGATGAGCGCCGCCCGGTGCGGGTGAGCGAGGTATTGGAGGGAGAGGCATGAGCCGGATCACGCGCGCGGGCGGGCCGCTGCCCTTTGGCGTCACGCGCATCGCCGAGATGGGCGCGCTCCATCCCGAGATGCTGATGGACTTCTTCGTCGTGCGCCTGCGCCGCGGGGAGGCGTACCGCGACGCTGCGCCGCTGGAAAAGGCGCTGCTGCTCGTGCAGGGCGCAGTGCGCCTGGAGTGGCCGCAGGGATCGCATGAGCAGGCGCGCGGCAATTGCTTTGACGAGCCGCCCACGGCGCTGCACGCGGACGCGGATACGCCGGTGAGCGTCACGTGCCTGTCGGAGGAATGCGAGATCAACGTGCTGCGCACGGACAACGAGCGGCGCTTCCCCGCGCGGCTGTACCTGCCCGCGGACACGCCCGACGAGTTTCGCGGCGCGGGCCTGATGCACGAGACGAGCACGCGCATCGTGCGCACGATCTTCGACTACACCACCGCGCCGTATGCCAATCTGGTGCTGGGCGAGGTGATCGGCTTTCCGGGCAAGTGGTCGAGCTATCCCCCGCACCACCACCCGCAGCCGGAGATCTACTACTACAAGCTCAACCCGTCCGGCGGGTTCGCGTATGCGGAGCTGGGCGAGGAGGTCCTCAAGGTGCACGACAGCGACGCGGTGTTCATCGGCCCGGGGCTGACGCACCCGCACTGCACGCCGCCGGGCTATGCGCTGTGGTATCTGTGGGGCATCCGGCACCTGCCGGGCGCGCCGTACATCACGCCCACGTTCGTGCCCGAGCACCTGTGGGTGCAGGCGCCGGACGCCGCCTACTGGGGCGACGGCTACCCGAAGGGCCGTTCAAAGAAGGAGGGCTGAGCGATGACCGGGGCGATGCAGCGCGTGCGCCTGACGATGGCCCAGGCGCTCGTGCGGTTTCTGGACAGCCAGTACGTCGAGCTGGACGGCGTGCAGACGAAGTTCGTGCGCGCGATGTTCGGCGTGTTCGGCCATGGGTGCGTCGTGGGCGTGGGCCAGGCGCTGTCGCAGGGCGGGCATTCGATCCGCTTTCTGCAGGGGAAGAACGAACAGAACATGGCGCTGGCGGCCACGGCGTTTGCCAAGCAGAAGAACCGGCGGGAGATCATCCCGTGCGTGAGCTCCATCGGGCCGGGCGCGATGAACATGGTGACGGCGGCGGGCTGCGCGACGGCCAACCGCATTCCGCTGCTGCTGCTGCCGGGCGATACGTTCGCATGCCGCCAGCCGGACCCCGTGCTGCAGCAGGCGGAGTTCTACGAGAGCTTCGGGCATACGGTGACGGATGCGTTCCGCGGCGTGTGCCGGTATTTCGATCGCATCGAGCGGCCCGAGCAGCTGATGACGGCGGCGATCCACGCGCTGCGCGTGCTCACGGACCCGGCGGACACGGGCGCGGTGTGCCTGGCCATGCCCCAGGACGTGGAGGGCGAGGCGTATGACTACCCGGTCTCGTTCTTCCGTCCGCGCGTGTGGCACCTGGACCGCCGGCCCATGACGCCCGCGCAGGCGCAGCGGGCGGCGCAGATCCTGCGCGGCGCGCGGCGGCCGGTGGCGATCCTGGGCGGCGGCGTGCGCTACAGCGAGGCCGGGGAGGCGTTCCTGCGCCTGTGCGAGCAGGCGAATATCCCCTTCGGCGAGACGCAGGCGGGCAAGGGCACGGTCTCGTGGGAGCATCCGCTCAACCTGGGCGGCATCGGCGTGACGGGCGGCCAGGCGGCCAACGTCATCGCGCGCGAGGCCGATGTCGTGCTGGCCGTGGGCACGCGCCTGACGGACTTCACCACCTGCTCCAAGTGGCTGTTCCCCGCGGAGGCGAAGGTCGTCGCGCTCAACATCTGCCCGTTCGACGCGGTCAAGATGGACGCGGAGGCCATCGTGTGCGACGCGCGCGAGGGGCTGGAGGCGCTGCGCGCGGCGCTTGCGGGCTACCGCGCGCCCTATGGCGGCGAGGTCGAGGCCGCAAAGGCCGCCTGGCGCGCCGTCATGGACGCGCACTACGCGTCCGAGAGCGCGCAGGGCCTGACGCAGACGCGCGCGCTGGGCGAGATCAACCGGTTCATGCGGGAAACGGACGTGGCGGTCGGCTCGGCGGGCAGCCTGCCGGGCGACATGCAGCGGCTGTGGCGGCCGGGCGAGCCGGGCACGTACCACATGGAGTATGGCTTTTCCAACATGGGCTATGAGACGAACGGCGCGCTGGGCGTGAAGCTGGCCGAGCCGGAACGCGAGGTGTATGCGTTCTTCGGCGACGGCACGTACCTCATGGCGCACTCGGAGCTGCTCACGTGCGTGCAGGAGGGCCTGCGCGTGCACTTCTGCCTGTTTGACAATAGCGGCTGGGGCTGCATTGAGAACCTGCAAAACAACCAGGGCAACGACACCTTCGGCACGGTGTTTCGCCGGCGCAACCCCGAGACGGGCGAGCTGGACGGCGCGCCGCTGCCCGTGGACTACGCGGCCAACGCCGCGGCGTATGGCCTGAAGACCTATACCGTGCGCACCGTGCAGGAGCTGCGCGAGGCGCTGGAGGCGGGGCGCAATCAGCCGCTGCCCGTGCTCTATGACATCAAGGTGCTGCCCGGCTCCATGACGCCCGGCTATGAGAGCTGGTGGCGCGTGGGCGTGGCCGAGGTCTCCACCCAGCCGCGCGTGCAGCAGGCCTGGGCCGACATGGCCGCGCACATCCGCAGCACGCGGGATTACTGACACCCATTGCAGCAAAGGAGGCGACCCTATGCTCAACCCGGAAAAGGTCCGCCTGGGCATCGCGCCCATCGGCTGGACGAACGACGACATGCCCGACCTGGGCGGGGAGAACACGTTTGAGCAGTGCATCAGCGAGATGGCGCTGGCCGGCTTCAAGGGCAGCGAGATCGGCAACAAGTACCCGCAGGACCCCGCCGTGCTCAAGCGCTATCTGGACGCGCGCGGGCTGCAGATCTGCAACGCGTGGTTTTCGGCGCTGTTCACCAGCGCGCCCTATGAGCAGACGCTGGAGGCGTTCGTGCGCCACCGGGACCGGCTGCACGCGCTGGGCGCGAAGGTGATCGGCGCCAGCGAGCAGGGCAATTCGATCCAGGGCAAGCCGCTGAACATCTTCGGGCCGGATAAGCCCGTCTATACAGAGGAGCAGTGGGCGCTGGTCGCGCGCGGCTTCAACGACATGGGCCGCCTGGCGCGCGAGAAGGGCATGACGCTGTGCTGCCACCATCACATGGGCACGGGCGTGCAAACCGTCGAGGAGATCGACCGCTTCCTTTCGATGACCGACCCCGAGCTCGTGTTCCTGCTGTTCGACTCGGGCCATCTCACGTTCGCCGGCGTCGATCCCGTGCCGGTGCTGCGCCGCCATATCGGGCGCGTGCGCCACGTGCACCTCAAGGACGTGCGCCTGAAGGTGCGCGACGAGGCGCGCCGCCAGGGCATGAGCTTTCTGGATGCGGTGCGCGCGGGTGTGTTCACCGTGCCCGGCGATGGCGATGTGGACTTTGCGCCGATCTTCGACCTCCTGCAGTCCGGCGGCTATGAGGGCTGGGTCGTCGTCGAGGCCGAGCAGGACCCGGCCAAGGCCAATCCCTTCGAATACGCCGTCAAGGCGCGCCGCTACATCGCCGAGCAGACCGGGCTGTGATCCGGGTCTTCCCGGGCTCTGCCCGGACCCGGTCGGGGGAGGATGCCCTCCCCCGACGCCCCCGCGCCATGCCCTGCACACGTCCCTTTCCCCTTCCCTCCGGCATACGCCAAAGGCCCGCGCGTTGCGCGGGCCTCTGTTCGGGGTGCAGGGGGATGTTATCCCCCTGCCGGGGGCCTGGGGGCAGCGCCCCCAGGGGCCCCTGCCGGGGGTCTGAGGGCAGCGCCCCCAGGAATCCAGAGTCAAAGCGCCCACTTCCTGACGTGAACGGCGCACTGCCCGGCAAACGAGATGCCCTCGGCCGGCCCCTTGGGGAAGGCCAGCGTGGTCAGCGCGGCCTCGCCGTCGCCGGCAAAGACCTCCACGGAGCACTGGTCGACCAGGATGCGCAGCGAGATGCGGTCCGTGGCGCCTTCGAGCACCGCGCGCCCCGCGGGCTTGACCTCCGGCCCGCCGCCGGGACCCATCGTGTAGCCGCAGCGCGAGCGGTCGGCGGTGAGCACCTGCGTCTGGGGGTCGTAGCGCACGCTGAAGTAGTCGCCGCCGTCCTGCAGCAGGCGCACTTCGGCCCAGGCGCCGGGGCGCACGGCGATGTCGAGCAGCAGGTCGTAGCGCCGCCCGCAAAGGCCCGGCACGGCCGTCTCGCCGTCGACCTGCACGTCCGCCTCGAACACCTCGCCGCGCAGGCGCTCCAGCTCGCGCACAGGGCGCTGCAACAGCCGGCCGTCGCGGATGGACAGCTCGCGCGCGACGGTGAACTGGCCGCGCCAGCCGTGGCCCAGGTAGTGCGTGGGCGAGTCGGTCTGCCACATGTCCATCCAGGCGATCATGACGCTGCGCCCGTCCGGGGTCCGGATGCGCTGGGGCGCGTAGAAGTCGGGGCCCAGGTCGACGGCCTCCATGCGCTCGGGCAGCAGGCGGCCGTCCCGCTCCTGTCCGACGAGGTAGACGACGTCGTGGTGGCCGTTCTGGAAGCGCAGGCCGTCCTGGGGCAGGTTCATCACGCTGGTGAGCATGAGGTCGCGCCCGTCGCAGGGGCCGTAGTCGGGGCATTCGGGCATCTGGCCCACGCCCTGAAGCAGCACGCCCTCGCACGTCCAGTGGATCAGGTCGCGCGAGACGAACGAGAGCTGGCGTCCGTTCTTTGGGCCGCGGTTGGCGGCGATGACGCGCCAGCCGTCCGGCGTGCGGATCAGCTTGGGGTCGCGAAAGTCCTCCGGCGCGCCGTCCGGGGGCAGGTCCCTTGCGCCGATCACGGGGTTGCAGGCCCACTTTTCAAAGTGGATGCCGTCGCGGCTTTCGGCGATGCACTGCTCCTGCACGGTGCGGCCGGCGGCGTCGCGGTGCACGCCGGTGTAGATGACCAGCAGGCGGTCGCCGTCCTGCAGCGCGGTGCCGGAGAAGCAGCCCAGCTCGTCGTAGGGGCTGTCGGGCGCGAGCGCGACGCCGAGCCAGGTCCAGGCGACGAGGTCGTCGGAGACCCAGTGGCCCCAGTGCATCGGGCCCCAGACGCTGTCGTAGGGGTGGAACTGGGCGAACACGTGATAGCGGCCGCGGAACACGCAAAATCCGTTGGGGTCGTTGATCCAGCCGACGGGCGCGGCCAGGTGGAAATGGGGCCTGAACGTGGGATCGACCTGCTTGGCGTGCGCGCGGACGTACGCTTCGGCCTTCTGGAGCATGCGGAACACCCTCTCTGCAAAGCTGTGCGGCGCAAGGCCGCCTTTCTCCTATCCCCTATTATAGGCGCGTGCGGAGCAGCAGACAAGCATGCGCAGATAAAAAAAGAGGGGCGTAAAGCCCCTCAGTGCATGCGCAGCAGCACGCCGGCCACCGCGCCCGCGGCGATGAAGAGAATGGGATGCAGGTTTTTGACGCGTTTGACGTTGAGCAACACGAGCAGCACGGCAAACAGCGCCAGCGCGGGCAGGTTGAAGGCGGCAAACAGGCCGTCGGCGAGCGGCGCGCCGGTGAGCAGGGCGATCTTGAGCACGGAGAAGCCGGCAGCGCCGATCAGGCCGGCGACGGCGGGGCGCAGGCAGGCGAAGGCGCCCTGGACGAGCCGGTTCTGCTGATAGGCCTTGAGGAAGCGCGCGATGATCAGGATGACGATCACGGAGGGCAGCACCAGGAACGTCGTGGCCAGTAGCGCGCCGAGGATGCCCAGGGGTACGCCACCCAGGGCGGCGCAGGTGGTGTAGCCGACGTAGGTGGCCATGTTGATGCCAATCGGGCCTGGGGTGGACTCGGAGATGGCGATCATATTGGCGAGCATGTCGGCAGAAAACCAGCCGTAGCGGGCCTGGATCTGGGTGAGGAAGGGGAGCGTGGCCAGGCCGCCGCCCACGGCAAACAGGCCGGTCTTGAAGAACTCCCAGCACAGCAGCAGAATCGTCGTCATGCCTTCACCCCCGCGCGGTCGAGAATGAGCCCGAGCAGCACGCAGCCGATCACGACATAGACGGGCGAGGCGCCCAGCACGGCCACGAGCGCGAACGCGACGACGGCCAGGGCGATCTGCAGGGGGCTCTTGACGTTCTTGCGGGCCAGCTGCCACACGCTCATGACGATCAGCGCGGACACGGCCACGCGCACGCCGGCGAAGGCATTCTGAACCCAGGCGATGTCCATGAAGTTTTGCAGCAGCATTGCGATCAGGGTGATGATGATAAACGAGGGCGCGACGACGCCGGCCGTGGCGACGATGCCGCCCGCGACGCCGCGCTGCCTGTAGCCGACGAATGTGGCGGTGTTGACGGCGATGACGCCGGGGGTGCACTGGCCGATGGCGAAGTAGTCGAGCAGCTCTTCCTCGGTGGCCCAGCCGTGCTTTTGCACGACCTCGCGGCGGAGCATGGGCAGCATGGCGTAGCCGCCGCCGAACGTGAGCGCGCCGATGGAGAAGAACGTGCCGAACAGTTGCAGCAGTTCTCGCATGGTATGCCTCCTCATGATGTAAGGTAAGCCCGGCTCAGCCGCCGAGCAGTACGTCCAGGATATTCCATCCAGTGCTGGTCTGCGCCCTGTACAGCTCCGTATAGCCGCACTGCGCGCAGCTGACGGTGATGAACTTCTTGTTCTGCACGTCCAGCAGCCTGGCCAGGTTGCCGCCCGTGGCCTGAAACTGGTCGTGTTCAAAGCGGGTGCAGCCGCACTTGGGACATACATAGTGCAGGGTTTCGCGTTCGTCCATATTGTGCCTCCTTTGCGCGCGTGGATACCGACGGGATATATTCGCCGCGAGGCGGGCGCATCCCTGCAAAATTGGGAGCGCGTGCAAAATTCCCCTACCGGCGGGGGCGCGGGCGTGGTATACTGGACGTAGCGACAATCGCGGAGGGGGCGCGCGTCATGCGTCTTTGCATCCTGTACGCCTACTATGCCGTCTACTTCATGTCCATGGGGCCGACGGCCAGCTTTGCGGCGATCTTTTATGAGGAGATCGGGCTGAACGACACGCAGATCGGCATGCTCATGTCGCTGCCGGTGCTGCTGGGCATGCTGGCCATGCCGCTGTGGGGCATCGCCAGCGACAGCGCGGCGCGCCGGCGCAGCGTGATCACGCTTGCGCTGGCGCTGAGCGCGTGTTTTTCGTTCCTGTACGATCTGACGGACCGCTTTGCGCTGCTGATGGTCATCTGCACGGGCACGGCGCTGTTCAGTCAGCCGGTGCTGCCGCTCTCCTCCAGCCTGGCGATGGAGTACACCGCGGGCGTGGGGCGGTCGTTCGGGCCGATCCGCATGGCGGGCAGCATCGGCTATCAGGTGTCGGCGCTGCTGGCGGGCGTGCTGTTTGCGGGCAGCGTGCGGGGGCTGTACCGGCTGGTGGGCGTGTTCCTGCTGCTGGCGGCGGGCCTCTCGCTGCTGATGCCGCCCATTGCGGGCCACCAGCGGGAGCGGGGCGTGCGGGTTTCGCCGGCGCTGCTGCTGCGGGACCGCCGGGTGCTGCTGCTGCTTTGCATGGTCTTCACGGGCACGATCACGTCCATGTTCTATCAGTCGTTTTTCGCCAAGCACTTTGCGGATTGCGGCGCATCCAACGCGATGGTGGGGCTGATGTCGGTGATCTCCGTGGGCATGGAGCTGCCGTTCCTGCTCTTTTCGGGGCGGCTGTACCGCAAGCTGACGGTCTGGCAGTGGATGCTGCTGGGCATGGCGGTAAACGCCGTGCGTTGGATCGGCGTGGCGCTGACGCGGGACGTGCTGGCGCTGCTGGCGCTGCAGCTGCTGGGCGTGTCGGTGCTGGCGTGCTTTGAGTACTTCCCCGCGCTGTACCTGAGCGAGCGCGTGGCGCCGGAGCTGCTCAGCTCTGCGCAGACGACGCTCAACTTCGTGACCTTCGGCGTGGCGCGGGTGGTGGGCGGCCTGCTGGGCGGCGCGCTGAGCGACGCGATCGGGACGGGCGCGGTGTTCGGCGTGTGCGGGGCGCTGCTGACGTGCGGTCTGGCGGTCTTCCTGGCGCCGGCGCGGCGCATGAGCGCGCTGGAGCGGCAGGCCGCGCAAATGAAGGAGGCGTAATGCATGCTCAATCGGTCGGACATCAACATTCGGGACCCGTTCGTGCTCGTGCACGGAGGGCGGTACTATCTATATGGCACGCGCGGGAAGACGTGCTGGGGCAAGGCGACGGGCTTTGACGTGTATGTCGGGGACGACCTGGGGCACTGGGACGGCCCGCACGCGTGCTTTGAAAACGACGGCACGTTCTGGGCGGACCGGCACTACTGGGCGCCGGAGGTGCACGCGTGGAAGGGCCGGTTCTACCTGTTCGCCAGCTTCAAGGCGGAGGGCGTGTGCCGCGGCACGGCGATCCTGTGCGCGGACAGCCCCATGGGCCCGTTCGTGCCGCACTCGCAGGGGCCGGTGACGCCGGCGGACTGGGAGTGCCTGGACGGCACGTTCTTCGTCGACCGCGCGGGCCGGCCGCACATGGTGTTCTGCCACGAGTGGCTGCAGGTGGGCGACGGCGAGGTCTGCGCGGTGCCGCTGACGGACGACCTGCGCGCGGCGGCAGGCGCGCCGCGGGTGCTGTTCCACGCGTCGGATGCGCCGTGGGCGCGGCCGGTGGAGCAGGATGGCCGCACGGGCCTGGTGACGGACGGCCCGTTCCTGTGGCGCACGGCGGACGGGACGCTGCTGTGCCTGTGGGCCAGCTTTTCCGAGGGCGGCTACACGCAGGCGCTGGCCGTGTCGGACACGGGCGATCTGGATGGGCGCTTCACGCAGGTGGAGCCGCTGTTCAGGCGGGACGGCGGGCATGGCATGGTGTTCCGTGCGCTGGATGGGCAGCTGTACCTGACGCTGCACAGCCCCAACGCGAACCCGCAGGAGCGGCCGCACTTCTATCCGCTGCGCGAGGTGGGCGGCCGCCTGGAGCGCACGGACCTGGCCTGACGCCTCCATCGCAGCAAAAAGGCCCTCCCGGTCCAGCCGGGAGGGCTTTGGTATGTCCGGGCCGCGCTTACAGCGCCGCGCCCAGCTCCATGATGTGGGTCAGAGTCTCCTGCGGCAGCAGGCTCATGGCCTTGCTCAGCGCGAGCATGCCGCCAGAGGTCAGCTCCGCAGTCAGCGAGGTGAGCGTCGCCTCGTCCAGCAGGTCGGTCAGGCCGATCGTCTTCACGCCGGACAGGTCCGCCGGCACATACTCGCGGGAGGCCAGGTTCGAGCGCACGTCATAGGCGATCGTCATCAGCTCCGTGCCGTCCTGTGCCACCGTCATCTGCATGTTGGCAGTGCTGACGGTCTCAAAGTCCACGTCGCCCACGGGCTTGGTGACCTGCTCGCTCTGATACGTGCCGGTCGTGCGCACCTGGGTGGCCGCCTCGTCCGTTCCCTGCTCTGCGACCGACTCCACGGTGCCGCTGCCGGTGATGGTCTCCACGCCGTCCACAATGGCCGCCTCGGTGCTGATCTGCTCGCTGACCGTCACGCGATCGTCTGCCTCGCCGGCGACCATCGCCACGCGCACGTCGGTCCGGAAGGTCTCGTCCAGCAGCGCGCTCACATCCAGCACGAGGTCAAACAGCGTCTCGCCGCCGCTGGCGAAGCACAGGCGCACCAGAGCGCCGTTCTCGGTCGTCTTGCTCTCCAGGCCGAGCACGTCGCCGCTGCCGCTCAGGTAGAAGGCCACGGGCGAGCCGGCGTCGTTCAGCAGCATGCGCAGTTCCAGTTCCGCGCCGCTCGTGCTCATCCGCCAGTTCTCGACGGCCTCGTCGACCGCCTCGCTCCAGTCGCCGCCGTTCGTCATCGCGTACAGGCTGGAGGTAAAGCCGTCGTTCTTCGCGGCCTCGCCCAGCGCCTGGCCCAGCGCGGCCAGTTCGTCGCCGGTAAGCTGGATCGTCGCCGTGGAGGCCGCCGCGTCGCAGGTGTCGGTCGCCGCAACCGCGCCGCCTTCGACAGGCGCAGGCAGCGTCGCCGCCCACTGGATCAGCGCATCGGTATAGCCAGCCAGCGATTCGCCCAGCGCGGCGCCCAGCGCCTCCCAGTCGATCTGGTCCAGGCCCAGCAGCTGGACGATCTCGTCATAGCGCACCTCCAGCGCGGTGCTGGGCATCAGGCTGGTGGTCAGCAGCGCGCGCTCGCCGTTCAGCGAGATCGCGACGTCCGCGACGTTCGTCAGGCCGTCGCCATCCTTCATCGAAAGGCCCATGCGCCCGTCGAATCCTTCGGCCGTCACCGCGCCGCTGTAGGTCACGCTGCCGCAGGAGAGCAGGTCCAGCACGGCCTGCACGACCTCCAGCTCGTCGTCGCCCACGTCCGCGACGGTGGGCATGCTGATCTGCATGCTCATGTCGCCGTACACCTCGCGACCGGCCGCCAGCGCGTTCAGCATCAGCTGCGTGTACAGCGTGCCGGGCGTGGGCTGGGCCTCCTCCGCCGGCGCGCAGGCCGGCAGCAGGCACAGCATCAGCGCCGTGAGCAGCGCCAGCATTTTCTGCGTTCCCTTTTTCAGTCCGTTTCGCATGTCTTCTCCATCCTTTCTATTGTTTCTCGGGCGTATGCCAGGGGAAGCGGAATCACTTGGGCTGCGGCGTGCCCGCCATCACCGGATAGCTCAGCGCCAGGCAGGCGACCGCCGCGACCGCGCGAATGGCGGGCCAACGCTCGATCATGAACCGAACCGCTTCTTCCATAAAACGAAGCAGGTTCATCAATACCGGCATCGACTGCCAAAGTTCCTGCTCGCTCATGCTCGCAATCTGGTCAAAGAAGCCGTTGACCGCAGGCACGACCACCAGCACGACCATCAGCACCGGCACGCCGATCGTCACCGCCAACGTCTGCACCTTCCAACGGCGCAGCAGGCAGAAGTACAGGTAGTAGAAGCAGCAGTACTCCACCGTAGAAAGGAAGAACCGGCCCGTATAGGGCACGAGGAAGCCCACAACTTCACCCGTCGCCGTCGCGCGCGCCTGGCCAAGCAAATCCCACATCGAAACCGAGTAGCGGCCCGGGGCCAGGCCGGACAGCGCGGCCACCAGCCCCGTCTCCGCCAGCGTGACGGCGGCGGCCAGCAGCACGCCCAGCGCGGTGAATGTGAGGATCTCCAGCACCACACCGGCGTAGACCGACGGGCGCGGCGTCAGGCGCGTGATCAGGAAGCGCGCGTCCACATTCGCCGCACGGTACATCAGGATCAGCGCGCACACGCTCACATACCAGAACACCGTCGAGACGCCCTGCTCCGCCGTGCCCAGGCCCAGCGCCGGCATCAGATAGATCAGCAGCTCCATTACGAATATCGCCGCCGCCCCGGGCAGCAGTAGCTTCCAGCCCTTGGCCCACAGGTATCGGGCCGTTCCCTCAAAGCGCGATTGCCGCATTGCCGAAACCATCGGCCTCTCCCCCTCTCTGCGCGTCGGTCAGCAGCACGAACAGGCGCTGCAGGCCGATCGGCTCCGTCTTCACGTCCTGCGGGAACTGCCGCGGCGCGTCCAGAAAGACGCTGCGCGCCATCGCCCCGGCAAAGCTCTCCTCGTGCAGCACGCGCAGGCCGCGCGTGGCGGCCGTCACCGCCTCGGGCGCGCCGCTGACGGTCACGCACAGCTGGCGCAGTTCGTCCACGTCGCGCTGCAGGATCAGCTTGCCGTGGTCGATCATGACCGCCGTCTCCAGCACGCGCGCGACCTCGTCGATCAGGTGCGTGCTGAGCACGATGGTGCGCGGCCTTTCGGCATAGGCGTCGATCAGCGCGTCGTAGAAGCGCTCGCGGCTGACGGCGTCCAGGCCCAGGCTCGGCTCGTCGAAGATCGTGATCTGCGCCTGCGAGGCCAGCCCGCACACCAGGCCCACGGCGGTCTGCATGCCGCGCGAGAGGCCCTTGGTCTTGCGCCGCACGTCCAGCTCGAACCGCTCGACCATGCGGCTGCACACCGCGTCGCTCCAGTTGGGGTGCAGCCTGCGCTCGGCGCTCAGCACGTCGCGCACGCGCGTCAGCCCGCCGAAGTCCGGCGTGTCGCTGATGAAGCACATCTCGCCCAGCGTGCCCAGGCCCGGCCGGCGCCCCAGCACGCGCACCTCGCCCGTGCGGGTGAACGCCTGCGCCGTCAGCAGGCGCAGGAAGGTCGACTTGCCCGCGCCGTTTCGCCCCAGCAGGCCGTAGATGTGCCCGCCCTCCATCCTGCAATTGAAGTGATCCAGCGCCTGCGTCCTGCCAAAGCGCATGGACAGGTCGCGCGCCTCGATCGCCGGAATGTCCGTCATGTCTGCTCTCCTCCGTTCTGCTCCATGCAATTGCGAACCGCCGCGGCAAACTGCGCCGGCTCGACGCCCAGCGCCCGCGCCTCCGCGCACAGTGCCGGGATGCGCGTCTCAAAGAACGTGCGTCGTCGCTTGCCGCGCACGATCTCGCGCCCCTGCGGCGTCACGAACATGCCCAGTCCCCGCCGCTTGTAGATGATGCCCTCGTCCACCAGCAGCGCGAAGCCCTTGGCCACCGTCGCCGGGTTGATGTTGAAGTGCCGCGCAAACGCGTTGGTCGACGGCACCGGGTCCTCCGCCCCCAGCCGTCCGGCGAGGATGTCGTCCTCGACCATGCGGGCGACCTGCAGGTAGATGCTCACGCCCTCCTCGAAGGCCATGGACGCTCCCCCTTTCCGGTTCTTTCGTCAAGTGGTTCATTACTTGTGTAATTAAGTATAGCATCGTTTCACCGCACTGTCAAGTCCTTTGCAAAAAAAAATGCCCCGGGCACGGGCCTCCCAGGACAAGGGGGATTGACACCGGCGCGCGCGCGGGGTATACTGAACCCATCAACAGAGGGAGGACCGCGCCATGACGTACGCTTCGCGCTATGCTTACGTGTACCTGTATTGCTTTGGCAGTACGGGCTGTTTGCGTTGCGCGTAGCGGCACAGGGCTTCGCGGCACAGGCAGTCCCGTTTCATCGGGGCTGCCTTTTCATTTGACGACGCAGGATGGAAGGAGACGCGCACATGATCATCATCGTAAAACACGGAACCCCGCAACCGAAGATTGACGAACTCATCCGGGACGTAGAGCAGCTGGGCGTGAAGGTGCACTACAGCGCGGGCACGCAGTCGACGATTCTGGGCCTGGTGGGCGACACGTCGCACGTGAACCCGGACACGCTGCGCGCCAACGAGGTCGTGGCGGACGTGCGGCGGATCTCGGAGCCGTACAAGGCGGCGAACCGGCGCTTCCACCCGGACGACACGCACGTGTCGGTGGCGGGGCGCACGGTGGGCGAGGGATTCTTCCACGTGATCGCGGGCCCGTGCTCGGTGGAGAGCGAGGAGCAGCTGCTGACGGTGGCGCAGTCGGTCAAGGAGAGCGGCGCGACGTTTTTGCGCGGGGGCGCGTTCAAGCCGCGCACGTCGCCGTATTCGTTCCAGGGGCTGGAGACGGACGGGCTGCGGCTGCTGCGGGAGGCGCGGCGGGTGACGGGCCTGCCCATCGTCACGGAGATCATGGGCGAGTCGCAGCTGGACGACTTTGCGGATGTGGACATCGTGCAGGTGGGCGCGCGCAACATGCAGAACTTCCGGCTGCTCAAGGAGCTGGGGCGCAGCCGCAAGCCAGTGCTGCTCAAGCGGGGCCTGGCCAACACCATCGAGGAGCTGCTCATGAGCGCGGAGTACATCCTGGCCGGCGGCAACCCGAACGTCATCCTGTGCGAGCGGGGCATCCGCACGTTTGAGAAGATGATCCGCAACAACCTGGACATCTCGGCCATTCCGCTCATCAAGGAGAAGTCGCACCTGCCCGTGATCGTGGATCCCAGCCACGCGGCGGGCATGGCGCGCATGGTGCAGCCGCTCTCTCGCGCGGCGATCGCCGCGGGCGCGGACGGCCTGCTGATCGAGGTGCACAATAACCCCGCATGCGCGCTGTGCGATGGCGCGCAGTCGCTGGACATGCCGTCCTTCGCGCAGGTGATGCAGGACGTGCGCCGGCGCGTGGCGTTCGAGGGCAAGCACATGGGCTGAGGGCAATGCCCTCTGCCCCATCCCGCGACGTCTGCCGAAAAAAAAAGATCCCCCCGCCGACCGGCGGGGGGATTTTGTGTGGACCTTCCTCAGCGCACGAGGAAGAAGTAGGCCAGCAGCGACGCGCCGCCCAGCAGCAAAAGGCACACGGGCACGATCACCAGCAGCGCGGAGAGGATCAGCGCGGGCACGTCGCCCTTTTCGATCTGGTCGCCGAGGGTCTCGTCCGTGAGCGCGGCGGGCGAATTGCCGCGCCGCTCGCGCAGGAAGCGGATGGCGCGCTCGTATTTGCGCTGAAAGATCATGGGAGGCTCCTTTCGTCAGTCGCCGGCCTTGGCCCCGTCCTGCGCGCCGAGCATATGGTGGCAGGCGACGAAGTGATTGGGGCCGACCTGGGTCCAGTCGGGCACCGCGTGCTCGCAGATCTCGGTGCAGTAGCGGCAGCGGGTGTGGAACTTGCAGCCGGCGGGCGGGTTGACGGGGCTGGGGATGTCGCCCTCGAGGATGCGCATCTCGCGCGGGTTGTCCACGTCGGTGGTGGGGATGGCGGCCATCAGCGCCTCGGTATAGGGATGGCGCGGGTGGTCGAACAGCTCCTGCGCGGGCGCGAGCTCGACGAGGTTGCCCAGGTACATGACGCCGATGCGGTCGGAGATGTACTTGACGACCGACAGGTCGTGCGTGATGAACAGGTAGGTGAGGTGCTGCTGCTCCTTGAGGTCGCGCAGCAGGTTGATGATCTGGGACTGGATGGATACGTCCAGCGCGCTGACGGCCTCGTCGCACACGACGAACTTGGGGCGCACGGCCAGCGAGCGGGCGATGCCGATGCGCTGGCGCTGGCCGCCGGAGAACTGGTGCGGATAGCGGTGCAGGAAGTAGCTGGCCAGGCCGGCCTCGTCCATCACGCGCAGGATCTCGTCCTGCATGCGCTTGTCGTTGCGCTTGAAGAACTTGTGCGCGCGCATGCCCTCGCCGACGATCTGGCCGACGGTCATGCGGGGATTGAGCGAGGAGTAGGGGTCCTGGAAGATCATCTGCAGGTCGCGGCGCAGGCGGCGGATCTCGTCGTAGCGCAGGCGGGCCAAGTCGACGCCCTCGTCGCGGAAGGCCTCCAGGCGCTGAAACTCGGGGTCGTCCCGGTACTGCTCGCGCATGCGCTCGATCTCGCCGCGGGCCTGGGCGACCTGCGCGCGCAGGTCTTCGATGGCCTTTTCCTGCGCGCGCACGGCGGCCTTGCGCTTTTCGGCGCGGGCGCGCTGGGCGGCGGGGTTCTTGCCGGCGCGCACGGCCTCGGCGGCGGCAAAGTCGGCGTCGTCAAAGGCGAGGCGCAGGTCCTCCAGCTTGCGCTCGGCGGCGCACAGCCTGGAGGAGATGCGGTAGACCTTGAGAAACGCCTCGGACACGGGCTTGAGGTCGGGCGCGTTGATGAAGCCGCCAATCAGATTCGCCATGTCCAGGAAGGCGTCGTTGGCCTCCTTTTCGGCGCGGGTGAGGTCGTTGTACTTGGCGTACTTGGCCTTGCCGTCGGGCAGGGCGTCGTACTCGCGGCGCACGGCGTCGCGGCGCTCGCGCAGCGTCTTGAGCTGCGCGCGGCGCTTGTCAAGCGTCGCGAGGGTCTGGCCGACGTACTTGGGGGCCAGGTCGTCCAGCGTGCGGCCATAGTACATGGTGCGCCCGTCGGTCTGGCGGTAGAGCTGCAGCAGCGTGCGGCCCAAGGTGGACTTGCCGCAGCCGGACTCGCCGACCAGGCCGAGCGTCTCGCCCTCGTAGATGTCCAGCGTGATGCCGTCGTTGGCGCGCACGTACAGGCCCCTGCGCTTGAGGGGGAAGTACTGCTTGAGGTTGGTGATGCGCAGCAGCACGCGCGGGTTGTCGTTAGCCGTTTGCATGGCGCGCCTCCTTCTCCGGGTAGAAGCAGCGAATCTGCTGCGTGTCGCTCACGCGCAGGAACTCCGGTTCCTCTTCCAGGCAGCGCTTGGTGCAGTACTTGCACCGCGGCGCGAACTTGCAGCCCTTGGGCAGGTCCAGCGGATGCGGCACCGCGCCGGGGATGGCGTCGAGGCGCTCGTTGGCGGGGGTGTCGAGCCTGGGGATGGAGACCATGAGGCCCTCGGTGTAGGGATGGGAGAACTTGGGGTTGCTGAAGATGGTGCGCGCGGGCGCCATCTCCACGACCTGTCCGCAGTACATGACGGCCACGTCGTCGGCCATCTGACAGATGACGCCCAGGTCATGGGTGATGAAGAGGATGGACGTGCCGTGCTCGCGCTTGAGGTCGTTCATCAGGCGCAGGATCTGGGCCTGGATGGTGACGTCCAGCGCGGTGGTGGGCTCGTCTGCGATGAGCAGCTTGGGCCGGCAGGCGAGGGCCATGGCGATCATGACGCGCTGGCGCATGCCGCCGGAGAGCTGGTGGGGGTATTGCTTGGCGACGGTCTCGGGGTTGGGGATCTTGACGTCCTTGAGCATCTCGACGACCTTCTGGGCGGCCTGGCGCTTGTTCATGCCCTGGTGGATCATGAACGGCTCGGCGACCTGGCGCTCGACGGTGAAGACCGGGTTGAGGCTGGTCATCGGCTCCTGGAAGATGACGGAGATCTGGTTGCCGCGGATCTTGTACATCTCGTGCATGGGCAGCGTGGTCAGCTCCCGGCCATCGAAGCGGATGTTGCCGCTGTCGATGTAGCCGTTGCCGTCGAGCAGGCGCAGGATGCTCATGGCCGAGACGCTCTTGCCCGAGCCGCTCTCGCCCACGACGCCGAGCGTGCGTCCGGCGTCGACGCTGTAGGAGACGCCGTTGACGGCCTTGATGATGCCGCGCTTGGTGGTGAAGAATGTCTTGAGGTTGTCCAGTTCCAGCAATGCCATTCGTCACACCTCCTCAGCGTTCATTGGACTTGGGGTCGATCGCATCGCGCAGGCCGTCGCCGACGAGGTTGATGCAGATGGTGCACACGCCGAAGATGGCGGCGGGGAAGACCCAGCGCCACCAGTACTGCTGGATGACGACGGAGTTGTTGGCGCCGTCGAGCAGATTGCCCCAGGTGGGCGTGGGCAGCGGGATGCCAAAGCCCAGGTAGGAGAGCGTGGACTCGGTCAGCATGCAGGTGGCGAAGTCGAGCGTCATGCTCACCAGCAGCAGGGAGAACACGTTGGGCAGGATGTGGCGGAAGACGATGGAGACCTCGCGAATGCCCATGGCCTTGGCGGCGGTGACGTATTCCATCTCGCGCTGGGCGAGGATCTGCGCGCGGATGAGGCGGCAGGTGCCGGTCCAGCTGAGCACGCCGAGCACGACCATGATGAGGTACATGCGTCGGGTGGGGTCGATGCGCGTGCCGATGACGGCGGAGAGGATCATCGCGAAGGGGATGAAGGGCAGGCCGCCGACGATTTCGGAGATGCGCATGACGAGGATGTCGACCTTGCCGCCGAAGTAGCCGGCCAGGCCGCCCAGGATCACGCCGATGAGCGTGGCGATGACCACGGAGATGGCGCCGACGGTCATGGTGACGCGTCCGCCGTTGATGATGCGGGTGAGCATGTCGCGGCCCAGGTCGTCGGTGCCCAGCGGGAAGCCCTTGAGGCCCCAGGTGTAGACGTTTCCGTCGGCGTCGAGTGCGTAGTTCTGGAAGTTGCCGGTGTAGATGGCCGTGACCTGCTTGCCCTCCAGGCTGTCGGGCACGTCGGTCTGGCCGTACTTGTTGTTGCCCCAGGAGACGACGGAGCCGTCCTCGAGTAGCGCGGTGTAGTGGGCGCGCCCGCCGTACAGGTGCGTGACCCTGGCCTCAAAGGCGGGGATGTTGCCCTCGCCGGAGCCGGTGTTGCCCCACACGTACACCTCGCCGTCCTCGGTGAGCGCGGCGGCGGTCTTGGCGGTGGAGGCGATGTCGACGACCTTCTTGCCCTCCAGCCCCGCGGGGATGCTGGCCAGCGGGTTGCCGCTGCCCTTGTAGCCGGTGTAGGCGACGGTGCCGTCCTTGAGCAGGGCGATGTACTCGTTGGAGGTCAGCGCGACCTTCTGGATGTTGCCCTGGTACTCGCTGCGGATCTTGGCGTCGGCCATGTTGGTGTTGCCCCACAGGTAGAGCGTGCCCTCGGCGGACACGGCCGCGGAGAACTGGTTGCCGGCCTCCAGCTGCACGATGTCCCAGTCCTCGCCGCTCTGCATGGCGCGCTTCATGTCGGAGGAGAACTGGTCCTGGCGCAGGCGGGTGTTGCCCCAGACGTAGAGCTGCCCGTCCTCGGCCAGGGCGACGGCGTGGTCCTCGCCGGCGGCGATCATGGTCAGGTCAGCCTCGCGGACCTCGTCGGGGATGTCGGCCAGGTCGATCTTGTCGGTGATGCGGGTGTGGCCCCAGGTGTACATGTGGCCGTCCCGGTCGATGCCGATGCCGTAGGTGCGGCCGGCGGCGATGTCGGCGACGTTGCCGATCATCTCCTTGGGCAGGCTCATCATGTTGTATCCGGGGGGCAGGTTGGTGAGCGTGCTATCCTGCTCGCTCAGGTCGAGCACCCAGTAGCGGGGCCCGATGAGCACCAGCAGGAAGATGCACAGGAACACGATCAGGCCGGTCATGGCGAGCTTTTTGTGCAGGAAGTTGTTGACGACGGTGCGCAGCGGGGTCTGCACCTGCTCTTCCTGCAGGATGTCGCGCACCTCGGCGTCGCCGCCCATCACGCCGCGGCGAAGCCAGCGCCAGAGGAAGAAGCCCTTTTTCTTGCTCTTTGCCACTTGTCTTCCTCCTCTCTCACTTGTCCACGCGCACGCGCGGGTCGACCAGGCCGTAGCTGACGTCGATGAGCAGGTTGCCCACGAGCGAGACGACCGTATAGAACATCTGGATGGCCAGTACCAGCTCAAAGTCCTGATTGTTCAGGCCCTGCCAGTAGAGGCGGCCCATGCCGTTGAGCGCGAACGTGTTCTCGATGATGACCGAGCCGCTGAAGATGCTCAGGAACCAGCCGAAGATGCTGGTGACGACCGGCAGCAGCGCGTTGCGCCAGGCGTGGGAGTAGATGACGACCTTTTCGCGCAGGCCCTTGGCGCGCGCGGTGCGGATATAGTCCATGCTCAGCGCCTCGATCATGGCGGAGCGCACGTAGCGCGTCATGCCGCCAAGGGAGGCGAACGTCATGACGATAACGGGCAGCGTGATGTGGTAGAGCTTGTCCACGAACGCTTCCCAGTCGTTTGCGTAGGTGATGCCGGCAGTACGGCTGCCCATGATGGGGAAGATGCGCCACAGCACGCAGAAGAAGAACATGAAGATCAGCGAGATGATGTAGATCGGGATGCTGTAGCCCAGGATGGTGACCACCTGCATGCTCTGATCGAACTTCTTGCCCTTGCGCACGGCGCAGTAGATGCCCACCGGGATCGTGATGCCCAGCGAGAGGATCGTGGAGAAGATGTTGATGAAGATCGTGTTCTTCATCGGCTCGACGATGACGTCGACGGCGTCCTTTTTGAAGAATTGGGAATAGCCCAGATTGCCCTGCAGCAGTCCGTTGAACGTTCCGTCCACGTCCGTCCACAGGCCCATCCAGCGCAGATAGCGCACAATCAGCGGATCATCCAGGCCCAGCTGAGCGCGCAGTTGCCGGTACATGGTCTCGTATTCATCGGGGCGCAGGGTCTGCCTGACACCCTCCAGCTGCGCGCGCGCGGGGTCGGAGGGAATCAGATTGTACAGCGCATACATCAGCAGCGAGATGATCAGGAAGACCAGCACGATGTACCCGATGCGCTTGAGCACGTATTTGCCCATCGTTTTCCATCCCTTCTCAGGCCCCGTAAAAGAGAGGGCGGGCAAGCGATGCCCACCCTCTCCTGGGAACCTATGCTTGGCGGCCGGCCGGGATTATTCGGCGACCGTGCAGTACAGAATCGCCTGCTGGAAGTCCCAGAAGGAATCCTGCGTATAGCCCTCGAGCCAATCGGGGTACATGGTCACGTACACGTTGGAGTAGAGCGGGATCTCGGGGAGCAGCTCGTTCCAGCGCTGGACGTACTGCTGCCAGATGCTCAGGTAGGTATCCACGTCGTCGGACTCCACGCCATAGACCATGTCCATGGTCAGCTGGTCGATCGTCTCGTCGAAGAGGTAGTTGGTATTCCAGCCGGCGGCGACCATCTCGGGATCGTCGGTGAAGTTGTAGGCCACGTCATAGATGGGCGTCCAGTTGGTGGCCAGGTTGTACATGCCGTAGGTCGGCACGCCGTACTTCTCGCCCTGGGTCGCATCGCGGTAGATGAAGTTGAGCATCTCGTCGAACGTCATGATGTTCTGACGGATCTCCATGCCGGCGGCCGCCACGTCGGGGTTCTGCACGAGCATGACGTTGAGCAGGTCGGAGACGGAGTTGTTCTCAGAGGAGGACCACTCGATGATCAGCGGCATGAGGATGGTGCCGTCCTCGAGGGTGACGTTGTGCGCGTAGGTGCCGGCCTCTTCGGCGGTGACCTTCTTGTAGCGCACGCCCTCGGTGTAGTCGGAGCCGTCCGCATTGTACACCCAGCCGTCGTCCACCAGCAGCTGCACAGCGCCGGCGGCGTCATAGGCATAGGCGTTCAGGTTCTCGTTGAGCCACTCCTCGGAGTCCATGTACTGCCACAGGCCGGTGCCGTACGGGCCGTTGACGACGCTGCCCCAGCCCTGGCAGAACGTGTTGGCGAACTCGTTGCGGTCCAGCAGCATGGCGACCGCCTGGCGCACGGCGACGAACTGCGTCGGGCCAAAGTCGCACTGGAACTGGATCTTGCCGTAGCCCGGGCGGTCAAAGGTGACGTAGTCAAAGCCGTAGCCCAGCTGAGCGGCGACAGCCTCGTCCTCCATGATGTCCATGGCGGTGTTGATCTGCGTGCCGTCGGTGATGGTGTCGTAGAAGTTGAACGCGCCGGTCTTCATCGCGTCGGCCCAGGTGGCATCCTCGGCGCGCACGACGACGATCTTCTCAATGGAAGGCTTCTGGCCCTCAAAGTTGCCGGCGTAGTTGGGGTTGATCTCCAGGGTCGCCTGCAGGGCGGCCTGGTCGAACTCCACCAGGTTGTACGGGCCGGCGGACACGCGGTCGGGGCCGGCGTAGAAGCGGGCGTTGTTCAGGTGCTCCTGGATCGCCGCGGCGGTGAACTCGCCGCCGGTGATGTAGCAGCCCTCGCCGTCGTCGGCCACGTCGTAGCCTTCGCCCAGCCAGTACTCGATGTCAAACGCGTAGACAGCGGCGTAGTTCAGGTCGTAGAAGTAGGGCAGCTTGTCGGCCGCGATGGTCAGCGAGAACGTGTAGTCGTCGATCAGACGCACGCCGCTGAGCGCGGTGGCCTCGCCGTCATAGAACGCCTGGCCGCCCACGTAGTTCAGATAGGCGGAGGAGGTGATGGCCAGATCGGTGATCAGCGGGCTGCTGAGCAGCACCTGATGCCACACGAAGTCCTTCGCGGTGATGGCGTCGCCGTTGTTGTACACCAGGCCCTCGTTGATCTGGATGGTGTACGTCTTGGTGCCATCCTCATTCTCCGTGGTCTCCAGGCTCTTGGTGACCGTCGGATTGACGACCAGCTCGCCGCCCTGGTTGGTGACGACGGTGGCATAGTCGTTGGTCAGATCGCGCAGCATCATGTCGGTGGCGCCGTTGGACCACCAGGCGCCGGGCGCGAAGTCGCCGGTGATCTCGGTGGTGGAGCCGTAGATAACGACGCCCTTTTCCGAGGTCGCGGCCTCTTCGGCCAGGGCTACGCTGAAGAGCATCGCCAACGCAAGCAGCATGGCAAGCAGCTTCTTCATGAAGTTTCCCCCTTCAAAAAGTGAAATACACGGATATCGCTATCCCTGTTTACCGTACATTGTAGCATAAATGCGAACACCGCGCAATACGGCATCGGCCAAATCTGCTGGAAATCGTACGTCATTTTTGGGCCCCGGCGCATCAGATGGCGTACCAGCGGATGCCGCCGGGCTCCAGATGCACGTCAAAGCTCGACCCGTCGCCGCGATAGACGGTGGTGTCCAGCGGTGCGTAGGTGTTGTTGACCACGCAGTACTTGCCGTTTTGCACGTAGGCGTGTACCTCGGCGTCGGGGTTTTCGCTCAGCCAGCGGCGCAGCTCGCCCTCGGCGTGGGCGGCCCAGAGCGCGGCGCGGTAGAGCAGGCGCGCGTTTTGCCGGCTGTAGGGCAGTCCGCTGAGGTAGACGCACCGGCCGCTTCCATATGCGTTGACGGCCAGTTGCACCTCGCGCTCGCGCTGCACGAGCACCTGCGCGCCCGGCAGGGCGTACATGCCCTTCTTCCCCTCGCCGAAGTCGACGGCCCCGCCGGCGTCCGCCAGGATGAAGTGATCGCGGTGCTCGTCCCAGTTGTACTTGTCGTAGCCCAGCGTGAAGCCGGTCTCCTTCTCCACGCCCAGCGCGGCGGCCAGCTGCAGGAAGCGGCCCTGCCTTGGGTGGCCGGAGGGCTCGCCCACGCCGATGAACCCGCCGCCGCCGTGGATGAAGCCGCGCACGGCCGCGCACACGTCGGGGTCCTCCCACCAGACGCCGCCGGTGTGGGCGGTGTCCGCGTCGCCGACGTTGATCAGCACGTCGATGCCCCGCAGGCGGTCCGGGTCCCTTCGGATCTCCTCAAAGCTGACCCAGTCCACCTCCAGCGCCGCGCCGGAGAGCGCCTCGATCACGCCGGCGTAGCTGTAGTTCTGCTTGTAGTACAGCGCGTGGTGCACCATGTGGCAGCCCCAGGCGCGCATGCGGCCCCAGCAGTTGAGCACGGCCACGCGGCGGGCGCACCAGGGCGTGGCGCCGCGCACGTTGTCGTACAGCTCGCGGAACTCGTCGCACACCTGCTGCACGTAGTCCAGGAACGCGGGAAATTCGCACGCCAGCTTGAGGTAGCCGCCGTAGCCGATGCGGTCGATGGGCTTTCGCAGGATGGCGCGGCGGGCGGTCAGCCAGTTTTCGCGGGCCTGGCCGACGGGGTCGCCGCCGGGGTGGAACGTGTCGGGGAAGAAGTAGGGCAGCAGGCGGCCCTCGGTGTAGCGCACGCCGGGGATGTCGGAGATCAGGCGCAGCGTCGAGCCGTTGCCCACGCTGCCGACCACGGCGTCCACGCCGGCGCCGCGCCATTCGGGCATGAACGGCTCCGTGCCGATCCAGTGATCGCCCAGGAACATCATGGCCTCGCGGCCCTCCTCGTGCACGATGTCGGTCATCTCGCGCACGAGCCGCGCGACCTCGCGGCGCTGGAAGGCCTGAAAGTCCAGGAATTCGCGCGAGGGCACGCGGTACTGGTTGTTGTAGTACCCCTGGTCGACGATGAACTCCGGCCTGAACCGGTAGCCCGCCTCGCGCTCGAACTGCTCCAGGATGTAGGGCGACACCGACGCGGAGTAGCCGTACCAGTCGACGTACTTCTCGCGGCGCAGCTCGTCAAACACGAGCGTGAACTGATGAAAGAACGTCGTGAAGCGGATCACATCCACGTACGGGTGCTCGCGGATGAAGCGGCGCAGGCGCTCCATCGAGTAGCGGTGCGTCTTGGGCTGGCGCACGTCGAAGGTGATCTGGTGCTCCACGTCCGTCCAGCCGTTGGTCACGGCGTTGTACATGTGCACCGGGTCCCAGATCAGGTAGGCCAGGAAGCTGACCGTGTATTCGTGCATGCGCCGCGGGCGCTCGATCACCACGCAGCCGCCCTGCGCGTCGTAGCGCCAGCCGTCCGGCGGCAGCGCCTCGCCGCTCGTGCGGTCGATCACCTCCCACCAGCGGGCGATGTCGTCCCGGTCGTTGACCCGCATCAGCTCCGGGCTGACGCCCTGCATCAGCGGGATGGCCAGCGGTCCCTCCCCCGCCGCGTGAAAGCCCGTCATGATGTAGCACTGCTGCACCTCGTCCGGGTTCTGCCGCGCCCATTCGTTGTCCTTGCGCGTCGTATAATAGGTAGCGTACACCTTCGCGCCCGTCTCCCGCAGCGCCGCGGGGAAGTCCGTGCCGTCGCAGTCGCGAATCGCGTCCGCGCCCCAGCGCTCCATCAGTTCCAGCGTCTGGGGCACCACGTCCAGGTCGGTGGGGATCGTCACGCGGCCGCGCCGCCGCTCCTCGCCGTTCATCTGCTCGCCTCCCTTGGGCGTCTTTTTCCCCATTATACCATATTTTCATCCCGTTTTATAGTCATTTTGCGCACAAATTCCTGCCGGAGCGCGCTTTTTCGGGCCGCCACTCCCCCACCGCCGTCGCCAGCAGGATGCAGCACGCGCCCGCCGCCTGCCAGCCGTCCAGCCGCTCGCCCAGCGCCAGCGCCGACAGCGCCAGCGCGACCACCGGGTCGATGTAGCCGTACAGCGCCGCCGTCTGCGCGCGCACGCGGGCCAGCGCACTGAAGTAGAGCGCGTAGGCCAGCCCCGTGTGCACCACGCCCACCGCCGCCACGGCCAGGACCTGCCCGGCGTTCAGCGCCACCAGCTCCTCGCGCAGCAGCGCGTAGGGCAGCACGATCGCCGCCGATACCCCCAGCTGGCAGATCGTGCGCTCCAGGGCCGTCGTGCGGCGGATGCGCCTTCCCAGCAGCATCACCCCGGCGTAGAACACCGCCGCGCCCAGCCCCAGCGCGACGCCCGCCATATCCCCCGCCGTGCCGGTGCCCGTTCCGGGCCGGATGCCGCTCACCGCCGCCATGCCGGCCAGCGCCGCCAGCGCGCACAGCGCCTTTCGCATGCCCAGGCGTTCGCCCAGCAGCGGCGAGAGCAGCAGCACGATCGTCGGGGCCATGTAGTAGCACATCGTGGCCACGGCGACGCTCGTGTGGTTGTACGCCTCAAACAGCAGGATCCAGTTGATGCCCAGGCACGCGCCGGAGGCGATGAGCAGCCCGGCCTCTGCGCGCAGGGCGCAGGGGCGCAGGCGCTCGCCGCGCGCGCGCAGCACGAGCAGCAGGAAGAGCATGCCCGTCAGGCCGCGCACGGCGGCCAGCGTGGCGGAGCCCAGCGGGATCGCGCGGCGCATCAGGCCGATTGTACCGAAGATCACCATGGCCGCGGCGAGCAGAACCCGCGGGCCCAGGAGCGCGTTTGCACGGCGCATTGCATTTTCCTCCCATCACTGAAAAAGGGCCGCAAACGCAGCGTTTGCGGCCGTGGCGGCGCGGCTCAGGCCACGCCGACGGTGAGCAGGATGTTGGCGAACACGCGCTGTTCGCCGGTGGAGATGGCCAGGCGCACGTCCGGCTCGCAGCAGGCGTCGTAGAAGGCGTAGCGGTCGAGCATCTCCAGGCGCAGGCCGGGCAGGCGCTCGCGGAAGTCGGCAAAGATGGGCGGTTCGGAGCCGTCGGCGGGCTGCATGACCTGCGCCGCCTCGACGTTGATCTCCTTGAGCAGGGCGTCCAGCACGTCGGTGACCTGCGGCAGGCCGGCGCGCACGCCCAGGTAGACGCGCTCGCATGCGCCGGTTCGGCCCTGCAGCGGGTAGTTGCCGTCTGCGATGAGGATCTTGTCGCCGTGTCCGCAGCGGGACAGGGCCTGCATGATGCCGGGGTGGATGCATCCGTCCTTGAACATGGTCGCGCCTCCTTACTTTTCGTTGTCGCGCAGGTGGCCCAGCGTTCCGCCGGGATGCCACTTGACGTACTGCTTGGGATCCAGCCCGCGGTTGACCTGCAGCACGACGCTCAGGCCCTGCAGCGCCAGGCACTCGGCGAGGATGGAGTTGCGGGGCGCGCGGTTGAGCGGGCCGCCCTCCTCCCCCACGCCGGCGAACACGTGCGCCTGCGCGTTTTGGGCCAGCCAGGAGGCGGGGTTGCCGGTCACGGCGATGACCTGGCAGCCGTTGTTGTGGATGGCCGTGACCGTGGCCTTCATCTCGGCGGTCTCGCCGCTGTTGGAGATACAGATCACCACGTCGCCGGGCACGAGCTGGCCGCAGGAGCCGTGCACGGCCTCGGTGCCGTGCAGGAAGTAGGTGGGCGTGCCGGTGGAGGAGAGCAGCGAGGCCATGTAGCTGGCCACGTGGCCGGGCTTGCCGATGCCCGTGATGTGCACGCGGTTGCCGCGCTGCTGCGCCTGCAGGATCAGTTCGGCCGCGGGCAGGAACGATTCGTAGTCCATCCCGTCGATGAAGCGGTCGACCTCCTGACGGGCCGAGCGCTTGAAGGCCTCCAGGGCCGGTTTGCACGCATCGTGGTTCATGACAAAGACGCTTCCTTTCGAATTGGCATGCCGCGCGTCAGCGCAGGCAGTCGAGTTTGGCAAAGTCAAAGCCGGGTTCTGCGTGGGCCTGCATGGCGGCGATCACCTCGTCCAGCGTGGGCAGGCTGGGCTGCGCGCCCATGCGCGAGACGGTGATGGCGGCGGTGTTGCGCGCAAAGTCGATGGCCTGGCGCGGGTCCAGGCCGGCGCACACGCCGGTGCAGAAGGCGGCGACGAAGCTGTCGCCCGCGGCGGTGGGGTCGGCCACGGCGACGTCCGGCACGCTGGGCACGTGGGTCACGCCGCCCTCGCCCGCGATGGCCGCGCCGTTTTCGCCCAGCGTCACCAGCAGGTTGCGCGCGCCGCGGCTGCGCAGGGCGTCTGCGACGGCCTGCACGTCCTGCAGGTTGACGCCGCCCTCCACGCGGATGGGGATGCCGGTGATCGCGGCGGCCTCATGCTCGTTGGGCGACAGGTACGTCGCGCAGGCCATGAGCGCCTCGGGGATGGGCGCGGCGGGCGCGGGGTTGACCATGACGGGCACGCCGGCCCTCTGAGCCAGCCTGGCCACGCGCACGTCGATGTCCATCGGGATTTCAAACTGAAGCATCACCATGTCAAAGGAGGCGATCTCCTTTTCCAGGAAGGCGATGTCCTCGGGCGTGATGGTCATGTTCGCGCCGGGCACGACGATGATGCGGTTGCGGCTGGAGCCGTCGGGGAAGCGCTCCAGCGTGATGTTGCCGATGGAGGAGGGCGCGCGCTCGTCCAGGGCCACGTGCTCGGTGTGCACGCCGGCGCCCTGCATGGAGCCGGTCAGCGCCTGGCCGAACGCGTCGCGGCCGACCTTGCCCACCATCGTCACATCCGCGCCCAGGCGGGCGGCCTGCACGGCCTGGTTGGCGCCCTTGCCGCCGGGCGCGGTGGTGAAGGTCTCGCCCAGCACGGTCTCGCCGGGGCCGGGGAAGACGCGCGTGGAGGTGATCAGGTCCATCACGAAGCTGCCGACCACCAGGATTCGGGGTTTGCGGTTCATGGAAAACGCTCCTTTGGTCTGCCGGACATCACAGCCTGTACTGCATCGGCTGGATGATTCTGGCGATTGTTTGATAGTTGTGCAGGATCGACACGGGGTCAAAGCGCAGCGACGGGCCGGAGACGCTGACCGCGGCGACGACGTCGCGGTTCACGCCGAAGACGGGCACGGCCACGCAGCGGATGCCGAACTCGTGCTCCATGTTGTCCACGGAGAAGCCGTTCTTGCGCACCTCGTCCAGGTTTTCGCGCAGGATGCTCTCCTCGACGATGGTGTTGTCGGTGTATTTGACGCGCGGCTCGCGCAGGACCAGCTCGCGCTCGTCCTCTGGCAGGAAGGCGAGCATGGCCTTGCCCAGGCCGGTGCAGTACATGGGCGCGGTCTCGCCGGCAATGGAGCGGTAGTTGCCGCCGCCCTGGGGGAAGGCCGAGTCGAGGTAGAGCACCTTGTGGTCGTAGGGCATGCCCAGGTAGCAGACCTCGCCGGCCTCGTGAGCGATCTGGTTGATCGGCTCCTGGAACATGCGCCGGAAGTCGAGGTGGCTGTTGACGATGTAGCTGAAGTGCATGATCTTCAGCGACAGGTAGTACTTTCCGGTCTGCGGGTTCTGCTCCACATATCCCAGGTCCTCAAACGTGGAGAGGATGTTGAACACCGTGCTCTTCTGATAGCCCAGCTGCTGCGCAATTTCCGAAACGCCCATCTCCCGGGCCTTGACGGAGAAGCATTCCAGCACGTGCATGGCCTTGGCCAGCGACTTGACTTTGCACTCATTGGTTTGAAGATTGGCTTGAAGCATGGCTCCGCGCTCCTTTTCATCTCGTTCGAACGCCCGGGGCGTCCCCTCCTCGCCCTGGGCGCCGGCTCAGGCCTGCCGGCCGTCCTGGCGGATCAGGAAGATCTCGCTCACGCGCACCCCGTGCACCTGGCCGTAGGGCTGCCAGGTCAGCGTCAGGGCGCCGTCCTGCACGCACGCGGCGGACACGCGGTATTCGCGCCACGGCGCAGCCGGGTCGCAGGGCTCGATCCGCTCGTGGATCACCGTCTCCCCGCAGGTGAGCCGCACGTCCTGCCCGCGGCCGCCGTCGCCATACGCCACGCGCAGCAGGTAGTCCGCCCCCTCCTGTACGCCGGGGATGCGCAGCGTGAGCGGCGTGTCGTAGTAGGACAGCGCGCAGGTCAGCAGCGCGCGCGGCACGGGCGCCTCGCGCCATGTGCCGGTGAGCATGTGCAGCCGGTCCAGCGCCTGCGTGTCCACGCTCGTGAAGGGCGTGCGCAGCAGCGAGGGGTCGCGCGCCCAGCAGCTGTCGGTGCGGATCAGCGCGCGGCTTTGCACGCTGCCCACATCCACGTAGACGTCTCCCGGGCGCACCTGCGTGCGCGTGAGCATCGCCTCAATCGCCGCCAGGCGCTCCTGCTCCGACTCCAGGCGCAGGATGCGCTTCATCGTCACGCGCAGGTACTGCGCGTCGCTGAGCGGCACATCGATCAGGTCCAGCCACGCGCCGCGGCCCCAGCGCTGTCCGCCGTGGCGGCGCGTGGTCAGCTTGATGCCGCACGAGGCGTGCAGCGCGTCGGCCAGGCGCAGCAGCCGCGCGCGCAGCAGCGGATCGCACGGCTCGTCCCGCCCGCGGTCCAGCAGGGCGAACGCGCCGCGGATGGCCTGCACGGCGCCCTCCTGCGCGGCCCCCGCCAGCCGCTCGCGCGCCTGGCGCTCCAGGCCGTCGTCATAGCGCTGCTTTTGCTGGATGTAGCGGTCGGCCAGCGCGCGCAGCAGCAGCAGCTGATAGCGCCAGTTGCCGCGCACCGCCTCGCTCGCGCGGGCGTCCACGTCCGTGAACAGGCGATAGGCCTCCTGCACGCTCCCGTTCTCGCCGATGGGGTGCGGGTCGGCCCAGCTGTCCTCCAGCAGCAGGATGCCGCGCGTCAGCTCCTCCTCCAGCGCCGGGTCGATGAAGTAGCGCACGTACTCGCGCACCGTGTCCTGCGCGCACTGGGCGTCGTCCCAGTCCTGCAGGCCCCACACGAACTTGTTCACGTCGTCGTGCACGCCCTCGGAGTAGGTGATCGAGCCCACGCAGTAGGGCGCGAACGCGTTGTGGATGTGCTTCATCGCCCGCGGCCGCGGGTCGCAGCACTCGCGCCCCTCCACGATCGCAAACGCGGGATCGCGGTTTGGCAGCGCGAACTGGCAGCCCATGTCGTGCGTCACATCCGGGTAGTGACGGATGCGTCCGCGGTAGACCGGCGGCAGCTTGTCCACCATCTCCTGAATGGAGTCCTTCTCCCACGGCGCGAAACACACGCCCCACAGCCAGGCCGGCTCCTTCTGAACCTCCCGGTAGAAGGCCTCATACCAGCCCGGCTCGGGCGCAAAGCACTGCGGCGCGAGCATGACCTTGGCATGGGGATGGTGCTTGTGCAATAGTGTAGCACATTGTTCCGCAATTGGAAAGAGTTGTTCAGGAAATATTTCCCCGGGATCGCCGGCGGGGATGAGCATGCCGTCGATCTCGTCCAGCGCGGCGAAGACCTGCTCGCGCTCCTGCAGCTCCTGGGGCAGGCAGGCGGGGTAATCCTTGCCCATGTTGGGATACCAGAGCCACAGGTCCAGGCCGTAGCTCTTGACGATGCGGGCGACGCGGACCATCATGTCAAAGGGATCGAGCTGCATCTCGCGGGAGAAGAGGTTGTCGTCCGTGCGGGGCGGGAGCAGCTCGATGCTGTTGGAGCCGAAGAGCGCCAGATCGCGGATGTAGCGGTCGAACTGGGCCTCGGACCAGCAGGGCAGGGTGTTCTGCTTGTCGCGGTAGCCCAGCTGATGGCCGCGCATGGCGTAGCGGGGGGTGCTGCTCAGGCCGTCAAAGAGCCAGTCGGCGCAGATGCGTCCCTCGTAAAGGCGCAGCAGGCGCAGCAGCTTGCCCATGGCGTAGAAGGCGCCGCGCGGGTCGCAGCCGACGGCAAAGAGGTTGAGGCGCACGCCGTCCTCCTGCTCGAAGAAGAGGCGGAAGCCCTCGGGGCCGGGGGCGGGGAGGCGCTCCAGCAGGGCGACCTTTTCGGGGAAGAGGCGGCAAAAGTCCGTCTCAGTGAGGATGGCGGCCATCTCGACGCCCCCGACAGGGCAGGCGGAGGTGGCAAGGCGCAGGCCGGTGTGCAGCTGGATCTCCTCAGCGAAGACCTGCGCGGCGCGGGCGGTCAGCGGGGCTGCGTCCGGGGGGCACACGAGCACCGGCCGGACCGACACCAACTTGTTCATCACGATACCTCCTTCGTTAGGCGCGGATCAGCCACAGCTCGGACACGGCGGTGGGATACAGGGTGTCATAGGCCTGCCAGGTGAGGGTCACCGCGCCGTCCGGGCCGACGGGCGCGGGCAGGTCGTAGCCGTAGACCGGCTCGCCGGGGCCGGCCTCGTCGCGGCGCACGGCGTCGTGGATGAGCCGTCCGTCGGCGTAGAGCGCGACCTCAAGCCGCTCGCGCGTCTGGCCGATCATGTCCGGGTAGGTCACCCGCAGGCGGTAGCGCGCGCCGGGCTCCAGGCCGTCCACGCGCACCGTCAGCGGCGTGCCGTAGATCGTGCGCGCGCGGTGCACCCAGCGCATGGGGATGGGGAACTCGCCCGCCCAGCCGCGCCCGGCGTAGAAGCGCATCATCAGGCCGTACAGGTCGTGGAACAGGTGCGGCGAGCGGAGCATGCCGGGGTCCTGCTCGTAGGGCTTGCCGGGCACGACGTAGCGCTGGAAGTCGTCCAGGTCGCCCAGGTTGACGTAGCGCCCGCCCGGGCCGGGGTCGGTGCGGTGCAGCAGCGCGCGGATGGCCTCCAGCTTCTCCTCCTCGCCGTGCAGCCGCAGGATGCGCCCAAAGTGGCAGGTGTAGAACTGCATGTCGTTGAGCGGCGTGTCCAGCGTGTCCAGCCACGCGCCGCGGATCCACGCCTGCGCGTTGTGCATGGAGGTGCTCTGCTGCATGCGGCAGCCGGGCGTCTCGTACAGCTTCTGGCCCAGCTCCTGCAGCCGGAAGCGCAGATCCTCCGCCACGGGCTCGTTGAAGGTGCGGTTGAAGATCGCCCACGCCGCGCGCACGGCCGCGTCCGCGCCGGTCTGGGGCGCGCGGCGCAGCTCCTCCAGCGCCTCCCGCTCCAGGCGCGCGTCGCTCAGGAAGCGGCGGCGGGCATAGGCGTCGAGCATCGCGCGCTGGTAGAGCATCCGGTAGCGGTAGTTGTCCCGCACCTGCGGGCGCAGGGCCGCGTCCAGGCGCTCAAAGCGGGCGAAGACCTGCTCGATGGCCCCGTTGTCCGCCAGGCGGCCCTTCCAGTTGTCCTCCAGCGCGAAGATCAGGTCCGTCAGCTCGTCCACGTGCTCGGGATCGATCAGCAGGCGCACGTAGTCGCGCACGAGGCCCTGCGCGTCGCGGTCCGGGTCCACGTCCTGGTCGGTCCACAGGAACTTGTTCACGTCGTCGTGGATGCCCTCGCTGTAGGTCAGCGAGCCGATGCAGTAGGGCGCGTGCAGGTTGTGGATGGCCTTCATCGCGCGCGGGCGGGGGCAGCAGCTCTCGCGGCCGTGCACGATGGAGAGCGGGCCGTCCCACAGCGGCACCTCAAACTGGCAGGAGGCCGTGTGCGTGATGTCGGGGTAGTGGCGGATGCGCGCGCGGTACTTTTCAGGCAGGCGCGCGGCCATCTCGGGCAGGGTGTCGCGCACCCAGGGCGCGTAGCACACGCCGTAGAGCCAGTCGGGCTCGCGGCTGACCTCGCGGTAGAAGGCGTCGTACCAGTCTGCCTCGGGCGCGAAGGACTGGGGCGCGACGTAGACCTTCGCCTGCGGGTGGAAGCGATGCGCCACGGCCATCATGCGGCCCGCGACCTGGAAGAACTGGCGGGGCTGCAGCTCGCCGGGATCGCCCGCGGGGCTGAGGATCGCGTCCAGGAACGGGATCGCGCCGAAGATCTGCTCGCGCTCC
>CALVNS010000019.1 GCA_944349855.1 uncultured Eubacteriales bacterium | reverse complement strand
GCTGGCAGCGCGAGAGGATCGTTGCGGGCAGCTTCTGCGGCTCGGTCGTGGCCAGGATGAATACGACGTGCGCAGGCGGCTCCTCCAGCGTCTTGAGCAGCGCGTTGAACGCGCCGGCCGAGAGCATGTGCACCTCGTCGACGATGTAGACGCGATAGCGCCCGCTCTGCGGCGGATACTTGACCTTCTCGCGCAGGTCGCGGATCTCATCCACGCCGTTGTTGGACGCCGCGTCGATTTCCACGATGTCCAGACAGTTTTCCGCCTGCAGCGCCTGGCAGGTGGCGCACGCGCCGCAGGGCTCCCCGCGCTCGGGCCGCTCGCAGTTGACGGCCCGGGCGAGCACCTTGGCCGCAGAGGTCTTGCCCGTGCCGCGGCTGCCGCAGAACAGATAGGCGTGGGCGATGCGGCCGGACTGCACCTGATTGCGCAGCGTGGCGATGACGTTTTCCTGCCCGACGAAGTCGTCGAAGCGCGCGGGACGCCATTGACGATAGAGCGCCTGATACGACATATGCACAAAACCTCTCTTTGATGCGCCCGGCCGGCATTTTGGCGGGCGCGTCGCCTTTCTCTCTATTATCATCCCTCCGGCCGGATTGCGCAAGTCTTTTTTCGCATCGGCCGGCCGGGCCGGGCATAGGCTTGGAGCGCCGCATCCGACATTTCGCGCGCGGAAGGGCGTATGTGAGCGCATTTCTCTTGCAATGATTAGGCGGCTAATGTATACTATCCTCTGCCGAAAACCGAAGGAATGGGAGATTGAGCATGAAGAAAAAGGGAATCGCGATCATCGCCGTCGCCGCCGTGGCGGCAGCGGCGCTGTTGTATGGCGCGACGCGCGGCGGCGGGACGCTGACGGCCGCCTCGCTGAACCTGGAGGGCGCGCAGGTCACGCGCGGAGATATCTCCGCGACCGTGCACGGCACGGGCACGCTGGAGGCGTGCGAGGAGCGCGACGTCTACCTGCAGACGGGCGGACGCGTGGAGACGGTCTGGGTCGAGGACGGCGATGCCGTAGAGGCGGGGCAGCTGCTCTTCACGCTGGAGGATGAGGACCTGCGCGATCAGCTGCGCGCGCAGGAGGACGAGCTGTACCAGCTGGAGCTGGAGCTGTCGGCCGCGGGCATTCGGGATGGCTCCACGACGGTGCGCGCGCCGGTGGGCGGACGCGTGAAGGCGCTGCGCATCGCCGAGGGCGACGACCTGGAGACCGTGCAGGGCCAGTATGGCGCGCTGATGGTGATCTCCTCTGACGGGCGCATGAACGTGACCGTGCCGGCGCAGGCGCTGGAGGCGGGCCAGGAGGTGCGCGTCCACGTGGACGGCAAGGTCGAGGAGGGCACGGTGACGTCCGTGGCGGACGGCCAGGCGGTCGTCACGATCCGCAACGACGAATACGCGGCGAGCGAGACGGCCTCGGTGCGCCTCACGTCGGGCGAGGAGGTCGGCATGGGCGCGCTGGAGGTGAGCAAGCCCGTGCGTGTCACGGGCGTGTCGGGCATCGTGCGGCGCGTGTCGGTCGAGGAGGGCGACGAGGTGGACGCGGGCGACACGCTCTTCACGCTCGAGAGCGGCCCCGTCTCCCTGACGCTGGAGGAGCGCCTGCTCGAGCTGGAGCAGAAGCGGCGCGACGTCGAGGCCGTGCGCCGCGACATTGAAAACCTGCAGGTGCGCGCGCCCATTGCGGGCACGGTGGATGCCGTCGCGCTGCACGAGGGCATGAGCGCGCAGGCGGGCACGGTCGCCGCCACGGTGCTGGACGCCACGCGCATGAAGGTGCGCCTGGCCGTGGATGAGCTGGACATCGCCTCCGTGCAGCCGGGGCAGACGGCGCAGGTCAAGCTGGATGCGCTGCCGGGCCATACCTATCAGGCGGTGGTCGACCGCGTGCTGCCACTGGGCGAGCGCACGGGCGAGATCACGCGCTATGACGTACTCCTCTACATGGACGGCCAGGACGGCATGCTGCCGCAGATGAGCGCCTCCGGCGACATCGAGGTGGACAGCGCGCAGGGCACGCTGCTCGTGCCGGTGGCGGCGCTGCAGACCGTGGGCGAGGATTACTATGTCATGCGCATGCCCACCGATGCGGACCTGGCGGGCGCGAGCGTGCCGCGCTCGCAGCGCGCCAATCCGTTCGCGCAGCCGGATGACGCCGCGCTGCTGCAATCCATCGCGCCGCAGCTGATGACGCCGGTGCAGGTTGGCCTGGTTGCGGGCGAGCAGGCCCAGATCCTCTCCGGCCTGTCCGAGGGCGACGAGGTCGTGCTCGTGCGCAGCGGCAACAGCCTGCTGGATACCATGATGTCGATGAGGAGCATGTGATTATGATCGAACTGGAGGACATCCAAAAGCGGTACGTGCTCGGCGGCGAGACGGTCACGGCGCTCGACCACGTGAACCTGACGGTCGGCGACCACGAGTACGTGTCGATCATCGGGCCGTCGGGCTCGGGCAAGTCCACGCTCATGAACATCATCGGCTGCCTGGATGCGGCCGACGGCGGCGTCTACCGGCTGGACGGCGTGGACATCGCGCGCTACAGCCAGCGCCAGCTTGCGGCCATCCGCGGGCGCAAGATCGGCTTTGTGTTCCAGCAGTTCAACCTGCTGCAGAAGCTGACGGCCTATGAGAATGTCGAGCTGCCGCTGATCTATCAGGGCGTGAGCGAGAAGGAGCGGCGCGTGCGCGTGGGCGAGGCGCTCAGCCGTGTGGGCCTGGGCCAGCGCATGCACCACCGGCCCAACCAGCTGTCGGGCGGCCAGCAGCAGCGCGTGGCCGTGGCGCGCGCGGTCGTCACGCGTCCGTCGATCATCCTGGCCGACGAGCCGACGGGCAACCTCGACTCGAAGACCACCGTGGAGATCATGGACATGCTCGAGGAGCTGCACGCGCAGGGCAACGCCATCGTGCTCATCACGCACAACCCGGAGATCGCCGCGCGCGCGCCGCGCTGCGTGCACATCCGCGACGGCCGCCTGAGCGAGGTGGAGCCGGGCGGCAGCCGGGCCGTGGAAGGAGGCGGCGCATGAAGCAGTCGATCAAGATGGCTCTCTCCTCGATCCTGTCCAACAAGATGCGCTCGTTCCTGACGGTGCTGGGCGTCATCATCGGCGTGGTGGCAGTGGTCGTGCTCTCCTCGCTGGGCGAGGGCGCGATGGACAGCGTCACCGGCCAGATCGAGGATCTGGGCGCGAACCTGATGCAGGTGACGGTCAAGACCGACCGCTACACCGGCATCGACCTGGACAACCTCGCCTCGCTCGCCGACGGGGAGACGATCAGCGCCGTGTCGCCCGTCCTCAGCCAGAGCGTGACGGCCAAGTCCACGCTGGACACCTACGACTGCACGCTCGAGGGCGTGGGCGCGTCCTACTTTTACATTCGCCAGCTCGAGGTCGAGCAGGGCGTGACCGTCGGCGAGCTGGACAACGACCTGCGCCTGCCGGTGTGCGTCATCGGCGTCAAGGTCGCCGACCGGCTCTTCGGCACGCGCGACGTCGTGGGCCAGAGCGTGTCCGTGCGCGGGTACGACCTGCGCATCGTGGGCGTGCTGGAGGAGCAGGGCTCGAGCATGATCATCTCCGACGACGAGAAGATCATCATTCCCTTTACGCTCGCCCAGCGCATGTTCGGCTCCACGTCCATCACGAGCTTTTACGCCTCCGGCGCGTCGGAGGACGTCATGGACCAGGCCGAGCAGCGCCTGCGCCGCTTCGTCTCCGCGCGCGTGAGCGATCCGGACGACGACTTCTCCCTGACCAGCCAGTCCGCCGTGCTGGACATGATGGATGAGGTCACCGCCACGCTCACCACGCTGATCACCGGCATCGCCGGCATCGCGCTGCTCGTGGGCGGCATCGGCATCATGAACATCATGCTCGTGTCGGTCACGGAGCGCACGCGCGAGATCGGCATCCGCAAGGCCATCGGCGCGCCGCGCAGCGCGATCCTCATGCAGTTCCTGGTCGAGGCGATCGTGCTGTCCGTGGCGGGCGCGCTGATCGGCCTGGCCGTCTCGACGGCGCTGCTGATGGCGCTGCGCGGGCCCATGGGCATCCCGACGCTGGCGGTCTCGCCGGGCAGCGCGACGCTCGCGCTCACGTTTGCGGTGTGCATCGGCGTGCTGTTTGGCATCTATCCGGCCAACAAGGCCAGCAAGCTCAATCCCATCGAGGCGCTGCGCCACGAGTGAGCGTCAAAAGGGCGCGGGGGAGACGTTCGTCTCCCCCGCGCCCTTGTCTTGCCCTATCGGACCTCCAGGTTCCAGCCGCGCAGCGATTCGGCGCAGTCCTGCAGCATGGTGCGCATGAGCTTGAGCGCGGCGCGTTCGGGCACGCGGCAGAGCATGGGATCGCCCAGAAAGGCCGCGACGGCCTGCTGTGCGTCATGCGCCCGCAGGGCGGCGAGCACGCCCTCCTGCGCGGCGAAGGCCGGCGCGAGCAGCGCCGAAAGCGGCGGCGCGAGCGGCCCGGACATCAGCGGCACGGCAGACCCCGCGCGCAGCAGCACGGGCGTCTCCACCGTCGCAAGGCGCGGCGCGTTCTCGATCTGTCCGGCATTGGGCAGGCTGGCGCTGACGAGCGCGTCGCCCAGGCCGCACAGCGCGCGCAGCGCCGCCGCAACCGGACCGCCCGAGGGCGCCAGATCAAACGGCTCTTCGCCTGCTAGCAGCTTTGCCGCGCGCGCATCGAGCGTCCGCCGCTGATCCCGGTAGAACGCGGCGCCCGTGCGGCCAAACTTCCACTCGAGCGCGCACTCGGGCGTGCGCAGGTAGCGCGTGCTGGGCAGAAAGTCCGCCAGCCGCCGGTCCTCGCCCGCGGGCAACGCGCCCAGGCGCAGGCTCAGGTCCAGCTGTACGCGGCGCGCGCAGGCGGAGGGGTCGGAAAGCCATGCTTCCTCCTGCCCCTCGGCATAGCCGGACACGGCGAACTTGCGCGCGAAGTCCTGCAAGACGCCCATCAGATCGACGTCGCGCCACGTAGCCTGCGTGATGCAGCAAAAGCGGCTGACGCCCGCCGCAGCGCATACGACCTCGCGCGCCCGTGCGCCCGCCACGCCGCGCATCTCGTACAGCGCGCGGCACAGCAGCGCGAGCGCGTCGGGCACGTCTGCGGTCAGGCCCAGCGCGCGGATCTGCGGATAGGCGGCATACATCGCCCGCAGGCCGTGCGCAATGGGATCGCACAGCAGCAGCACGAACGCCCGCGGGCAGCGCGCTTTGACGTCCAGCGCCAGCCGCTCCAGCACGGGCCCCATGCGCAGCGCGCGCATCAGGCCGCCCGGCCCTGCCGCGTCGCCCGCGCCCTGATAGACGCCGCACAGCTCCGGCGCATGCAGGTCGGATTCCAGCTCGCGCGGCGAGGGCGCGCGGCCGAACACGCACACGAAGTCCGCGCCGTCCAGCGCCTCGGCCTGCGACCGGCAGGCCGTGAAGGCGAACCGTCCTGCCGCGCCGGGCTCGCGACGCATTCGCGTGCCCAGCGCTGCGGCGCGCGCGCAGCCGGCGGCGTCCGCATCCCACAGCGCGAGCGTGCCTGCGACCGATTCCTCCAGCGACAGATCTTCCATCAGCTGCAGCGCGCGCCCGTCCGCAGTCCCGCCCACGAGGGCGATCCGCACATCCCACGCCCGTCTTCCATCCGTGTGCATGCCCCATCCGTCCTTCCCCCAAAGAGGATTTGCGCTGTGTCCAGTATACCGCCGGCGCGGCCTGCGTTCAAGCGAACAATCAAAGAAAAGTGCGCTTGACACGCCGCTGCACAGGCCGTATCATAAGGCCAATGAATAGGCGCGCCCAGGCGCGCAGAAAAGAAGGTGCACACATGACGACGCAGGAAGCCATGACGCGCGCCCGCGCGCTCGTCGCACAGATGACGCTGGAGGAACAGGCCTCGCAGCTGCGCTTCGATGCGCCCGCGATCGAGCGGCTGGGCATCCCGGCCTACAACTGGTGGAACGAGGCGCTGCACGGCGTGGCGCGCGCGGGCACGGCCACGGTGTTCCCGCAGGCCATCGCCCTGGCGGCGATGTTCAGCCAGGACGACATGGAGGACATCGCGGATGTCATCGCTACGGAGGGCCGCGCCAAGTACAACATGGCGCGCGCGCACGGGGATCGCGGCATCTACAAGGGCCTGACGTTCTGGTCGCCCAATGTCAACATCTTCCGCGACCCGCGCTGGGGCCGCGGGCAGGAGACCTACGGCGAAGATCCCTATCTGACCGCGCGCCTGGGCGTGCGCTTCGTGCGCGGCCTGCAGGGGCGCGGGCGCTACCTCAAGGCGGCCGCGTGCGCCAAGCACATGGCCGTGCACTCCGGCCCCGAGCGCCTGCGCCACGAGTTTGACGCGCGCGTGAGCGAAAAGGACCTGCGCGAGACGTACCTGCCGGCGTTCGAGGCGCTGGTGAAGGAGGCGCGCGTCGAGGCCGTCATGGGCGCGTACAACCGCTTTGAGGGCGAACCCTGCTGCGCATCCAGGCGGCTGATGGTCGACATCCTGCGCGGCGAGTGGGGCTTTGAGGGCCATTTCGTCAGCGACTGCGGGGCGATCGCGGACTTTCACATGCACCACCTCGTCACCGCCACCGCGCCCGAGAGCGCGGCGCTTGCGCTCAAGCGCGGCTGCGACCTCAACTGTGGCGTGACCTATCTGCACCTGCTGCAGGCGTATCAGGACGGCCTGATCTCAGCCGAGGACATCGCCCGGGCCGCCGAGCGCGTCATGGCCACGCGCATCAAGCTGGGCATGATGGACGACGACTGCGAGTACGACCGCATCGGCTTTGACGCGTGCGATTGCGATGCGCATGCGGACAAGGCGCTGCAGGCGGCGCGCCGGTCGATGGTGCTGCTGCAAAACGACGGCGTGCTGCCGCTCCGTGCAGACGCGCTGCGCTGCGTGGCGATCGTCGGACCCAACGCGGACAGCCAGGCCGCGCTGGAGGGCAACTACAACGGCAAGTCCTCGCGCTTCGTGACGCCGCTGCAGGCGCTGCGTACGGAGCTGGCGGGCAAGGCGCGCGTGATCTATGCGCGCGGATGCGAACTGACGAAGGAGCGCTCCACGCCCGAGTCGCTGCCGGGCGACCGCATCGCCGAGGCCGTCGCCGCGGCGGAGGCCGCGGATGTGACGATCCTGTGCCTGGGCCTGGATGCGACCGTCGAGGGCGAGGAGGGCGACGCGGGCGACAAGCGCGACCTGGAGCTGCCCGCCTGCCAGCGCAGGCTGCTGCAGGCCGTGTGCCAGGTTGGCAAGCCCGTCGTGACCGTCGTGTTTGCGGGTAGCGCCCTGCGCGTGGAGGAGGGAAACGCCGTGCTCATGGCCTGGTATCCCGGCCAGGCGGGCGGCACGGCGCTGTACGACCTGCTCTTTGGGCGCGTGTCGCCCTCGGGCCGCCTGCCGGTGACGTTCTACCGCAGCGTGGACGACCTGCCGCCCTTTGAGGACTATGCGATGGCCGGCCGCACGTACCGCTACTTCACCGGCGAGCCGCTCTATCCGTTCGGCTATGGCCTGTCCTACACGCGCTTCGTCTATTCGGACGCGGCGGTGGAGGACGGCGCGCTGTGGGTATCGGTGCAAAATGTGGGCGCGATGGACGCCGAAGAGGTCGTGCAGGTCTATATCAGGGCCGAGGATTCGCCTTGTAGCCCGCCCAACCCGCGCCTGTGCGCGTTTGCACGCGTGCGCCTGGCGGCGGGCGAGAAGCGGCGCGTGGCGCTGGAGCTTGCGCCGGAGGCGTTCACCGTCGTGGATGAGGCGGGCGCGCGGGTGCGCCCGGGCGGCACGTACAGCCTCTACGTCGGCGGCAGCCAGCCGGATGCGCGCAGCGCGCGCCTGACCGGAGCGAGACCGCTGCGCATTCAGATGCGCAGCTGAGATAGAGAAAGGAAGAGAATGGATGCTTGGTAAGACGTATTTCACGCCGTTTACGCACGGGGAGGTCAAGGCCCAGGGCTGGTTGCTGCGCCAGCTGCGCATCCAGGCCGACGGCCTGAGCGGCCATCTGGACCAGATCTGGCCCGACATCCGCGACAGCCGCTGGATCGGCGGCGATCGCGACGGCTGGGAGCGCGTGCCCTATTGGCTGGATGGATTTGTGCCGCTGGCCTACCTGCTGGACGACGACGATCTCAAGGCGCGTGCCAAGCGCTACATCGACGGCATCCTCGCGCGCCAGGAGGAGGATGGCTGGATCTGCCCGTGCGCGCAGGAGGAGCGCGCCACGTACGACGTGTGGGCGTACATGCTCATCCTCAAGGTGCTGGCGATGTATGCGGACCTGAGCGGCGACGAGCGCATTCCCGGCGCGATGAAGCGCGCGCTGTGGCGGCTGAAGGAGCACATGCACTTCCACACGCTCTTCGGCTGGGGCGCGGCGCGCTGGTACGAGTGCCTGATCCCGATCTACTGGCTCTACGAGCGCACGGGCGAGGAATGGCTGATCGACCTGTGCTACCGCCTGCGCACGCAGGGCATGGACTACCGGCAGATCTTCACGCCCTATCGCGACGCCGAGCCGCGGCGCGAGTGGACGTTTGACACGCATGTGGTCAATCTGGCGATGTGCCTCAAGCAGGAGTCGCTCATGAGCCGCCTGACGGGCGGCGATCCCGACGCGTTCGGCCTGCTGGCGCACGGGACGCTCAAGCGCCACCACGGCATGGCCGTGGGGCACTTCACGGGCGACGAGTGCACGGCGGGCCTGAGCCCGGTGCAGGGCTCGGAGCTGTGCAGCGTCGTGGAGGCGATGTACTCCTTCGAACAGATGCTCGCCGTCAGCGGCAATCCGCACTGGGCGGACGAGGCGGAGCGCCTGGCCTTCAACGCGCTGCCCGCCGCAATCAGCCCCGACATGTGGACGCACCAGTATGACCAGATGACCAACCAGATCCGGTGCGAGCGCCTGCCCGAGGACCACGTCGTCTTCGGCACGAATGGGCCGGACTCGCATCTGTTCGGCCTGGAGCCGAACTTCGGCTGCTGCACCGCTAACTTCAACCAGGGCTGGCCCAAGTTCGCAAGCTCGCTGTTCATGCGCGCGCAGGACGGCCTGGCCTCCTGCCTGATCGCTCCCGGCGAGGTGCGCTTTGAGCAGGACGGCGCACAGGTGCGCGTCTCGCTTTGCACGGACTATCCGTTCAAGGGCTCGCTGCGCTACGAGGTAGAGACGGACAGGCCCGTTGCGTTCACGCTCTACGTGCGCATCCCCGCGGCGGCGTCCGGCGCGCGCGTCGACGGCGCAGCCGCGCAGCCCGGCGCGTTTTTCGCGATCCGGCGCACATGGCAGGGCACGCAGCAGGTGGAGGTCGCGATCGACTTTGACTGCGCGCTCGTGGAGCGTCCGGGCGACATGCGTTGCCTGTGGCGCGGCCCGCTGCTGTACAGCGTGGCCATCGACGAGCGCTGGGAGAAGCGCGAGTATACCGACAAGGGCGTGGAGCGCAAGTATCCCTACTGCGACTACGAGATCTTCCCCGAGTCGGCCTGGAACTACGCGTTTGCGGGCGCGGAGTTCTCCGTGCGTGAGCACGAGGTCGGCGACCGTCCGTTTGACCCGGCGCAGGCGCCGGTCGAGATCACCGCGCAGCTCGCGCCGGTCGAGTGGCATGAGGAGCATGGCGTGTGCACGCCCGCGCCCGAGAGCCGCCAGGCGACCGGCCCGGCGCGCGCGGTGCGCATGATCCCCTACGGCTGCACGAACCTGCGCATGACCGAGATGCCCATCGCAGAATAAGCACATCCCCTCCGCCCGCACGGGTGGAGGGGATGCGCGTCAGGGCAGGATGAACGCCGGGTCCGGCGTGCGCGCCAGATACTGCGAAAGGCCCGCGGGCGTCAGCGCCTCTTCGGGCACGAGGATGCCGCCGGCGGCCACGTCTTCCGGCTGGTGCGCGTCCGAGCCGCACAGCGTGCGTAGGCCCCACTTCGCCGCATACGCCGCTGCCAGGTCGTTGTGGCTGTCGTGGCGCGGGTTGCAGTTGCGCGTCTCCACGCCGTCCAGGTCCTGCGCGGGCATGGCGCGCAGATGCGGGCGGAAGGGATGCGCCTGGTAGATCAGCCAGCCGCGCGCCCGGCACAGCGCGTGAAAGGCGGGCAGCCCGTCCTCGCACACGGCGTCGGGCAGGCGCTCTACGATGTCCTGCTCGGTCAGGCCGTAGACGAGGAAGTCCTCGTCCCCGCCCGCAAAGCGCAGCTCCATGCCGGGCAGCACCGTCAGCCCCAGCGCCGCGCCCTCCTGCGCGGCCAGGCGATAGCCGGTCAGGAACGTCTCTCGCGCCGCGCGGCTGTGAAACCGGCCGGGCAGGAAGTGATCGGTCACGACGACTGCGCCATAGCCGGCCGCATGATATTTGCGGAGCATCTCGCGCGCGGGGATGCGCCCGCACTGACTGACCTCGCTGGTGTGCAGGTGGGTTTCAAGCTTGACGAGTGTGGACATGGACAAAAGCCTCCCTTGTGATGTGCCGGAATCGGCGGCATGGATGCATTTGGAATGGTCGCGACCGCCCGCATCGCATAGGGGACGAGGGCGGCGGATCGAGGAAAGGAGAACAGCGATGAAGATCACCTTTTTGGGCACCGGCGCGGCCGAGCTCTACCCCGGCGCGTGGTGTCAATGCGACTACTGCACGTATGCGCGCACGCATGGCGGGCGCAACGTGCGCTTCACCAGCTCCATCCACTTTGCGGACAAATGCCTGGTGGACTTCCCGGCGGATGTGTTCAACAAGGCGGCGCACTACGGCGTGGACCTGCTGGGCACGGAGCTGCTGCTGTGCACGCATCCGCACGAGGATCACTTCGACCCGCAGATGCTCTACTGGCGCTACAAGGCCTATGGCGCGGACGCGCTGCCGGAATCGGAGCGCTACGCCGCGCCCTGCGCGCGCTTTGGCGAGCTGCCGCTGCTGCGCGTGTTTGGCAACCGCGGGGTCTGGGCGCGGATGAATGCCATCTTTGAGAATCGCGAGGTCGCGGACTACGCGATGGACTTCACGATCCCGCAGGTCTATCAGGAGTATCACCACGCGGGCGTGGACTTCATCCCCATGATCGCCAGCCACATGGAGGGCGGCGAGCGCGGCATGATCTACCTCATCCACGCGCAGGGCAAGACGTTCCTGTATGCGACGGACTCGGACACGTATGTCGAGCGCACGCGGGACTGCCTGCGCGCGCACAAGGTGGACGCGGTGATCATGGAGGCGACGTTTGGCGAGGTGAACAAGGGGCGCGGGCACATGACGCTCGGGCGCGTGTGGGACGAGGTGCGCTTCTTTGAGGAGAACGGCCTGTTCAACGGTGAGCCGCAGGTGTGGCTCACGCACATGAGCCCGCACCGCACGCCGCCCTACGACCTGCTGTGTCCGATGCTGGAGGGCACGTGCGTGCGCTCCGCGTACGACGGCATGACGCTCGAGCTGTGACCCCGCAGAAAGCCCCGGCAGCCGTCAGGCTGCCGGGGATGTTTTTTGGGGTCGCTCACACGCCGGCGAGCTCCGCGATGGCGTAGGCGAAGATGCGCACGCTGAGCACCAGCTGCGCCAGGTCGACGTTTTCGCCCGCCTGGTGCGCCAGCTCCTCCTCGCCGGGGAAGAGCGGGCCGAACGCGACCGCCTGCTTCATGCAGCGGGCGTACGTGCCGCCGCCAATGGCGATGACCTTGGCCTCGCGGCCGGACAGCTCGCCGTAGACCTTGAGCAGCGTCTGCACGATGGCGCTGGATGCGGGCACGTGGTGCGGCTGCGCGCCGTGGCCGGTCTCGACCTCAAAGCCCGCGCCGGAGAGGCGCAGCTTGACGAAGCGCACGATCTGCGCGTCGCTGAAGAAGACCGGGTAGCGGCAGTCGAGCGTGGCCTGCAGCGCCTGTCCGTCGTAGGAGAGCAGGCCCAGGTTGACCGTCAGCGGGCCGGAGACGCCGTCCGAACCGGCGATGCCCAGACCCGTGCCGTCCGAGTCATGACCGATGGCGTCGGCCAGCGTGGAGAGGCAGTCGCCGCCCACGCCCGCGGCCTGCAGCACGCGCAGCAGCTGCCCGGCGGCGTTGACGCCCTGCCAGGGGGTGGAGGCGTGCGCGGGCACGCCCGTGACCGTCAGGCGGAAGGCGCCGCCCTCTGCCGGCTCGCTGCCCAGGCGGATGTCCGCCTGCTGCGCAAACGCGGCCGCGCGCTGGACCGTATCCTCGCCGCGCACGACGGCCGTCGCCGTGCCCGGCACGACGTTGGGCCGCGTGCCCGCCTGGATGGACACGAGCCGGTCGCACGTGAGCGGGGCATGCAGTCGCATCTGCAAAATGCCCTTTTCCGTGTTGATGACGGGGAACTCTGCGTCGGGCGAGAAGCCCACGGCGGGCAGGCCGATCGCCTTGTCGTAGTAGGCGATGTCCTCCATGCCGCTCTCCTCGTCGCAGCCGAGGATGAGGCGCACGCGCTTGCTCAGCGGGATGCCCGCATCCTGCACGGCCTTCATCGCGTATAGCGCCGCGACGGCAGGTCCCTTGTCGTCGCTGGTGCCACGGCCGTACATCTTGCCGTCCACGACCTGCGCGCCGAAGGGATCGACCTGCCAGCCGTCGCCGGCGGGCACGACGTCCAGGTGCGCCAGGATGCCGATGACGTCCTCGCCCTGGCCGATCTCCATGTCACAGGCGTAGCCATCCACGTCGCGCGCGTTGCCCAGCAGCGCGCGGCCGTCCTCGATCGCGCGGTCGAGCATGCGGCGCACGTCCGCGCCAAAGGGCGCGCCGGGCTGCGGGGCGTCCTTGACGGAGGGAATGCGGATCCATGCGGCGAGCGTCTGCTCGAGTTGGGGACGCAGGGCCTCGACGGCCTTGTCCAGAGCGGGATTGTTCATGATGACGACCTCCTTGCAAAGTGAATGTCAGGGCGCCGGCCCGGCAGGGACTGACGCCCGGGGGAACTCAGTCCTTCTTCAGCGCCTTCTCCAGGCGGGCGAGCGCCTCGCGCAGCTGCGCATGCGGGCAGCCGATATTCAGGCGCAGGAAGCCCTCGCCCTGCGTGCCGAAGAATTCGCCGTCGGTCAGCGCGACGCCTGCGCCCTTGATCGTGCGCCGGCGCAGCTCCTCGCCGGAGACGCCCAGGCTGCGGCAGTCCAGCCACATCAGATAGGTCGCCTCCAGCTCGGATACGCCGATGTGGGGCAGGCGCTCCCGGATGAAGTCGTAGACGATCTCGCGCGAGGCCTTCAGGTATTCCTTGAGCCCCGCCAACCACGCGTCGCCATGCAGGTAGCACGCGCGCGTGCCCACCAGCGCAAACTGGTTGCCGCTGACCACGCCGCAGGCGGTCATCTCCTGCACGATGGCGGCGCGCATCGCCTCGTCCTTGGCAAACATCACCGCCTGCTTGAGGCCCGCGACGTTGAACGTCTTGCTCGCGGCGGCCAGCGAAATGGCGACGTGCTCCGCCCCGGGGATGGACAGGATCGGGACGTGGCGCTTGGGCGTGAAGACGAAGTCCGCATGGATCTCATCGCACACGATCTTCGCGCCGTAGCGGGCGCACAGCTCGACTACGCGGGTCAGCTCGTCCACATCCCACGCGCGGCCGACCGGGTTGTGCGGGTTGCACAGCAGCAGCAGCTTTGCGCCGCCGCGCAGGCAGTTTTCCAGGCCGTCAAACTCCATCTCCCAACGGTCGCCGCTATGCAGCAGCGGATTTTCGACGATCTGCCGGCCGTTGTCGCGGATCGAGGCGAAGAACGGACCGTAGACCGGCGGCTGGATGATCACGCTGTCGCCCGGCTGCGTCATCGTGCGCACGCCCATGCGCAGGCCGGTGACCACGCACGGCAACAGCGTGATCTCCTCCTTGGTCAGCGTCAGGCCGTGGTGGCGCTGCCAGAAGTCGATGACCGAGGTGAAGTCCGCGTCGATCGGCTCGGTGTAGCCGTAGGTCGCGTGCTGGGCGCGGCGTACGAGCGCCTCGCTCACAGCGGGCGGCGAGGGGAAGTCCATATCCGCCACCCACATGGGCAGCACGTCCGCGCCCTCGCGCAGGCGCAGGAAGTCCCACTTCTCGCAGTCGGTTCCCACGCGGTCAATCCCCCGGTCAAAATAGGAAAAGTCGAAGGTTTCCATGGATCGCATCCTCCTATGTGTGTTCAAGATGAATCGGACAACGTGTTCAGACCGTGCAGCACAGGATCCAGTAGCCCGCATCGCGTGCGAGCAGCTCGACCCGGCCAAAGAGCGTGCTCAGGTATTTTTGCGCCGAGGGCGCGCCCTGTTGCTTGCGAATCACCAGAATCAGCCGGCCTCCAGGCCGCAGGCGCGCGCGGCTGTCGGCGAACATCGCGTAGATCACCTGCTTGCCCGCGCGAATGGGCGGATTGGTCAACACCGCGTCAAACGTGCCCTGGACCGCCTGCAGTCCATCGCTGTGCACGGCCTGCGCGCGCATGCCGTTGGCCTGAACGTTTTGCTGCGCCAGGTCGAGCGCGCGGCGGTTGATGTCGGACATGACCAGCTCCAGCTGCGGGAAGCGGCACAGCGTCAGCACGCTCAGCGCGCCCCAGCCGCAGCCCAGGTCGAGCGCGCGGCCGCAGAGATCCGCGGGCAGCGAACGGGCCAGCAGCAGCGTGCCCGGATCGACGTGTCCCTTCGAGAAGACGCCTGCATCGGTCGTAAACGAGAGCGTACGCCCCTCAAACGCGAAGGGAAACGTCCGCACGTCGTGCGCGGAGACGGGGTCTTGCGTATAGTAGTGATCGCTTGCCATGGCGTCCTCCTCACGGCGGGCCTGCCCGCACGCAGTGTTCCAGCGCGGCGAGCTCCGCATCCGTCAGCTCGCGGTATGCGCCCGGCTTCAGCGCCGGATCGAGCGGTACAGGACCGACGCACAGCCGCTTCAAATGTGTCACCTGTACGCCGCGCGCGGCGAACATGCGCTTGACCTGGTGAAACTTGCCCTCCTGCACCGTCACCCGTGCCTCGGCGCCTTCCGGCGCGCTGTGCAGGATCTCCAGACGCGCCGGCATCGCTTGAAAGTCGCTGAGCTGAAGCCCCTCGGCAAAGGCCTGCGCGTCGGCGTCGCCCAGCGGTCCGTCCACCTGAGCAAAGTAGACCTTGTCCACATGCCGCTTGGGGGCGAGCAGCCGGTGGGCCAATTCGCCGTCGCTGGTAAGCAGCAGCAGGCCCTCCGTGTCCTTGTCCAGCCGCCCGACCGGCATGCAGCCGCAGGCGCGGTAGAGCGGGGCCAGCAGGTCAAGCACCGTCGGCTGGCGCGCGTCGCGCGCGGCGGTCAGCACGCCGGCGGGCTTGTTCATCATCAGGTGGCGATGGGGCTTGTAGGCAAGCGGGTTGCCGTCAAACGTCACGCGCGCGCCTTGCGCGTCGATGCGCCGGCCGCCGTCGCGCTCCGTGCGCCCCTCCAGCGTCACGCGCCCCGCGCGCAGCGCGTCGCGCACCTCGCCGCGCGTGCCGCATCCCATGAACGAAAGAAAGCGGTCCAACCGCATACAATCAGACATCGGTGTACTCCTTGGGCGTGGGCAGCCGGATGCCCTCCTGCCGCTTGAGAATCAGGTAATAGGCCGCGAGCGTCGCGTCCAGATAGGGCAGCACCCACAGCGAGGCCAGTCCGGCCGTCGCCACGCACAGCAGCAGCCAGGGGAGAAAGCTGGCCAGCAGCAACAGGAGCTCGCTCATCCGCCCGCGCGTGGCGGCGACGGACATGTCAACCGCCTCGGAGGCCGTCAGGTAGGTGTATTCCCATGCAAAGTGCGCAGCAAACGCGTAGCGCAGCGCGCACAGGACAATGGTGGAGAGAAAGAGCACGGCGCCCGCCAGCCACAGCGCGTTCAACGCCGGGGGCGGTGCGGCGTGGGCGGCGCGCAATACATGAGAGAGCGCGCACGGCAAAAACGCCAGGCCGCACCAGACCGCCTGGCGTGCGAAGACGCTCAAGCCGGCAAAATAGGCGTGGCGGTATTGCGCCATGTCCGAGAAGATCGCCAGCAGCGAGGGCACACGCTGTGGACTGCCGCTGACGAGCGCGATAAAATAGCCGGCCAGCGACACATTGAGCGGGAGCGTCACAAACAGCGAGACGCAAAGCGCCAACAGGCCGACGAAAAAGCTGTGCAGATCGACGCGGCCGGCGATCAGATAGCGCACGATCGAATAGGCGGAAACGCCCAGCACGATGCCCGGAAGGCGCGCAAGCAACACCGCCAGCGCGGGGCCGAGCGGCCGTTGCCACACCGCTGCGCGCGCGCCGAGCTTGATTTCAGAACGGTTCAGCATGTGCGGGTCATCCTTTCAGTACCGTTCCATTATAGCGCATTCGGCGCGCGGTTGCAATCGCGGGACGCGGCATTTGTCAGACCTCTACGCCCGCTGCCTGCGCCAGCGCAGCGCGAAGATGCACAGCGCCGTGGCGCGCCATAGGGACACACACAGGTTGATCGCCAGCAGGGCCTGCGCGCTGGCGCCCAGCCACGTGTAGAGCTGAACGCCAAGGAGCGGCATCAGGCTGTTGGAGAGCGTCACAACGATCGTATACAGGCTGACGATCAGCGAGCGACCCCGCTCAGGCACGGCGGAGAGCAGCATCTGCACGACGCACAGGTTGATGCAGCTCTGCGGCGCGTACAGCAGCGTGACCAGCACGATGAATACGGGCGGCCGCGCGGCGTGCGGAAGGGCGAGGCAAAGGCAGACCGTCAGCGGGCAAAGCATCAGGCCCCCGATGCCAAAGAGCAGCGAAAAGCCCACGCCACGCTTCTGGTTGAGCCGGGCAAACCAGCCGATGGTCAGCAACTGCGTGACGCAACACAGCGCATTGAGCACGCTCATGTTCAGCTCAGACATGCCGCAGTATTGCGTCTGCGCGATGAACCACAGGCTCCAGTCGACGTGCCAGCTCAGGTAGAAGAACATGATGCAGCCAAAAAACGATCGGAACCTGCGGCTGCGTGCCGCAGTGCTCAGCGCAGCTGCGGCATCAGACAGGGAGAATCCCTTTGCACCGGCGGGACGAGCCTGAACGGGCATACGCGAGAGGGTCAGCGCAGCCAGCAGCATTGCCGCACCGCAGGTGTAATAGAAGGCGCGCAGCACAGCCAGCTTGTCTATGCTTTGCACGCATGCCGACATCGCCGCGCCGCACAGCAAGGGCGTCAGCGTGCCAACGGCGAACATGAAGCGGTTGCGCGATGCGTAGACGCCGTTGCGCTCGCGCGGGTCGGAGACGACCTCGCCGAAAAAAGTCTGCCACTGCGCGTTATACACTGCCAATACGCCGCTCGTCAGCGCCAGAAACACGAAAAAGAACGTCATGCGCATCTCGCCCATCGCGGGCACAGTGCCGTAGAAGAAGTACATGACGCCCATGAACGCGAGCGTGAATGCCGGCAGCGCGCGCGGCGAGCGCAGGCGTTCGCCGTACAGACCGCTGGGCAGTAGCAGCGCGACGGCGGCCAGGTTTGCCACGGTCTGCACCAGGCCGATCTGCAGGTCGCTGGCGCCCAGGTTGGAGGCATAGAGATTGTTGCCGAAGTTGTTGATCGAAGTGATGTACTGTAACAGCACGCCTTCAAATGCAAAGAGCAGCATGGTGCGGCCTGAGCGGGTGGTCAGAAGCGGATGGCGACGAACGGCAGCGCGCAGCATATGCTTCCCCCGCGATTCTTTTTTCAGTGCTTGCGTCCGTCCCTATTGTAACATGCGCGCAGCCTCCCGCGAAGGGGGAATTTTGTAAAAACAGGAGATATTTTTACATGGGCAAAAGAAAAAAAGAGTGGGAAAATGTTTCGCTATCTTCATCATTTTATATAGAAGAAAATTATTGCAAGAGGGCATATCTCACAAAATAAATTTAGGAAAAGGGTTGACAAATGGCCCAAATGTATTGTACAATTTTATTGAACCGATTCAATAAAATTAAAATATGATTTGAAAATAAAGAGATATATAAAATTGAAACAGTTCAATATAAAATGAGAGAATAGGAGATTATAATGGCTACAAAAGAACGAACGACGATTCGCGATGTTGCGGCTTTGGCAGGAGTGTCAGTCGGTACGGTTTCAATGGTGCTTAATGGAAGTAATAAACTCAATCCAGAAACGCGACAACGTGTCATGGATGCGGTTATTAAACTGGACTACCGGCGAAATCCGCATGCCCGATCTTTGAGCACAAAAAAGTCGATGACGATCGGCCTGATTATTACAGATCTGACAAATCCGTTTTTTGGAATTATGGTAGGGTGTGTACAACAGGAGATTGATGCAAAAGGATATGAGCTGCTGCTAGGAATGACCAAAAACGATATTGAACGGGAAAAAAAAGTAATTGCCAAATTTATAGATAGTGCAGTGGATGGTATCATCATCGTGCCTGCTCATTACCGCAATCCCAATCTATCACATATTTATGCGCTGGAACAGCGCAATATTCCGTACGTATATCTGACCACGTATTATCCGGGAACACGTGGATGCTGTGCAATGACGGATTTGGCCCAAGGATCTTATGAACTCACCAATTACTTGCTGAACACAGGGCATAAAAATATCGTCATGATCAGTGGGTATGTAGAGCTCGTCCTTTCGGCGGAACGGTTACGCGGATTTAAGCGCGCACATGAGGAGCATGGGTTAGAGGTACGTGCTGATCAAATTGTCGAGGCGGAGCCGGACTACAATGGTGGAAGGGAGGCGTTTGATCAAATTATAAGACGTGGAAAGCCCGATGCAATCATGACGGTAAATGATATTGTCAGCATGGGAGTTTTGACGCGTGCACGCGAAATGGGTTTACGGGTTCCGGAAGATTTGTCAGTAGCAGGTTATGACGATTTGCTATATTCCAGTATGCTGGAGACATCGCTGACTACGGTGCGTCAGCCCATTAAGGAGATGAGTGCCGCAGCAGTGGATATGATTTTTAAGGTGGCGGAAGGAGAAACGATCGAAAATAAACTGATGATGTTTACCCCTCAGCTTTTTATTCGTAGTTCTACCAAAAAACGCTTGTGAGGAGGGCTCAATTTGATTCGGGGAATGCACTATATGTGTTGGCATGAACGAGACTGGAACTATCACCCAAGCATGCCGACAAAACGTCTGCAGAATATTCAGGACATTGTTGACATGAGAGGAAATCTGCTGCTGTGGTCATGCATGGGAAGCGCGGCTATCGGTTTACCCTATTTGGATATGGAGATTAATGGGAAAATTCAACCGAGAGACCGACTATACGGCTATGTGAATGATGGCGAGTTTGCTCGGGAGTGTGCACAACGCGACATAAAAGCATTTGCTGTAATCTGGAAATCTCAGCTCTGGGAATTCCCGGCGGAATTTTCGGAAGATGAATCGGAACTGTTATCCCTGAACAAGCTCAGAGGTGTGGGTAAACGGGGATGGGTTGGAATCCGCGAACTGTCGACCGACCGCTATCCCAAGATTTTTCCTTCAATACGCAAGTTTTTTCCTAACGGTCTGAGAGATTCGGATGGAAATCTTATTGAAGATTTCTTGGAAGCCTTTAAGGTCAAAACCCTTGATGGAAGGGACGTAAAATCCTCTTGGTTAATGGTTCCGGGACATGAGCATGTCTGTTACACACCCTGTGGCAATAATCCGGCATACATGGAATATCTATATAAAGAAATCGAAATGATGATTGATGGTGGCGCAGCCGGCATTCTGGTAGATGAATACGATACACAGCTCCACGCAGTTAACAACGGCGGATGTTTTTGCAAGGACTGCATGAGGGGATTCCGTGAGTGGTTGAAGACATATTGTGCAGCTGAGTGTTCAGAGCTTGACTTGGATACCTTTGATTATGGCGAATATCTGCGTGAACGCGGGTACATAGATGAGGATTTGAAGGCGGATCAGGGCGAACGGAGACTGTCTGTGCCGTTTATGAAGCAATTCATCGCGTATCAAGCAAACGGAGGAGAAAGAAACGTACGTGACATTGCAGCTTATGCGAAGCGCTACGCGAGAGAGAGGCATGGGATTGAGAACTTCCCGGTGACAGCCAATCTGTTCAATTGCCTGCCCTTAGGCGCATCCGTCCGCAAGTATTGTGACCTGATCTGTGGGGAAACGTCCGATGTAAAACTCCGCCAGGATGGCTTCAGCCGATTCGGTGCAGCCTTTATGGGTGGAAAGGGCGGCTCGTTTATTGAAGATCCGAGCCAGCATATCTTTGACATGGTGCAAGATATCCGTGCCGGTAAGACGGATCAATATGTTCTGTTTATCCTGGAAGCGCTTGCGCACGGATTCAACACGTCTATTCCCTATGGTGCCTGGCTGATGAATTTCCGGCAAGATACGATTTATCCTCCCTTTGAACTGGAAAGTAAGCTGGGGCCATGGCTGATGAAACATGATGCGCTGTTTGCGGGTGATCTGGAGGCCAATGTGGCGTTGGTATACGATCAGCGGTACGCATTGGAAACGCATCTGTTTCAAAACGGTGTCAACGATCCAAACAAGAATGGAGGATTCACTAATTTCTTTTATCATGCACAGCAGCTGTGTGAAGCGCATGTATTATTCAATGTAATCTATGTGGATGCAGATGAACCTTTAACGCGTCAACGCCTGCAGGGATATCATACCGTAGTGATGCCGGATTGTTGTATGCTTTCAGAGCCGGAGCGGGAGGTGCTTCATCACTTTGCACAGGCCGGAGGCCGCTTGGCAGCTGTAGGCCGGGTCCATCGTGCTCTGTATCCTTACCGCTTTGCTTACACCAAATATCAGGAACTGGTGGAGTGGATTGAGCAGAAGGCGCTACCGGTGCGCGTGAAAGGAAGACAACGCTACCTGAGTGTCTCCCTCAAACAAACCGAAAAGGGACATGCACTACACCTGCTTAACTATGATGTCAATAATCAATCGCGCATGGTCAATACCAACCCTAAAATTGAAATGGAATTGTCGTTTACGCCGCAAACATGCAAAGTACATGCCTTTCCCGATGACCGACATACGGAGGCCGTACTATGTGAGAATCGATTGACGGTATATTCGCTTGGCGTATTTGCCGTCATTGAACTGAATTGACAGCAGGGCATATGTGCGCGCAATATGACGTGCGGTCAATGTATATGGGGGGATGTGTAACACCTGACATCATTTTGTATCGAACATGCAAATACGAAAATAGCTTAGGAGGGATTATTTGTGAAGAAGGTACTCTGCGTATTTCTGATGATGGCTATTCTGCTGTCAGTTGGCAGTGTTAACGCATTGGCTTGGGAGGTTAATACCGAGGTCAGCGGTGAAATTACGTATCTGACGTGGGGTGAACCCTCCCGAGGCGATTCGATGCAGCGGATTGCGGATGTATTCATGGAATACTATCCCAATGTCAAAGTCACAATTGACTGTGCAGGAGATAACTTTACAACCAAGTTTATGACGTTGGCCGCGGCGGGCACGCCGGCGGACGTCGTGCTGGTCAATGAATTGTATGGTACGGGATACTATTGCAATGGCATGTATGAGAACCTGAACACGTTTCTGGAACAGGATCCGGAATATAAAGCAGAAGTAATGGACAAGATTCCAGACGACGTGAAGAACGTGTTTTATTGGAAGGACGAGTGCTTTGCCCTGCCGACGATGAACTATGTATTCTCGCTATACTACAACAAAGATATGTTTGATGCGGCGGGCGTGCCTTATCCCGATGAAACCTGGACGTGGGAGACAGTTCGCGATGCGGCCAACAAGCTGACCAAGAAGGACGAAAATGGCGTAACGACTCAATATGGCATCTATTTTACGCGCGAAATTGTCTATGAATTCTCCTGGTTTTATAACAATGGCAGCTACATCATCTCCGATGATCGTACGACCTGCGATCTAGATTCTCCCGCTGCCATCGAGACATGGCAGTGGATGCAGGACATGATTCATGAAGACGGCTGTGCGCCGGTTCCGGATACAACGGCGGGCGGTTCTCAGCTATCGGCCATGAGCTTTGACACTGGCAATGTGGCAATGCAGCTATTTGGTTCCTGGATGCTGCCTACCTATGAAACGCTGCCCTTTAACTGGGGTGCCGCGCCGATTCCGAGCAAGGACGGCAGCAAACCGGGGTTCTCATCTTCCTGTCCGAACGGTTTTGCGATTGGCAAGGGTACGCCGTATCCCGAAGCAGCGTGGGAATTTGTAAAGTTCTGCACCAGCGAAGAAGGCCAGATGCTGATCGCCGAGGAAGGACTGGCACAGCCGACACTGGAAAGCGTGATGTACACTGATGCTTTCCAGAAGGGTTCCTCGATTGCCGACATGGATTTGATCCGCGAGTCGCTGCTCACTTGTAAGGGACCTAACGCAGTGCCGCGGTGGAATGAGATCCTGCAGAACTACATTTCGGTGGCCGTCGATAACATCCTCATCTATGATGCTGATGTCGAGACGGAAGCCAAGCAGTGCGCAGAAGGCGTAAACCAGATCCTGGAGGAAATACAGCAGGGAATTTACAATTAACACAATCGGACTGAAGTTAACCCCAATCGTCCAGATGGCTGGCCCGGCAGAAGAAAGGCTGTCGGGCCAGTTTCAAAGGAGTTGATATCGTGACCGCATATAGTGGGCAGCGCAGACGGTGTATGACCAAGCGCAGACGGGAATTCTGGGCGGGCATGTTATTTCTGGCGCCCAACACGTTGGGATTCCTACTGTTCACTCTTGTGCCCGTGTTGGCATCGCTGGCCCTAAGCTTTTTTGACTGGCCAATGGTGGGAACACCGACATTCAGTGGCCTTGAAAACTTCCAGCGAATGTTCACAGGGGATGTGAAATTCTACAAGGTCTTGTGGAACACCATATATTATACGCTTCTCTATGTGCCAACGGTGCTCGTGTTTTCATTGGGACTCGGCTTGCTGATTACGCGTAAACTGCGAGGAGTATTGACTTTCCGTTTGCTTTATTATCTGCCCGTGCTCACATCATATGTGGCAGCGGCCATGGTGTTTCAGTGGATATTCAATAACGACTTTGGACTGCTCAACTATCTACTTCGGTGCATCGGGCTGCAAGGAACCAATTGGTTGACGAACAAGGCAACGGTTATGCCGTGTGTAGCATTTGTATCAGTATGGAAGAATGTTGGACGCTACATGATCATTTTCATGGCGGGGCTGCAGAGCATTCCCAAACCGCTGTACGAAGCGGCACGTATTGACGGGGCGACGTTTTGGAAGCAATTTCGGTATGTGACAATTCCCATGCTGTCCCCGACAACGTTCTTCTTATTGATCACATCGATGATCGATTCGTTCAAGTTGTTTGACATTGTCTGGTGCATGACGGGCGGGGGCCCCTCCGATGCAACTCGCACGCTGGTAACATATATTTATAACGTCAGTTTCCAGAACTTCCGCATGGGTTATGGATGTGCGCTGAGCTGGCTGCTGTTCGTGATTATCTTCGTGTTCACGGCCGTTCAGATGAAATGCCAAAGCAAATGGGTACAATATGACATGTGAGGGGTGAAAGCAGGGTGAGCATATACCGTTCCAAACAAAATGTTGCCCGCAAAGCGGCACTATATGTGCTGATGACGGCCATCTCGTTTATCATGGTTGTTCCATTCATCTGGATGCTCTCCACGTCTTTTAAAGAAAACGGACAGGTGCTAATCTTTCCACCACAGTGGATTCCCAATCCATGGATGTGGGAAAATTATACATATACATGGAGCGCGGCCAAGATGGGACTCTATTTTCGTAATACCCTGATCGTCACGGCTGCGTTGACTGCCGGCCAGACGGTTACTTGCTCGTTGGCAGCCTATGCCTTTTCACGACTGGAATTTCGTGGACGGGACGTTATTTTTCTGATCTATCTCGGAACCATGATGATTCCCATTCAAGTGACGTTGATCCCATTGTATATCATTATGCGCATGTTTGGATGGATCGATACGTTTCAGGGACTCATTGTTCCATTCATCTTTAGTGCGTATAATACATTTTTGCTGCGGCAGTCTTTTTTGACCTTGCCGAAATCCTTGGATGAATCGGCATTGATCGATGGATGTAACCACATGAAAATTTTCTTGCGCATCATTGTACCGCTGTCTAAGCCGGCACTGATTACACAGGCAATTTTCTGTGCGCTATGGGCTTGGAACGATTTGCTTTGGCCCACGGTGATTGCCAATACGGATCGCGTACGCACGCTGGTGGTGGGCCTGCAGATGTTCAAGAGCGCTTATGCAATCCAATGGAATTATTTGATGGCGGGTACTTGCATATCAATCATTCCCATGCTGATTCTCTATCTGTTCTGTCAACGCTATTTTGTTGAGGGCATCGCATTGACAGGCATTAAAGGATGATATTTTTGAAGGAAGAGGGTGTAATGTGTGCCTAATAGTGCAGAAATTCTGTCCATAAAAAATCAAATGGAAGACCATCTGTCAAATGAACTCATCCCATTTTGGACGCAACGAGGATGTGACAGGCAATTTGGAGGATACTTGACAGACTACGATGCTGCCGGCCGCTGGAAGGGCTCTGAGTTCAAATTTATCGTGACGCAGGCTCGGATGCTTTGGGGGTTTTCAGCATTATTACGCCGTTATCCTCACAATACTTTTTTTTACAGAGCGGCAGAACAAGGAGCCTCTTTTATCATCGAACATTTTTGGGATTGTGAAAAGGGCGGATGGTTCTGGAGCACTGACAGGATGGGTGTGCCTCAAGATCGCGGTAAGGTGGTATATGGACAGAGCTTCGCCCTATATGCTATGGCGGAATATGCGCTGGCGACAGGGGATGAACGCGGAAAAATTTACGCAGAAAGGACGTTCGATCTCCTGCAAAAATATGCGGCAGATACATTATATGGGGGATATTTTGAGAATCTGGAGCCGGATTGGACATGTTCTCCTCCTGGTTATCCGGCAGGCGATCGAAAATCTTTGGATATTCACATGCATTTGTTGGAAGCCTACACCACATTGCTGGAACTGACGGGTTCAGAGATTCATAGGCGTAAATTGAATGAAGTGATAGAGCTGATCTTACTGCACATGATCGACCAGGATGCTGGCTGCGGGTGCAACCAGTTTACGATAGATTTTCGTCCGATTCCTGCAATTTGTATTCGAAGGACGTGGAATGATGATCGTGGAAGTGGGGAAAAAATCGAAAATCCGATGGACACAACTTCATATGGTCATAATTTGGAATTATCCTGGCTGTTGAATCGGGCTGCACACATAATGGGAAGCGAAAAAGGTCGCTTTTTCCCTCTGACGGAACAGATTTTGAGACATTCGTTGACGTATGGCCTCGATCGCATATATGGTGGAATCTATCGGGATGGTCCTCACCAAGGAGAAGCGTTGGTCTGCGATAAAGAATGGTGGCAGAACTGCGAAGCGATGGTGGGCTTTATTGATGCCTACTATGCTTTGGGGGATGAAGCGGCATGGGAGGCCTTTCAATCTTGCTGGTCGTTCAATCGGAAATATATGATCTGTCATGAGGTAGGCGAATGGAGGCAACTACTTACTCGAAATGGTAGCCCGTTGATTTCGGATATGGGAAATCCTTGGAAGGGAATATATCATACAGGACGTGCAATGTTAGAGTGTACTTCTTTTTTGGGAAAAATATGGACTAATCAGACAAAACATGATATGCAAACGGCTATAGGTTGAGCCCAGGGATGTCTCTTTCATGTAGTACGAAGAAGGCCTTTGGCCGCAAAGAGAATTGTTGATAACAGATGATATACAAAGAACGTTTCCATTTAACAAGTAGTCTTGCCCGCAGACGATGAGACACAAGAGCACGACGCCCCCACAGCCAGGCCGTGGGGGCGTCGCTGCGCCGCAATAATGGGCGCTTATACGTTGCTGGCGGAGACCAGGTGACTCCAGCGCGTTTCGGCGATGTACAGGCCGTCGCTGTCGACGAGGCAGGGCAGCTTTTCGCACGACAGTTCCGGAATGTCCGCAAGCTCGCCGTCCGCAAACGCCTGCATGCGCGCCTTGGCGGAGTGGAAGCGCGCAATGACGCCGCCGACGCGCGCGTCCACGACCTCAAAGCCGAAGGGCTTGTTCTCCGCCATCCACGCGGAGCGCCAGCGGTCGGCCAGATCCGTCAGCGCTGCGACGTTGGCATTGGCCACGTCCAGCAGCGCGCGGGCCGCCTCCCGGTCACGCGTGCGCACGGCCGCCGCCGCGCTGTCGCGCCATACGCACTTGAGGCGCAGCGCCTCCGCCAGCGCCTCGTACATGCGCAGCATCGGCTGCAGCGCCTGCGGCGCAGCGGCAGCATAGCGCAGGAAGTCCATCTGCAGCGCGGCATAGTGCGCCTGCATCGACTCGCCCGCAAAGTCGCGCTCAAAGAGTGGAATCAGCGGATCTTCGTACAGCAGCGGCTTGCAGACGTTGACCACGCCCCGCTCGGGCTTTTCGCGCTCGAAGGGGTGGTGCAGCTCGCCGATGCGCAGGAACGCCTGCCCGTCCGCGCCGGCGCACTGCGCAAAGCGGCGCATGAGGTGCGCCTCGTCCAGCGTGCCGGCATAGTCGAATTCCGCATAGGCCTGCAGGCCCAGCAGGATCGTCGAGAACGGACACTCGCCGCCGTTGTCGCCCCAGGCCGTGGCGAAGACCTCACGCACGCCGTGCTTGAGGCACATGCGCAGCGCAGGACCGATGACGGCCATGGTCTTTCGGTAGTCTGCCGCGATGCCCGACCACGTCCAGATGCCGCCGGCAAAGACGGTCTTGGCGCTGAACTGCTCGTGCAGCGTGAGCATGCGGTCGTAGCCCGCCTCGCGCTCGTGATAGTAGTCCCAATAGACCAGGTCGATGTCCGCGGGCGCGCTTTGCACGATCTCCTCGGTAAAGACCTTGTCCTCGCCATAGTAGCCGCCGGGTCCCGCGTTTTCAAAGTGCATGTCGCTCCACATCATCGCCTGCAGCCCGAGCTTGTGGACGATCTCGCGCACGCGGCGCAGGTGCTCGGCCATCAGCGTGGACGGGGGCGTGTAGCCATACCGGCTCAGGCGTTCGCCGCGGCCCAGATCCCACGCCTCGTCCATGCCGATGTGGATGCGCCGGGAGCGGTACGGGCGCACCGCGCTTTTCAGCATGCGCTCGATGAGGTCGTATACGTCCTCATTGCCGACCATGAGCGTCACCTGCGTGTCGCGATAGCGCGCCGCCGCCGGCCAGTGCAGGAAGCGCTCCAGATGCGAGAGCGTCTGGATGCAGGGGATGAGCTCGATGCCCAGCGCATCGGCATAGTCGTCCAGCGCGCGCAGCTCCTCCTCGCTGTAACGGCCGCGGCAGTAGCCGAAGTAGGGCTCGCTGTCCAGCTCGTACGTCTCCTCGGTGTACATCATCGCCCAGTCCAGGCCCATCAGCGCCATGCGGCGCAGCATGTAGCGCAGCGTGTCGAGGTTTGCCACCGCGTTGCGCGAGCAGTCGAACATCACGCCGTTGCGCGTGAAGCGGCGCGCCTCGCAAACGGAGAAGGGCTCGCCGTCCAGGTGGGCCAGCAGGTGGGACAGGCCGCGAAAGCACGACGCCCTGTCGCGGCAGACGATGGCGGCGTGCGTGCGCTCCACATCGACGCGAAGCGTCTGGGGTGCTTCGGGGTCCAGCTCAATGCGGACAGGCAGGCCGTCCGGCGCGCGGTGGATGCCGAGCTCTTCGCACAGCAGCGCAAGGCCTGCCTCGACCTGCGCGACATCGCCGGTAAAGTAAAGCGTGGGCATGGAAAAGACCTCCTCTTGATGGGGCGCGGACGACGCCGCGCCCGTGGTGCTCTGGCCTCATGATACCATAAAAGCGCCGCCATGCAAAGGCCGCAAAGCGCAAAAAACCGCCCGACCGGCCGGAGCCGGGGGACGGTTGAACCTTACAGAGGCAGGCGCGTCTGCGCCTCGCACAGGGGCGGCATGGCACGCTCGTCCACGCGCACGCCGGGCGGGATCGGCCCCGTCAACGCCGGCGCGGCGGGATCGTGCGCCGCATATCGGGCGCGGGCCCGGGCGGCGGCATGCGTCGCATAGCAATAGGCGCAGCCGCCGGGACAGGTGTCATACGCGCCGATGTCCACGCTGCGCACGCAGCCGCAGCCGGACCGTTGGCCCGTATCATGCGTGGCGGACACCGGACGGCCGAGGATGCGCGCGGCGCGCCCTGCATCCAGGCAGGCGCCATGCGAGATGCCCAGATCCGACAGATCGATCCGCTCGCAGCAGGTCTCCAGCGTCAGGCCGTGCGTCGCTGCGATGCGGGCCAGCGCAGCGGCAAGCGCGCGCATCTCGCCCTCGGGAGCGGAGCGCACGCGGCCGCGCAGGTGGGGATAGGGATCGGCAAAGCTGAAGATGCAGCGCGTGGTGAGGGGTGAAAGGCGCTCGCACAGGCGGGAGAAGCGCTCCGCGTGGTATGAAACCGTGAACTGACCGTCCAGCAGTATGGGATCATACCGCCAGTCGACGCGCAGCGGACCCAGGCGCTGCGACAGGCGCTCAAACGTCTCTACCCGCGCGCAGACGTCGGGCAGTCCCGGCTCGAGCCCCGGACCGTAGGGCGTCAGGGTGAAGGTAAAGGCGTAGGTGTAGCCGCGCGCGTCCAACTCGTCCAGGTGCGTCAGCAGCGGCGCTGGATTTTTGGACCAGAACATGATCAGCTCCGCATCCCGGGGCGAGAGGGACACGCGAGAGAAGCGCCGCGCGTCGTAGGGATTGGGCACGAGGCAGAAGCCGTCGCGCACGCGGCCCATGAACCAGGGCGCGTAGAACGCCGGAATGTCGGTGCGGCGGCTGACGCTGACGAACATATATATCTGCCTCCTCCGGACGCGTTATGCCTTGTCCTCGATGCGCTCGAGCACCAACGCCGTGCGCGCGGGGATGTAAATCTCAAAGCCGATGCCGCGCTTGTTCTGCGAGCGCGCCTCGTACACGTAGTCGTGCGTGATGCGCTCGTAGCCGCCGAAGCAGGCGCTGTCGCTGTCCAGCACGACGCGATAGCGCCCTTCCTGCACCACGGGCAGGTAGAAGTCCTTGAGCGACTGCACCGGGTGGAAGTTGAACAGGAAGATCAGCCCGGCCTTCTCGAAGGCGAGCAGCTTGCGCTCCTGTTCCTGCCACAGATTGCGCGCGGAGCCGGCCGCAAGCACACCGCAGCGCTTGATGAGCGCGAGCATGGCCTTGTCAAAGTCGCCCAGGTACGAATAGCGCAGGAAGCCGTCCTCGGCCAGGCTCCACAGCCGGCGTGCGTGCGCGAAGCTCCAGCCGTTGCCCTCGCGCGGGAAGTCGATCCACTCCGGGTGGCCGAACTCGTTGCCCATGAAGTTGAGGTAGCCCTCGCCCGCCAGCGAGCAGGTGACCAGACGGATCATCTTGTGCAGGGCCATGGCGCGCTCGACCGTCGGATTGGGGTAGGCGCGGTTCATGCCCCAGTACATTTCCTTGTCGGCCAGCCAGAACATGATCGTCTTGTCGCCCACCAGCGCCTGATCGTGGGACTCGCAGTAGCCGATGTTCTTCTCCTGCGGGCGGCGGGTGGTCAGCTCATACCACATCTTGCCCATGTCCCAGTCCTCATCGCGGCGCTCCTTGAGCATCTTGATCCAGAAGTCCGGCACGCCCATGGACAGCCGGTAGTCAAAGCCCAGGCCGCCCTCCTTGACGGGCAGGCACATGCCCGGCATGCCGCTCATATCTTCGGCGATGAGCACGCAGCCGCGCTTGACGGCGTGGCACAGCTCGCTGGCCAGCTGCAGGTACGTCACGGCGTCAACGTTTGTGTTCATGGAGAAGTACTTGTCATAGCCGTCGAACGCCCGGCCCAGGCCATGATCGTGATAGAGCATGCTCGTCACGCCGTCGAAGCGGAAGCCGTCGAAGTGATATTCGGTCAGCCAGAACTTGAGATTGGACAGCAGGAAGTGCAGCACCTCGTGCTTGCCGTAGTCGAAGAGCTTCGAATCCCACGCGGGGTGGTTGCCCGCGCTGCCGGGCAGGAAGAACTGCGTGTCCGTGCCGTCAAAGCGGTTGATGCCCTCGGCGGTGTTCTTGGCCGCGTGCGAATGCACCAGGTCCAGCAGCACGCTCAGGCCCATGCCGTGCGCGGTGTCGATGAGCTCCTTGAGGTCGTCCGGCGTGCCATACCACGAGGAGGCGGCGAAGAAGTTCGTCACCTGATAGCCGAACGACGCGTAGTACGGGTGCTCCATGATCGCCATGAGCTGCACGGTGTTGTAGCCGTCGTTTTTGATGCGCGGCAGCAGATTCTGGGTGAATTCCTTGTAGGTGCCGATGCCCTCTTTTTCCTGCGCCATGCCGATGTGCGCCTCATAGATGATGGGAGGCACGTTGGTCTTGGGCGCAAAGCGCTGGTCGTGCCATTCATAGGGCTTGGCGGGCGCCCAGATCTGGCCGTCGAAGGTCTTGGTCTGGGGATCCTGCACGACGCGGTGGATGTACAGGGGGATGTGGTCCTCCACGCCGCCCGCATGCGTCACCTGAACCTTGATGTGCGAGCGGTGCTTGAGCGCGTTCTTGCCCCGCAGCTCGATCTCCCATACGCCGTTCTCCAGGCGTTTCATCGGGTGGGATTCACGGTTCCACTTGTTGAAGTCGCCGATGAGGTGCATGGCGGTGGCGCCGGGCGCCCATTCGCGGTAGACCCATCCCTTGTCCGTACGGTGAAAGCCGTAATACAGATCGCCGTTGGCGAAGTCCTGCAGCTTCGTGCCGGCAGGCAGCAGGGACCGCTTGACCGATTTGTAGCGCCCCATGCGCAGGTCGATGTCGCCCTCGTAGCGTTCGAGCCAGGGATCGATCGTGAGAATGCCGTAACGCTTCTTGCGCCGTACGGTCGCCGCCATAACCATCATCCTCCTCGTGAGCGTCTGCGCGTCAACGCCGCGCGCCGTGTACATCCATTATACAGGAAATGGACGCATAACACAAGCGCGCGGCGTTGGGCCAGGAAGGTTTTGGAGGACTGGCGGCTTAGGGCACCCAGAGCACGCACCAGTCGCCAAAGTCTCGGCTGTCAAAGCCGGAGGTGTCCTGCATGTAGGCGTCGCTTCCACGCAGGATGTACGCCGTACCGGGCGTCGGCTCAATCGTCTGGCTCTCCGGGTAGAAGACGGAGAACCGGCCCGCGAATGTCTGTCCCTGCGTCTGGCCCAGCAGGTCCGCCGTGGGCAGATCGAACCCGAAGGCCGTCAGCACGCGCACGGCCATGTCCGGGTTCTCATGCGGGTAGACGTTGGAGGTGACATGCACCTCGTCCGCGTCGAGTGTGGAGGCAAAGGCGGCCGCCTCCATGAAGCCGTTGTAATGCGTCGTCGCGGTGCGCGCAGGGGCATACTCGGCAAAGTACGCGCCAAGGAACAGGGCAAAGCCCAGCGCATAGACGGCGCACAGCAGCGCGCCGCCCAACGGCACGCGCCGCGCGATGTATATAACGCCCTGCGCGCACAGCAGGATCAGCAGCGGCAGCACCATGGAGAGGTGGCCGGCGTTCAGACCGCGAAAGAGGATACCGTAGCCCGCCATGCACACCAGCAGCAGCGCGCAGGCGACGCAGGGCAGCCACCACGCGCCGTCCTGACCGTCCGCCGCGAGCACGCCGATGACGTTGCGGGGCAGCGCGGCGCGCCCCCGCTCGCGCGCGAGGCGCACGAGATACGCCACGCCGCCGAGCACGGCCACAGGCAGCAGGAACAGCTGATAGAGGCCGAAGTTTGGCATTGCGAACAGGTCGGAGGTGACGTTTTCCTCCTCGGGCAGCTGCAGCAGCGTCTGGCGCACGAACGAAAAGCCGTTGTCCATCATCGCGTCAAACGCATCCGAACCGCGGATCAGGACGTCATAGGGCGCAAACGGCCCCCGGCCCGCGTGTTCAAAGGCGCCAAAGCGCGGAATCTGAACGCCCAGCAGTGTAAAGCCCGGCAGGTTCAGCGTGTTGACCGCAAGCGTCAGCAGCGCGGGCAGCGCCAGCAGCAGGTACAGCGTGGCCCCCGGCAGGGCCATGCGCGGGGCGACGCGGCGCGAGGCGAGCGCGTAGACGGTCAGCAGCAGCACGAACGGCGGCAGCACATACCAGGCGGCGTCGCACGCATAGGTCGCCAGGCCAAAGACGGCCATCGCCACGGGATACAGCGCGCGCCGCCGCTGCGATACCGCCAGCAGCCACAGCCCGATCACGAGCATGGGTCCCAGCGCCTGCGCGCTGTAGGCCCAGCGGCTCTGCATGATCAGCCCCGGCGCGAGCGCATAGAGGAACAGCCCGCACAGCCCGCCCGCGCGCCCCGCGATGCGGCGGCACAGGCCGTAGAACGCGGCCGCGGACAGCAGGTGCAGCAGCGCCATCGGCAGGCGGACGGCCAGGGCGGTCGGGCCAAGCAGCGCGACGAATGGCACGGCCAGCGCCGAGAGCAACGGCCCCGTCTGCGAGGTGCGCCACACGTCCATCTGGGCGGTCAGCGCGCCGGAAAAGGCCTCGCCGCCGGTCTGCAGCAGCGCCTTTGCCTCCACCCCCACGAGCGCCTCTTCGGCGGACAGGCCCGCAGGCACGGCCGTGAGCGCGTACAGGCGCGCAAACAGCGCCGCCGCAGCGATCAGCACGAGCAGGGGAACGGACAGGCGGGCGCACAGGCGGGACAGGCCCGCATCCGCCGCGCGCAGCGGGCGCACACGGCGCAGCGCGGCGCACGGGCGGGGCTGCACGGCGAGCGCGCACAGCCCGGCGCACAGGAAGAGCAATGCGGTGATGAGCGGCATGTTCAAGGGCGTCCCTCCTCAGTCTTCGACCCAGTAGCGGGGATAGGCGACGGCAAATTGCTGGTAATCCCAGATCAGGTAGTCGGCCTCGTCAAAGAGCGCCCTGGCCGACTGCGGGATGACATACACGGCGCAGCCGGTCGGATCCGGGGTGAAGTTGGAGAAATCCTGGAACCAGAACCAGTCCGTGTAGTAGCCGATGGGCTCGCCGGACGCGTCGGTCAGCTCCTTTTCATCGTTCATCTCGTCGCGGTCCAGCCCCAGCGCCACCGCGGCGATCATGCGCGAGATGACGTTCTCGCTCTCGTCCTCGCCGGGCGATGTGATGTAGACGACGTCAAACGAGTAGGGGAAGGTCTTCACCGACGCGATCGCCTCGTACAGGCCGGGCTGATAGTTCTGCGCGGTATAGTCGGCGTAGCCGGGACTGAAGTACACGGCGCACTGTCCGCCGAACGCAAGCAGGTACATGCAGGCGATCAGCGGCGCAAACGCCCGCACGCCCCGCACGCAGCGGTACAGCGCATAGGCGCACAGCAGCATCAGCGCGTAGTAGACGCCGTTGGCGCGGTTGACGTTGGGCGAGCTGGTCAAAAGACCGCACACGGCCATGGCGATCAGCCAGCACAGCAGCAGCATCGCCCCGTCGCAGTCAAGGCCGTCCCGCGTGCGCGCAAGGCCCGCGAGCGCCGCGCGGCGACGATCGCGCACCAGCCATACGAGCCCGGCGATCAGCGCAGGGAAGGAGAAGATGTACAGCGTGCGGAAGCCCGGTACGGAGTTGAACGTCGAGGAGTCGTAGCCCTGCAGGAACGTCACGCGCAGCCACTCCAGCGCGTTTTGCGCAAATGCGCGGTACATGTCGTCCGTCATGAACGCGATCTCCTGCGTGCGTGCGTTTTCGTCAAACAGCTGCAGGGTGATCGGGCCGAGCTGCATCGTATCCCATTGGAAGTAGTTGATCATCATCGTCAGGATGATCGGCGCGGACAGCAGCAGCCAGATTGCCGCGCTCAGCAGCACCTGCACAAGGGAGGCCCGCTTTTTGCACAGCAGGTAGACCGCCGCGCACAGCAGCAGCACGGGCGTGGAGTAGATCGCCACGCCATAGGCATACATGCTCATCGCAAAGGGCACCATCGACAGGCACAGCGCCCACGTGCGCCGTCCCTGCGCGCCGATGACCAGCAGGTAGACGCCCAGCAACAGGCAGTGGGACATCATGTTGCAGTCCAGCGCCCAGCGGCTCTGCATCATCTGCCAGGGGTTGACGCACACGAGCAGCAGCGCCAGCAGCGCAAAGCCGCGCCCGCACAGCCTGCGCGCCAGGTCCCACAGGACCGGCAGCATCGCCAGGCTCACGCACAGCATGGGCAGGCGCATCGACAGGCGCGAGAGGCCCATCACGCGAAAGAACGGGATGCAAAGGTACGAGTACAGCGCGCTCATCTGGCCGTATCCCCAGGCCCACAGGTGCGCGGGATAGGACGTGCCAAAGCGGTCCGTGCCGTACATCGCCAGCGCATAGCCGTCCACGGCGGCCATCGCGCCGTCCTGGTTGAGGCCCATGGGCAGCACGCCGAAGCGGTATACGCGGCACAGCACGCCCACGAGCAGGATCAGCGCAAACAGCGGCCAGTAAAAGCGCCGGACAAAGCGCTCGCACGCGCCGCCCAGGCGGGCAATCCAGCCGACGGCGTTCAGCCGCCGCTGCGCGCGCGGCCAGGCGGCGACGGCGAGCATTGCGATCATGAGCAGGGTGAAGGCGACGTTAAATGAATAGAGCATGTGCATCTCCTCTGGAAACGTGATGTGTCAAAAGCCGGCGCCGCGCAGGAAGCGCACGCATTCGTCCGGCCAGGCTTCGGCCTGCGCTGCGCCCTGCGCCAGGCCCAGACCGTGACGGCCATGCGGATAGATGTGCAGCGCGAAGGGCGTGCCGTTGCGGCGCAGGGCCCCGGCGAGCATCAGGCTGTTCTCCACGGGCACGGAGCCGTCGTCCGCGGTGTGCCACAGGAAGCACGGCGGCGCATGGGGGCCGGCGCGCAGCTCCAGCGACAGGCGGCGCAGCTCGTTCGGGTCGTCCGCCCGTCCGCCCAGCAGGTTTTCAAACGAGCCCCGGTGCGCGTGTTCCAGGCCCGTCACCACCGGATAGCACAGCACGGCGGCGTCCGGACGCGCGCTCTCGCGCTCGACGGGATCGGCGCTTTGCGGATCGCCCGCCCAGCCGTCCTCCAGCAGCGCGGCGCAGCCCGCCAGGTGGCCGCCCGCCGAGAAGCCCAGCACGCCCACGCGCTCAATGCCCAGCTGCGCGCGGTGATGGCGCACCAGGCGCAGCGCGCGGCGCACGTCCAGCAGCGGCACGGGATCGCGGTAGGGCGCCACGCGGTAGGAGAGCACGAACGCGCTGATGCCTGCGCGGTTGAGCATTTCGGCCACGGGCAGGCCCTCGTGATCGGCGCGCATCGCATAGCCGCCGCCGGGCAGCACGATGACCGCGCCCCGTGCGCCCTCCACGAGGCAGGGCGTCAGGCCCGGCGCGGGCTGTCCGATCGCGGGATCAAAGCCGGGCACGTCCTGCGCCCACAGGGGAATCTCAAGAGGAATCTCCATGTACGTTCACTCCTCGTCTTGTGCATGGCGCGGGTCATTTGCCCACGCAGAATGTCGCGAACACGCGGTCGATGACGTCCTCATCGAATGTCTCGCCGGTGATCTCGCCCAGAATGTGCATCGCGCGCGTGAGGTCTACGGCCGTCACGTCCAGCGGCAGGCCCGCGTCGATGGCGGCCACCGCGTCCTCCAGCGCCCGGCAGGCCTCGCGCGCCGCCTGTACGTGCCGCGCCTGCGTCAGCGCGGCGGACTGCGCGCCATCCTCCGGCGCGAAGGACAGCAGCCGCTCGCATAGCGCATCGACGCCCTCGCCGCGCTGCGCGCACAGCGTCAGCACCTGCGCGCCCGGGCACAACGCGCGCACGCGCGCCTCGTCGACGGCCTGCTTCAGGTCGCTCTTGTTGAGCACGACCAGCTTGCGCGCCGCGGACGGCGCGCGCAGTAGCGCCTCGTCCTCGCCGGACAGCGGCTGCGAGCCGTCCAGCACGACGAGCAGCACGTCCGCGCGCTCCATGGCCGTGCGCGCGCGGGAGACGCCGATGGCCTCCACCACGTCCTGCGTCTCGCGCAGGCCGGCCGTGTCGGACAGGTTCACCCGCAGGCCGCGCAGCAGGATGGATTCGGTCAGCACGTCCCGGGTCGTGCCGGGCAGGTCGGTGACGATCGCGCGCTCCTCGCGCAGCAGCGCGTTGAGCAGCGAGGACTTGCCTACGTTCGGCCGGCCGGCGATGACGACGTTGAGCCCCTCCTGCGCGATGCGGCCGCTGCGCTCGTCGCAGGCGCGGCGTAGCAACTCGCACAGCGACAGCGCGCGCTCGCGCAGGTCGCCGGCGGCCTCGTCCTCGTCCACCTCGTCCGGGAAGTCGACCGCGGCCGACACACCCGCAAGCAGCGAGACGATCTCCGCGCGCGCCCGCGCCACGAAGTGGGAGACGCCGCCCTCGAGCTGGCGCATCGCCTCGCGCGAGCCGCGCTCGCTGCTGGAGGCGATCAGGCGCATCACGGCCTCGGCCTGCGACAGGTCGAGGCGTCCGTTGAGGAATGCGCGGCGCGTGAACTCGCCTGGCTCCGCCGCCCGCGCGCCTGCGCGCAGCAGCAGCGAGAGCACGCGGCGCACCTGCATCCGGCCGCCGTGAAACTGGATTTCGCATACGTCCTCGCGTGTGTAGCTGTGCGGCGCGCGCATCAGCACGGCCATGCCCTCGTCGACGCGTTCGTCGCCGTCCACGACATGCCCATAGTACATCCGTGCGTGCGACCACGCCTGCGGCGGCTTGCCGCACGCCGCACGAAACACGCGCGCGACCACATCTGCGGCCTGCGCGCCGCTGACGCGCACGATGGCGATGCCGCCCTCACCCTCGGGCGTGGCGAGTGCGGCGATGGTATCGGTCTTGATGAGCATGGCAGCCCCTCCTTCTCCCTATTATAACCGCTACGCGGCTGCAAGGAAAGCACAAAAAAAGCCCGCGCGCCTGCGCGGGCGGGTCTGCGACCCTCATTCGACGTAGAGATCTTCCGTGTTGCCGTCGGCTGCAGCGGTCAGAATGGCGGCGAAGAGCTTGCGCGCTTCATTCGAGGCATTTGTCGCGCCGCTTACGCCGTCGATGTCGGCCGGCGCGCCCGCCGCTTCGATCTGTGTGGCGAGCTCCGGGATCCATTCGCTCGCCGGCGGATCCATCGGATATTCCTCGGCGGACAGCTCGCTCTTGCGCTTGCCGTCCTGGAACGCGTCAAAGTCCGCACCGACGATTGCGCCGCCTTCGATTTGCAGCGTCAGCGTTGTCTGCCAGCCATGGCCCTCCTCCTGGGTGTAGGCGTCGGACATGCGCGCGGTGTAGGTGCCGTCCTTCGCCTGGGAGAGCGGCGGCACGTTCTCCATGTCGGGCTGCATGGCGGGCGCGGCGCTGGCCTGCGGGGCCTCGGTGGGCGCTTCGGTGGGTGCAGGCGTCGGTGCGTCCGTCGGCTGTGTGGTCGGATTGAGCGTGGCCGTAGGCGCGGGCGAGGCGGTCGTGCTGGGAGTCATTGCGGTAGAGCACGCGCACAGCGAAAGCGCAAGCAGCGCGCACAACAGGGAGCAAACGGTTCGCTTCGTCATCTCAAGGCAGTCCTTTCCGTGTTGATGTGCTTGTACCTGTTTGTATGCGCTGGCCGCCCGGATTATCCCTGCCTTTTGAGGCGGCCGCCGCTGCGTCAGATAGCCGTTTTTTTCGCCCATCCCCTTGAAATGGTTTGGAAATCTGTGTAGAATAAGACGTTGTATACGCCATGTTTTTCATGGACGAAGAAGGAGGAGCCTCATGCAGGAGGTACAGCGCATCGTCATCCTGGACTTCGGCGCACAGTATACGCAGCTGATCGCGCGCCGCATCCGCGAGGCGAACGTCTTTTGTGAAGTCGTTCCCTACGACACGTCCCTTTCGGATATTCGGGCCCGCAGGCCGGCGGGCATCATCCTGTCCGGCGGGCCCTCGTCCGTGCTGGATGCGGACGCCCCGACTGTCGATCCGGCGCTGTACAACCTGGGCGTGCCGGTGCTGGGCATCTGCTATGGCATGCAGCTGACGGCGCATCTGCTGGGCGGGCGCGTGGAGCGCGCGGCACAGCGCGAGTATGGCCGCGTGCGCGTCGAGATGGATGTGAACAGCCGCCTGCTGCACGGCGTGTCACCCGCGTCGCAGTGCTGGATGAGCCACACATACCACGTGACGCAGGCGCCGGCGGGGTTCAAGTCGATCGCGCATTCGGACAACTGCGCGTTTTGCGCGATGGAGAACACTCAGCGCGGCATTTACTGCGTGCAGTTCCATCCAGAGGTCACCCACAGCGAGGAAGGGCAGCAGGTGCTGCGAAACTTTGCGCTCAATATCTGCGGCTGCCGGGGCGATTGGACGATGGCGGCCTTCGTGCAGGACGCGGTAAAGAGCATCCGCGAGCGGGTGGGTGATGGACGCGTGCTGCTGGGCCTGTCCGGCGGCGTGGATTCGTCGGTGGCCGCGGCGCTCATTCAGCGCGCAATCGGCGAGCGGTTGACCTGCGTGTATGTCGATCATGGCTTCATGCGCAAGGGAGAGACGGAGCAGGTGGTGGACGTGTTCACGCGCCTGTTCCCGGTCAGCCTGGTCGCGGTGGATGCGCGCGCGCGCTTCCTGAAGCAGGTGGAGGGCATCACCGATCCGGAGCAGAAGCGCAAGCGCATCGGCGCGGAGTTCGTTGCGGTGTTTGCGGATGAGGCCGCGAAGATCGGTGCGGTCGATTTTCTGGCGCAGGGCACGATCTATCCGGACGTGATCGAATCGGGCTCGGTGAAGGGCAGCGCGGTGATCAAGTCGCACCATAATGTGGGCGGTCTGCCCAAGGACCTGCAGTTCAAGGCGCTGCTGGAGCCGCTGCGCATGCTGTTCAAGGACGAGGTGCGCAAGGTGGGCGAGGAGCTGGGACTGCCCTCGGACATGGTCTGGCGCCAGCCATTTCCGGGTCCGGGCCTTGCAATCCGCATCATCGGCGATATCACGCAGGAGAAGCTCGAAATCGTGCGCGAGAGCGACGCGATTCTGCGCGAGGAGGTCGCATTGGCCGGGCTGGATCGGTCGGTCAATCAGTACTTCACGGTGCTCACGGGCATCCGCTCGGTGGGCGTGATGGGCGACGAGCGCACGTACGACTATACGCTGGCCATCCGCGCCGTCACGACCGACGACTTCATGACCGTCGACTGGGCGCGCCTGCCGCACGAGCTGCTGGCCCGCGTGTCCGCGCGCATCGTCAATGAGGTCGCCCACGTCAACCGCGTGGTGTTCGACATCACGACCAAGCCCCCGGCATCGGTGGAGTGGGAATGATGCGAGAAGCCCGGAAAAGCCTGATATAACTGTTTTTTTGCAGGGTTCAGTCCCTCCGTGGCAACGATTTGGCGACACTTTTTCATCGTTCATCAAAAGAGAGCCAACTGATTGGGGCATGTCAGTTGGCTCTCTTTTTAGTTTAAGTTTTCTTCTTCAATACCTCTGCCAAACCAGGAGTAGTGTTATTTTGTGAATTTACGCGCCTGATTTATGATTCAGAGGGCTCCTTTTCTGCTATGCCCAAAAAATTTTCCATTTTGGGATTTACATGGAAGGAATGCGCAATGGACTTCGTCAATTAAATGGGATCAAGTATTCGGTATATAAGCTTACACCATCCGCTAAGCTGCATGAGCAAACTGTGGAGGTGGTCTAAATGCCCAATTGGGCATGCCAATCTTGATTTGAATAGGAGTTAACCGTATTATTCCAGCAATCAAGCAGGGCATGATTTCCATTCACCGGTTCGACATCGCAAAGGATTGCTATTGCCAGAGCACACAACAGGGGGAGTATATGAAACACAGATTCATTCTTGGCCTCATCGCCCTGATCCTGTTTTCCGCTTGCTGCCTGCCCGCATTTGCTGAGTATGACACCCCGGATGCATGGAATCTGACCTTTGAAACAGATGACGTCATTGCTGCTGCCAAAGAGGTCTGCTTAATTTACGGCGGACTGGGCAACTGGGAAAAGGGGCAAGTGCAGACAGTTGGCTGCGTTGTGCTGGAGCAGAACGAGTCGGATGAAAAGATCGAATTGGCTCTCTATACAGCGCGAAGCGTATTTGACTGTTCTTCCGGATCACCCGAGTACATTGCCGGAGGACTCAAACCGGTCAAGCTCATCTTTGAAAAGGAAGAGAACGGGCTGCGCCTGCTTTCTTACCAGAAGCCAGAAGACGGAGTTGAGAATGCCGCCAGCCGGGAAAGGATATTCGGGAAAGCGCTGCATCAGGACATTGCCAAGCGCCAATTTGAATATACAGAATTGGCCTTGCAAGACGCCGCAGAGGATGCGGACGACTATATGACGTATCTTCAGACCAACGAAAAGACGCGTGTGTGGTATGAATTCCTTCCTTCTGGCACGGAACCCAAGGCGCAGCAAATCATTCTTTCGTCTATTTCGGCTGGCTACCCAAGCTATTCTGGCGTATCCGCAGAATACAGACCCGATCGATTGTACACCCTGTCGGTTGATGGAGAGCAGAGCTATTCCGGCATTCTGACATGTAGTTGTTTTGATACAACTGGAAATCCGCTGGAATCCTTTACAGTCCAGGTGATCGATGGAGAACTACACGTGCTTGACGGTGTGCTGCCGGAACTTGGATATGAATAACGCAAGGGACAGAGAGAGCATTTTTTGCTCTGTCCCCGTTTTTATTTGCCCGAACACGGCTGCGTACAGCACCTGCTTGGTGGCATTCTAGGTCGTCCACCTCAAGATTAAAATCTCTCTGAAATGCTTTTGCAGCACGAGTTGCGCTGCTGCCAAAGTGGCCATCTGCACCTGCAGAGCTGCAACTATCAAACACAATAACGCAAGAAGATGGAAACCAGGTTCAGGCCAACTCGCCAAGCGCTTCATCCCTGAGTTGCCCCGCAGCACAGATCCCTATCACACGCAGAAACACGAATGCCCTATGGTGATCCATGCGATACAGCAAAGTCGCCATAGTTTTTTGTCCGTCAGGCGTGGGGCGAAGGGGCGAAGGACGCAAATGCACCTCACAATCGCAGAGCTTGCTCTGCATGATGGGGGATTGGGGGTTGTGTCCCCAACAAGCGAAGTGCAAAAAGTAAAACGTTTGCCCTGCTTGCTACAATGCTCTCAGATGAGATCGGTTACGGCAAACAGGGGATTCCTTCTTCCGGCATCTTCAACCACGATGGAAAAATTAGCAAAACACCTCTCGGCTTGGCTCACCACATTCATTTGCGTATCGCTTTACATACGTATCGAAGCTGACATCTTCTTTCTGAGCAAAGAATGCTTTGAGTTGCATTGCCGCCCAATCCGTATCGTCTGCTTCAAAAACGATACTGTCGTATCTATCAAAGAGATCGGATATCAAGGAACGGGCAAACTCAAGAAAACCGCTCTCGCTTGACGAGCAAAGGTATGCGATTTCATTTTCTTCGATAAATGCGGCCGAGTCAATTTTATTTTTGAATTTGGAATATGCGGCGGTCTGGGGTAGAATCTCGGAAAACTCTTCCTGCGTACATGTCAAAGGGTTTACCGTCGAATGCGTATCACGATAATATTGATACATTTTTTCTACACATGAATCATAGGCAGCCGTGCCGATATGGGCCATGGGAAGGCTTTGCGGCTTTGCCGGCAGAGGGACTACAAGATCTGATGTTAGTACATGCATATCATAACATCTGCGCTTGAGGTCGAAGCCTGATTGTTTCAGCAGCCCGACAAGTTGCGCTCTGCTTGACGATACGGATACCTGTAGCGGCTTCCCGGACCTATCCATGAGCTCTTCAAATAGAGATGGACGGATCGTATCGATTTCACAGTCTTCAATGTCAAGATACAGATGTCCACTGTGAAATTTCTTGTAATACATTTTCATGGCATCATTACTCCGCAATCGAATCGGCATTTGGGGGATTGCTCTGAAACGTCTGGACATGTGTCAGACGCTCCAATAAACGAGGGAAAAGGGGAATGCATTCTCCGATGGCCATACGTTCAATCCATGATTGACCTTATCAGAAATGTAGTGGATCTGTCTGGCATTGTCAAGACGGATCCAACAAATTGCAAGAACAAGGACGCATCCAATAGCCCGACAGATTTTCGGCCGCAAAACCGAGAAAAAGGGGCGTCCATGGAGGAGCGGCATTGAAAAAATGAGGGCGGCAATCCCCACAAAGTGCTCGTGTTGGCGGCAACGCAGAAGAGATCGGATCGTCCGTTCTTGAAATGAGAAGAGGCATGGGGCACGCCTTTTCATTGCAGGCTTATTTGAAAAGGCCGTGGGCTCTGGACAATACCTGATATCCAACGGTTTGCGTGATGCCAGACCATATGACGGATCCCTTACAAGCGATCCAAAATACGAGGGAACCTACGCATTTATAATGTGAAATACCTATATCGTATATCATGCTCGTCCTGCATCGTGATTGGGGGATGGCTTGACTTTATTTACAAAACCACAGATAATAACATCATATGAATCCAACGGGATGGGGGGAATCCGGTGGACCTGAGATTGTTGGAATATTTTCTGGCTGTGGCCAAGGTGGGGAATATCACGAAGGCGGCGCAGCAACTCCATGTGACCCAGCCCACCGTCAGCCGTCAGCTGGCCGACCTGGAGGAGATGCTGGGCACGCCATTGCTGATTCGCGGAAAACGCCAGGTCACGCTGACCGATGCTGGCACATTGTTTCAACAGCGGGCAGAAGAGATCCTCACCCTCATGGACAAGACATGCAGGGACTTGTTGGAGCAAAATGATCTGGCCGGCGGGATGGTGGCGCTGGGCTGTGTGGAGTCCTGCGCCTCCCGGATGCTGCCAGAGGTATTGGGCGATCTTTCCAGACTGTATCCCCAGATTCACTATGAGCTTTACAGTGCGGATCGCTTTCGGGCCTATATCCAGGAGAACAAGGCAGTCCTGTAATCGGAGCGCCAAAGGCATCCTGTAGGGGCGGGCGTGCCAAACGTCATCAGCCGGGAAGACAGACAGATGAACCTGCAAAATCTGAGGAGGATGTAAGATGAAATTTGACATTTCAAAATTACAATGGACACGGGAACCGGAGAACTACCGGATTTTTCCTGACAAAATTGAAATCACCACAAAACCGAATACGGATCTGTGGCAGAGAACCTATTATCATTTTCGAAACGACAATGCGCCCGTGCTTCAGATGAAGACCGACATTCCGTTTTTTTCTTTTGTCGTCAAGACGGCGTTTGCCAGTCAGCATCGGTTTGATCAGTGTGGCGTTGTTGTCTATTTGGACAGCGAGAACTGGATCAAAGGCTCTGTTGAATATGAAAATGAGCGGTTTCAACACCTGGGAAGCGTGGTAACCAATCATGGGTATTCGGACTGGGCCACCACGCAGATCGATGCCAGCATAAAATCGATGTGGTACCGCTTGAGCCGGCGAGAGGATGACTTTCGGATCGAATGCTCAGAGGATGGCGTGACATACCGCCAGATTCGAATCTGCCATCTCCTGGAGGGCAAGGGCGAGATCGCATTCGGCATCTATGCCTGCAGCCCGGAACAGTCCTCTTTCCTGGCCACATTTACCCATATGGAACTCACAGAATGCAAATGGCCCACACATGACGGCCAGGCCCCGGACGATGATCTATAAATTCGTGGGGGGGTGAAGCGCCTGCGGGCAGGGCATCCATGGCGTCAGGCCGCATGGATCCGGGACGCTTCCCTCTTTGTGCCGGCGGCCCCACGGGATTCGTCCGGCACCGAATTGCATCCAAACGCCGGAAGGTTTGACGACAGTCAAACCTTCCGGCGCCTTTGACAGGTCGTACTTGGAAGGGGGACATGCGCTCAGGGGATATACTTCATGCCCCACTGGGCAATGGCGTAAAAAACAGGGAGCAACTCCCTCCCCTTTTCGGTCAAGGCATACTCCACCCGGGGCGGCATCTCGTTATACTGCTCCCGATGCACCAGGCCGTCGGCTTCCAACTCTTTCAGGGCGTTGGCGAGCATCGTATTGGTGATGGGTTTGAGCATCTTTTTCAATTCCCCAAACCGCATGGAAGCCTGAATGCACAGCTCATAGATGATCTGTAGCTTCCACTTGCCCTGGAGCATTTGGATGACCGGCGTGACCGGACAGTTCCCCTTTTCCGTCAGGAGGGGACCGCCCACCTTTTCCTGAAATGTTTCATAAGTCATGAACTGGCCCATCGAAGTGATCTTTCCCTCCTGCCGGTATGATTTTTTGTACCAAGTATAAAGATTCTGCGTACTTGAACCTTTTTTGATTCCCTGTATAATCATTGTATCGAAGCCAAAGGCGGGTGTCAATCGCCCAAAACAGGCGGGGCGAGACCGCAGGGGGATCAAGGCAAACAGGCCGCGAAAGGGCCCTATCCGGCGGTCGAAGGCCGTTTGCTGCAGAAATACGGGGGGAATGTCGATGGCAGTCTGTATCAAATCGCTCATTCAAAACATGAATCTGGTCATTGGGTGCCCCATCGGTTGCAGCTACTGCTATGCGCGCAACAATGCACGGCGGTTTCACATGGTTGATGACTTTGAGACGCCCGAATACTTTCCGCAAAAACTGCGGCTCATGGAGAAAGAAAGACCTCAAAACTTTCTGCTCACGGGGATGAGCGACTTTGCGCGGTGGAAACCCGAATGGCGGGAGGAGATCTTCGCCAAGATTGCGCAGAATCCTCAACACCAGTACCTTTTTCTGACGAAGCGTCCAGAAGAGGTATGCTTTTCTACCGCCCTTGACAACGTCTGGTTTGGCGTGACCGTCACTTGCAGACAGGAGAAGGACCGCATAACGGCGCTGCGGGAACGGATCCGCGGCGGCCACCTTCATGTGACCTTTGAGCCGATGTTCGATGACGTGGGTCAGGTGGACCTTTCGGGCATCGAATGGATCGTGTTGGGCACCGAAACCGGACGCAGAAAGGGAAAATCCGTATCCAGGCCGGAGTGGATTTGGCGCTTGACGGCTCAGGCGCATGCCCTGCACATTCCGGTTTTCATGAAGGAAGACCTGCTCCCGATCCTGGGCGAGGAGCAGATGATACAGGAACTGCCGCCGGCCTTTTGCCGCGTATTGGAGGAACAGAACAGATGGCAGAAATCATCGAAAGCGACGTCCTGATCCGGGACGTGTACACTCAGAACATCATGTCCAAATCCAGCCTGCCGGTGGGCGGCTACTCCGTCAATCCCTATGTGGGTTGCACCCACGGCTGCAAATATTGCTATGCCTCCTTTATGAAGCGGTTTACAGGCCACAAGGAGCCCTGGGGCACGTTCCTGGATGTCAAGCACTGGCCGGCCATCCGCAACGCAGAGAAATACCAGGGCCAGCGGGTGGTCATCGGCTCTGTGACCGACGGCTACCTGCCTCAGGAGGCGCAGTTTTACAATACACGCCAACTGCTGGAGCAGCTCAAAGGCAGCGGAGCGGAGATCTTGATCTGCACCAAGTCGGATCTGGTGGTGCGGGACATTGACTTGCTCAAGGAAATGGGAAAGGTGACCGTCTCCTGGTCCATCAATACCCTGGATGAGGGCTTCCGGGCCGATATGGACAAGGCGGTGAGCATTGAGCGTCGGCTGGCCGCCATGAAGCGGGTCTACGACGCAGGCATCCGCACCGTCTGCTTCATTTCTCCGGTCTTTCCCGGCATCACGGATTTTGCGGCAATCTTTCGGCGGGTCAAAGATCAGTGCGATCTGATCTGGCTGGAAAATCTGAACCTGCGGGGCGGATTCAAGCAGGAGATTCTGAACTATATCGCAGAAAAGTATCCCCACCTGCTTGCGCTGTATCACGCCATCTACAATGCAGGGGACCGCAGCTACTTCCACTCGCTGGAGCAGCAGGCGCAGCGGCTGGCTGAGGACAACGGATGCCCCTTTGTGGACAATGAACTGCCCTATGGCCGGGCTGAACCGGGCCATCCGGCGATCGTGGATTACTTCTACCACGAAGAGATCCGGGGATCGGAAAACACCGGGCGGCGCAACCATCAATCATAATGCCTTTTTGCATACGCCAAGGGGTTCGCACACCGTTGCGATGCGGTGAGCGAACCCCGATTGCATCAAATGCCAAACACATCCCTGCCGCCAGCGATCCGCATGGATGGGGCGTCCCAGCCCTCCCAAGGCGCAGGGAGACGCAGCCCGTCCGCGCAAGAGCGAAGACGCGCACGCCCGGCTCAGTATCGCGTTCCCATGCGGCTGACGGCCGTCACCACACTGTCTATCCCCAGCAGGATCAGATAGACGCTGGCAAAATAGCGGATGGTGGTCAGCGTAAACAGCGGGTTGAGCAGCATCAGCAATCCCAGGGCCAGCCCGACGATGTTTGTCGCCAAGGTAAAATAATAGATCCCGTTGCCCGCCACCAGACGAATGTGGTTCATGTGGGCGAGCCTGGAGATGCAGTGGGCAATGAACCAGATGGGGAACAGAATGGTCAGCACCAGCACGCCCGTCCGGGGATACACCATCAGCATGACGCCGGACATGACGCTCAGAATGCCCGAAACCAGGGCGAGCATCGGACCAAAGCCCGTGTAGCGCTCCACCTGAATATACAGGATGATATCCGCCACGCCCATCACCACCGCCGCGATTCCATAGGCGAATACCAAGCTGGTCAGGGCGAGCTCCGGCCATGAGAAGGTCAGGACGCCCAATACAAGCAACACAATACCGATGGCCAGTTCCATCCAGCCAAACCCCGAGCGCCTTTTCATTGCTTCTCCCCTCCCGTCAAGATGTCCATGAACTCCTGGCCGGTGATGGTTTCCCGCTCATAGAGGAACTTGGCCAATTCATCCAGCTTGGAGCGGTGATTCTCCAGGATCTCTCTGGCCTTTGCATGCTGACTTTTCACCAGCTCTACCACCTTGCGGTCGATCTCCTGCTGGGTGGCGGGAGAACAGGCCAGCGCAGCGTCTCCGCCCAGGTATTGGTTTTGCACCGTCTCCATGGCGACCATGTCAAAGTCCTCACTCATGCCATAGCGGCTGATCATGGCGCGGGCCAGCTTGGTTGCCTGCTCGATGTCGTTGGAGGCGCCGGTTGTGATGCGGCCGAAGGCCACCTCCTCGGCGGCACGTCCGCCGGTCAGGGTGGCAATCTTGTTTTCCAGCTCTTCCTTGGTCAAGAGGTTTTTGTCCCCGGTATCCACCTGCATGGTATAGCCCAGCGCGCCGGAAGTACGGGGAATGATGGTGATCTTCTGTACGGGGGCAGAGTTCGTCTGCTTGGCTGCCACCAGCGCATGGCCGATCTCGTGATAGGCCACGATCAGCTTCTCATCGCTGGAGAGGATGGCGTTCTTCTTTTGATAGCCGGCAATGACTACTTCGATGCTTTCCTCCAGATCGGCCTGGTTGACGATGGTGCGGCCATTGCGCACGGCCCGCAGCGCCGCCTCGTTGATGATGTTGGCCAGCTCCGCGCCCGAAGCGCCGGCGGCCATGCGTGCGATGGCGTGGAAATCCACATCCGGCGCCGTCCGGATCTTCTTGGCGTGGACATTCAAGATCGCCTCTCGCCCCTTCAGGTCGGGCAGTTCCACCGGCACGCGCCGGTCAAAGCGTCCGGGACGGGTCAGGGCGGGATCCAGCGATTCGGGGCGATTGGTGGCCGCCAGAATCATCACGCCGTTGTTTCCCTCAAAACCGTCCATCTCGGTGAGCAGCTGATTGAGCGTCTGCTCACGCTCGTCATTGCCGCCCAGATTGCCGGAGCTGCGCTTCTGTCCGATGGCGTCGATCTCGTCAATGAATACGATGCAGGGCGCCTTTTCCTTGGCCTGCTTGAAGAGGTCGCGCACCTTCGAGGCGCCCATGCCCACAAACATCTCGACAAACTCGCTGCCGGCAATGGAGAAAAAGGGGACGTCTGCCTCGCCGGCCACCGCCTTGGCCAGCATGGTCTTGCCGGTGCCCGGAGGGCCCACCAGCAGCACGCCCTTGGGCATGGAAGCGCCCGCCTCGGTGTATTTTTGCGGGTTGTGCAGATAATCGACGATTTCCGCAAGGCTCTCCTTGGCTTCATCCTCGCCGGCGACGTCGGAGAACTTGATCCCCTTGGTGGACTGCACGTAGACCTTGGCATTGCTCTTCCCCAGGCCAAAGGCCATGGCGTTTTTGCCGCCGCCCGCCTGTTCCATCAGCCTTTTGCTCATGTATTGGCCCAACCCGGCGAAGATGAGAACGGGCAGCACAAAGGTCAACAGAAAGCTCCAAAGCGGGGAGACCGGCTCCTCCATAACCCGGGTGAATTCCGCGCCGGCGTCGTGGAGCCGCTGGGTGAGGGTGGGGTCCTCCATCGGGCCCGTCCGGTAGACCGTCGTTCCGGCCTGATCCGTGAACAGGATCTGGGTGTCCTCCACCTGCACGACGCCGATGTTCTGCGCGTCGATCATGTCCATGAACGTGCCATAGCCCACATCCACCACCTGATTCTGCGAGAGCAGCGGGGTGACGAGCAGGTTGAACAGCAGGATGATCAACAGCACGATGCAGTAATAATAGATCAGCGGCTTCCTGGGCGTCTTTACCTCTTTCATGATGTTCTCCTCTCCTGTTCCTGTTGTGTCAGCTGGGCGTCCATGGCCTGCATCGCAAGCAGCAGGGCACGGTTTGCCGCCTGCATGGCAAAATCCAGGCCGTATTCCGCCAGCAGGATCTTCTCTTCCGCCGCGACGTCGGAGTCGCTGCATGCGGACGTCTGCCGCTCAAGCTCGTCCCTTGCCCCGTGCAGAATCCGCCCGACTTGGTCATAGGCATCTGCCAGAACGGAGACGATCTCCGCTCGGGATCGCTGCAATCTCTTTTGCAGGGTCAGATCCGCCTCGACATACTCCCGGGACAGCGTCTCGATTTCCCGTCGGAGCCGGTCGTGGCCGGCCGTCTCGCTCAGGTGGATCCGGCTGCTGAGCCCGGTCAGTTGGTCTTCCAGCTCGCAGAGCTTTACGGCCAAAATCCCATGCGCCATAGAGATCCCTCCTTTTGCTTTCTATTGTAGATGGCTTGTACCCTTCTTGCAATGAGCACATTGTCGGCGCTGTATAGACACAAAACCCGGAATGTAAAGATTCTTTACACTCCGGGTTTTCTGACAAACAAAATATGGTCCGCGAGGTCATAGAGGCGGAATGCCCTGCACAATCAGGCGATACACCGTGTGGACGATCTGATCCAACTGCTTGGTGTCGTCCTCCGTCCATTCCCGCAGCAGGCCCAGGAACGCCTGGCTGTGATAGCGCAGGATGATCTTGATTTCCGAACCGGTGCAGTTCGCATAAAAGTTTTTTCGCGCCGACGCCAGGGCGAAAGAGCGCTGGAAGCATTCGCGCAGCATCTGCTCCAACTCTGTACGATAGTTGCTGTCCAGCCCGTGCTCGAAATACGGGATGGCGCTGGTCGCCATGACAAAAAAGCAGCGCAACCCTTCCTCCATATTCTCCTGAGCCAACGTCTTTTGCAGGATCTGCTCAAAATAGCCCTCTATCATCCAGCGGAGCAGGTCGGGGATCCCTGCAAAATGGTAATAAAACGCCTGCCGGGTGATGTGGCATTGCTCTACAATGTCCTTGACCGTAAGCTTTTTCATATGGGGCTGCGTCAAAAGCGCCAGCGTGGCCTCTGCAATGGTCTCCTTCATGTCGGTAGGCATGGCGGCTTCGTCTCCTTTGTGGGGTAGCGCTGCACGGCCGCTTGCAGGAGGCCGTTTGCATCAACCTTCTCGGGGGCGTCGGATGTGCTTTCGAATGCATCAATCATGGACTGCAGGGTGACGCCTTCCATCGCCTGCTTGACGGCCTCCTCAATTTTGCGGTAGGGGCTGCGCAATACACTGCCGATGTTTTGCGCCACAGGACAGGGACGGCCCTGACAGGGATGAATCCCAATCAGAGAGGCGAGCCCCTTCGGCTCCAGCGCGGTATAGATCTGGTAAAGCGTGACCCTGCCCGGATCTGCGCACAACGCCGCGCCGCCGGTGCCGCGCGGCACGGTAATCAAACCGGCCTTCTTCAGCCGGCTGAGAATGTTGCGGATCACCACGGGGTTGCACCCCGTGCTTTGGGCCAGAAGGTCGCTGGTCACCTTGACGGCTCCCTTCGCCTCATAGATGAATAGTAAGCAGTGGACCGCAACGGAGCATTTCATGCTGAGCTGCATAGACGATCCCTTCAAAGAGCGAAATAAGCGGTACTTGCGCAAGATGTAATTATTGACATTACAACGGGCGCGTGATACACTCAAGCCGATGCAAATCGACGGTTCTATGTGCTATTGTATCGGGATCTTTGGAAAATTTCAAGAGCAACCTGCATTCGAGCCCGGTGAGCGGGGCCGGTGCAAGAGCCGTGCGATCAAAGGCCGTCCGGGGAAGACGGACGCGGCATTCTCCATTCGAGATGGGCAAGCCCTGCTCAAGGCGAAAGCGCAAGCGCGTTTCGCCGGGTGCTGGACGGCGCATCGGAACATGGAAAGGCATGGAACGCGCGAAGGAGGCATGAGCCATGAAAACCTATGAGATGGTCTTCAGCCCCACGGGGGGAACGAAAAAAGTAGCCGCCCTTTTGACCGGCGCATGGACGGATCGGGCAATGTCCGTGGATCTGACGGATGGAAAGGCTGACTTTCACGGCGTCGCATTGACCCCGGAGGATATGGCGGTGATCGCCGTGCCGTCCTATGGCGGCCGGGTTCCGGCGCCCGCGGTGAAAAGACTGGCTGCGATCCAGGGCGGCGGCGCGCGGGCCGTCCTGGTCTGCGTGTATGGAAACCGGGCCTATGAGGATACGCTTGTGGAGCTGTTGGATGCCGCGAAGCAAGCGGGATTTCGCGTGATCGCCGCCGTTGCCGCCGTTGCAGAGCATTCCATCGCGCATCAATTTGCCACCGGCAGGCCGGACGCACAGGACGCGGAGCAGCTGGTTGCATTCGCCGGGCAGATCCGCGGGAAAATGGCCGCCAACGATCTGTCGGAGCCGGTCGTCCCGGGCAATCGCCCCTATAAAAAGGCGGGGGGAGCCGGCATGGTGCCAAGGCCCACCAAGGCATGCATGCAGTGCGGGGTATGCGCAAAGGCGTGCCCCGTCCAGGCAATCGATGCAAAGGACGCCCAAAAAGTGGATGGCAGCGCCTGCATCTCCTGCATGCGCTGCGTTGCGGTGTGCCCCCATTCCGCCCGCAGGGTCAATCCTGTGATGCTGTCCGCCGTTGGACTGGCCCTGAAGAAGGCCTGCTCTACGCGAAAGGCATGCGAGCTGTTTCTGTAGGCCCGGAGGGGCTCCCGGCCAACCGCTTCGACTGCCGGGCGCAGGAGGGCATCCGCTCATGGGCAGGGATCGCCGCGCATGTGTTGAGCGCAGGCGTTTGGCGAGGCGCGGGGGGGGGGGGGGGGGGGGGGGGGGGGGGGGGGGGGGGGGGGGGGGGCGGGAGCGCGCCGCGGCGCCCCCCGC
>CALVNS010000018.1 GCA_944349855.1 uncultured Eubacteriales bacterium | reverse complement strand
CCAAGAAGCGTACGACCCGCAAGAAGGCCGACACGGCCGAAGCGCCTGCCGCCGAGGAAGCGCCCAAGAAGCGCGCCACCCGCAAGAAGGCCGACACGGTCGAAGCGCCCGCCGCGCCTGCCGCCGAGGAAGCGCCCAAGAAGCGCGCCACCCGCAAGAAGGCCGACACGGCCGAAGCGCCCGCCGAATAACCCAAACGATAGCGCCGGTTCGGAATGATCCGAACCGGCGCTCTTTTGTTCATTCGCCGTATGCCTGCAGGAAGTCCTTCACGCGCATCGCGGCGCGGTATACGTCGTTGCGCCGCTCGCCCTGCGCCTGCAGCGCCGCGCCCGCTCCCCTGAGGTCTTCGCCCTGTAACAGGCGCTCAAACAATCGCGCCTCCAGGCTCGCCTGCACGGCGGGCGGCGGCTCGGGCAGCGAGACCGCATGCAGGTCCAGCACCAGGCAGTACTCGCCCTTCTCCGCCTTGGGATTCTGTTCGATCGCCGCCAACACGTCGGGCGCGGGTCCGCGCAGCGTCTTCTCGTGCAGCTTCGTCAGATCGCAGCAGGCGCACACTGCGCAGCCCGGCAGCTCGCTGCACACGGCGCGCAGCAGGTCGGCCACGCGATGGGGCGACTCGTGCACGACGGCTATGGGCACGCCGCTATGCGCGATGGCGGCGAGCTTTTCGCGCAGCTCGCCCGCCTGTCGCGGCAAAAAGCCGTAAAAGGCGAATTCGCGCGCGTCGAATCCGCTGACCGACAGCGCGCAGGCCATGGCCGTCGGTCCCGGCACCGCCAGCACCTCGACGCCCGCCTGCGCCGCCTCGCGCACGAGCGCATAGCCCGGATCGGAGATGCACGGCGTGCCCGCGTCCGTCACAAGCGCCGCGTCGCAGCCCTCCTCCAGCATGCGGGCCACCAGCTCGCCCGCGCGCCGCTGCTCGTTGTGCTGATGGTTGGACACGAGCCGCGTCTCAATCCGAAAGTGCGTCAGCAGCTTCTGCGTCACGCGCGTATCCTCCGCGGCCACGAACGCGCAGCGGCGCAGCGTCTCCACCGCGCGCGGCGTCATGTCCGACAGGTTCCCGATGGGCGTGGCGACGACGTAGAGTGTGGGCACGGTTCTCGCTCCTTTCCCCGCTCACGCGCGCCTGTCCGCAACCGCCATCACGCAGCCGCACGCGTAGAAGAACAGCACGTTGATCAGATCCTCCGTAAAGCCGACGTAGCTCTCCATCAGACAACAGATCAGCACGAGCACGACCGTCAGGCTCAGCACATGGCCGCCGCGCATCCCGCCGCGGCCGAACAGCAGCGGCCATGCGCGCACCGCCACCACCGCCCCGAACGCGAGCAGCAGCAGCAGGGACGGCAGGCCACCCGCCGCCGCCGTCTGAAGGTACGCGTTGTGCAGGTGCGTGTGGGTGTACATCAGCGGCTCATAGGCGCCCACGTTCTCCCACAGCCCCTTGCGCGTGACGCCGAAGAGCAGCGTATCCGGCCGATCCGCAAACATGCGCAGCGTGCCCAGCCAGAGCTTCTTGCGGTTTTCCAGGTTGTCCATAGAGTCATACGCGCGGCTCTCCAGCCCGTCGTCGGCCGCGGGCGCCTCTTCCGGCGCCTCCTCCGGCTCGACGGTCTCGGCCAGCGCGACGTTCGGCCGCTGCATGAGGCTCAGCGTGCCGGAGCACAGCGCGCGCAGGCCGTACAGGCCCGCGCCCAGCGCCAGCGCACCCGCCAGCGCTGCGCAGCCAAAGCGCACCGCCGCATGCCCGCCGGGCCGCCGGTCCCTGAGCGCGTAATATGCCCCGCGCCCCGCCAGCAGCGCCATGCAGCAACTCCACGCGATGGCCGTCGTGCGCGACTGCGACATGGCCAGCAGCAGCACCGTCATCGCGATGTTCACCGCGTTCAGCATGCGCCCCAGCCGGCCGCTGTGCAGGAAGAAAAAGGCCGAGAACATGCCCGACAGCGCCGCCAGCGCGCCCATGACGTTCGTCTGGCACAGCAGGTCCAGCCGGTAGCCGCTCCACACCTCCAGGCCGATGGACTGGCCATTGTCCCCCGGAATCCAGATGCCGTGCGCCGCCAGCCACAGCCCGACCGCGCCCAGCAGGAAGAAGCCCGCCATGAACGGATAGAGCACGACCTGCATGCGCCGCAGCGTCCAGCCTCGCTCCCCCTGCGGATAGAAGATGAAGCACGCGAAGAGCAGCTGATACCAGAACGCCTCGTTGATGTAAAAGCTGTACTGCCGGTTGTACAAGCAGCAGACCAGATACCATGCAAACAGCGCGATCAGAAAGCCGTAGCCGCGCCTGCGGGGCGTGTCGCGCAGCGTGAGCACGGGAAACGCCAGCGCCGCCGCCCATGGAAACAGGATGTAGGACAGCACCTGCTCCACCCGCTGCGGCTCCACCCGCTGCAAAAACCACAGCAGCAAAAACGCCACGCAAAACGCCGTGCGCCCCGTCAGCGCGCGCAACGCCTTCGCACCCGAGGCGCTCAACCGTTCCAGTCGGTTCATGTCTTCTCTCCTTCCGTTACTCTCCCGTCGGGCTGCCGTCCTCGTCCAGCGCCACGCCGGCCTCATCCAGCATCCACGCCCGCAGCGCATCCTCGCCCATTGCGTCCGCCTCTCCCGGCGCCAGGCCGCGAATGACGTACCACGCGTCATAGTCGACCACGCGCAGCTCCACCTCCTGCGGCAGGCCGTAAAACGACTTGAAGAACGCATGCGTCAGCGGCGAATCGCCCGGCGTCGGCGACCACTCATAGGGCTGCTCATAGGGCAGGCGCGGCAGGTAGACCCGCTGTGCGCCCGCCTCGACCTCCGCGCGCGCATACGCCACGCGCTGTACATCCGCCGCACAGTTCTTGCCGTAGACGCTCACCAGCAGCGCCAGCAGCGCGCACAGCGCCGCCGCCGCCGGCACCCGCAGCCGCGCCAGCGGCAGGCGCGCCTCCGCCAGCAGCTCCAGCGCAAACCAGACCTGCGCCACATATGCGGGCAGGAAGTTGCGCGCATTGACCGGGCGCACCGCCAGCAGCGGCGCGCTCATCGCCGCCACGCACAGCAGCAGCGAAAGCATCCGCCGCCTGCGCACCGCATCCCGCACATGCAGCGCGAGCCCCAGCAGCGACAGCGCGCCCAACAGCGACAGCAGGTTCTCCGCATGCGCCGTGTAGACTGCCAGCGGCGTCCAGTCCGGGTTCGCCGTGCGCACGAACAGGTAGGCCGTATAGCCCGTCAGCGCCCATGCGCACAGCCGTGCGGCGCGCCCACGCTTCGCCAGGCCCAGACCGCCCGCGGCCAGCAGCGCCATCAGCGGCAGGTTCGCGTCGAACAGGTGCGGCCGGATGCGCTGCGCGTACTCCCCGCTGTAATACAGCAGTGCGTTTTGCCCCTGCGGCAGCAGCAGCGCGCGGTAGGGATCCGTCGCAGCGCCGACGGCCGCGTAGCCGCCGTTTTGAAACATCACTGCGGCGCCCAGCAATGCGCCCGCCAGCAGCGCCAGCGCCCCCGGCAGCGCCCTGCGCGCGCGCAGCGCCGCAAACGCGCTTGCCGCCACGCCCAGCGCCGCCAGACAGATCGTCACATGCTCGACCAGCAGCGATCCGGCCAGTCCCAGCGCCGCCAGCGCCACGCAGCGCCCACGGGACAGCCCTTCGCCCCGCCACAGGGGCATGAGCAGCGAAAGCACGCCCAGCAGCGCCGCCGCTGCAACGCCATAGTTGGCAAATCCGGACGCCCAGGCCAGCGTCTGTCCCAGCATCGCCGAGGGCATCGCCAGCAGCAGGGAAAGCGACAGCAGCAGCGCCGCACCGCTGCCCTTTGCCACTGCGCGCGCCGGCAGATAGGCCATCAGGAAGAACCCAGCGCCCACGGCCACCGCCTTGAGCGCGCGCGAGCGCGTCAGCAGCAGCACCAGCACGTTGCCCAGGTAGCGTCCGTTGTAGTCCGCAAACCCCTGCGCCAGCCGCTCCAGACCGCCCGGGCCGCCCCAGTCCCAGTCGTCGTCCACATAGGGCGCCAGCGCCGCCAGCAGAATCAGCGCCGCCAGCGCCAATACGCATAAAATCGCCATTTTAGTCGGTATTTTACGTGTTCTTTGCATTTGTTTCTCCACTTTACATGGTTTTATCGCAAATTTCAGCGCTATATCTCCATTCGTTCATCTTCCACGTGCGGGCGCCGGCTGATCAGCGCGTACTGCTTGGGCGATACGCCCACCGCCTGCCCGAACGCGCGAATGAAGTGCGCGTAGTCGCCAAAGCCGGACTGCTCGCAGGCCTCGTGCACGCTGCATCCCTGCGCGAGCAGGCGCTTGGCCACGCTGATGCGCCGCGCGACGACGTACTTGTTGATCGTGGTGCCGGTGGCCTCCTTGAACAGGCGGCACACATAGCCGCGGGAGAGGTAGAACGCCTCGGCCACGGCGTCGATGGACACCGGTTGGGTGATGTGCGCGTTGAGGAAGGCAAGGATGTCCGCCGCGCGTCCGTCCCCGCGGCGTGAGCCAGGCAGATCCAGCTGCGCGCTGCGGTCAAAGTACAGCGAGTTGACCAGCACCATCAGCTCCGCAAAGACGCCGTTTTCCAGCAGGTCGCTGCCAAAGCCCTGCGGCGCGCCCAGGCGCTGCAGCAGCAGCGTGAACGCCGCACGCTCGGAGCCGTCCAGGCGCGCGCGGTGGCAAAAGCCCGGCGGCCGGCGGTAAAAGCACGCCGATAGGTCCGTCTGCGGCGTGGAGAGCGCGCGCAGATACGCGGGATCGATGCACACGACGATGCGCTCATGCGCCCCATCCCCGGCGCACACGGGCCGGTGCGCCTCGAAGGGATTCACCACGAACAGATCGCCGGGCGTCGCATCGTAGAGGCTGTCCTCGACGACGAACTGCCTGTCTCCGGCTATGGAGTAGTACATCTCCAGGCAGTCGTGGATGTGCATGCTGCGCGGCTTCTCGTCGCTGCGCAGGTACGCGACGGCAAAGCGCCGCGAGCGAGCGCACGCGTCGATCGCCTCGCTACAATGGCTGAACGCCTGCACCGTCTCCTCACCCCTTCCGCCGCAAGACCGCTCCGCTACATGATACACGAACAGGTCAATATTTGCAAGTTTTTCAGGAAGATTTGCAAGGACTTTGCGCGCCCGGCATGTTATAATGAGATCATCAAAACCATCCCATCATCGACCCATGCAGGAGGGAATCTGTATGCAGCTCCATGTCCGCTATCCCAGCCATCCCGAGGATGCGAAGCACTACACGACCGAGCGCCTGCGCCGCGACTTTCTGATCGAGACGGTCTTTCAGCCCGACGAGGCGGTGTTCACCTACAGCCACTTCGACCGCATCATCGCCGGCGGCGTGATGCCCGTGCACCAGGCGGTCGAGCTGACCGGCAGCAAGGAGCTGGCCTCCGACACGTTCCTGGAGCGGCGCGAGATGGGCTGCATCAACGTCGGCGGCGCGGGCCGCATCACCGTGGACGGCACGGCCTACGACCTGGGCCCGCTGGACGGGCTGTACGTGGGCATGGGCGCGCGGGAGATCCGCCTGGAGAGCGCGGACCCGGCCGCCCCGGCGAAGTTCTACATCAACACCTGCCCGGCGCACAAGACGTACCCCAACGTCAAGGTGGACATCGCCAAGGCGGCCAAGCGCCCGCTGGGCGCCACGGAGACGTGCAACAAGCGCGTGATCAACCAGTACTTCCACCCGGACGTCATGAACAGCTGCCAGCTGTGCATGGGCCTGACGGCGCTGGAGCCGGGCAGCAACTGGAACTCCATGCCCTGCCACACGCACGAGCGGCGCATGGAGGTCTACTTCTACTTCGACCTGAAGGGGGACAACGTGGTCTTCCACATGATGGGCGAGCCGCAGGAGACGCGCCACCTGATCCTGCACAACGAGCAGGCGGTCATCTCGCCCTCCTGGTCAATCCACACGGGCGTGGGCACGAGCAACTACACGTTCATCTGGGGCATGTGCGGCGAGAATCAGGCGTTTGACGACATGGACAACATCGATCCCATGGACCTGAAGTGACCGAAAGGAGACGTTTTCCCATGGACATCCTGCAAAAGTTTTCCCTCCAGGGCAAGGTCGCGCTGGTGACCGGCGCCTCCTACGGCATCGGCTTTGCCATCGCCAGCGCCTATGCGGCGGCGGGCGCGACCATTGTATTCAACGACATCCGCCAGGAGCTGGTCGACCGCGGGCTGGCCGCCTACCGCGAGGCCGGCATCGACGCCCACGGCTACGTGTGCGATGTGACGGACGAGGCCGCCGTGCAGGCGCTAGTCGCCACCATCGAGCGCGAGGTCGGCGTGATCGACATCCTGGTCAACAACGCGGGCATCATCAAGCGCATCCCGATGTGCGAGATGACGGCCGAGCAGTTCCGCCAGGTGGTCGACGTGGACCTGAACGCGCCGTTCATCGTCTCCAAGGCCGTCATCCCCTCGATGATCCGCAAGGGCCACGGCAAGATCATCAACATCTGCTCGATGATGTCCGAGCTCGGGCGCGAGACGGTCTCCGCCTACGCGGCGGCCAAGGGCGGCCTGAAGATGCTCACGCGCAACATCTGCTCCGAGTACGGCGAGCACAACATCCAGTGCAACGGCATCGGCCCGGGCTACATCGAGACGCCGCAGACCGCGCCGCTGCGCGAGCGCCAGCCCGACGGCAGCCGCCATCCGTTCGACCAGTTCATCGTCTCCAAGACGCCCGCCGCGCGCTGGGGCACCACGGAGGACCTCATGGGCCCGGCCGTGTTCCTCGCCTCCGACGCGTCCGACTTCGTCAACGGCCACATCCTGTACGTCGACGGCGGCATCCTGGCCTACATCGGCAAGCAGCCCTGACGCACGCGGGCAGCCCGGCCACGCCGGCGCCGCCCGCCGCCCCCGTGCCCATCCGGGCCGCGGGGTTTTTCTGTTCTTCACGCCTCGCAGATGAACAGGCCGTATTCCTTGGGGATGCGCACCACGCCGTCCGCGTCCATGCGCGCCTCCAGGCTGGCGCGCAGCGCATCCCGATCCAGGCCTTCCACGTCGATCATGGAGGTCATGGAGCACACATACTCCACCAGATCGCCCACGTCCGTGACGGCCAGCGAATCCGGATACCGCTCGCAGCGCACCCGCGCAAAGTGCGGCCGCAGCAGCGATTCGCCGTTTTGCAGCGAAAACGGGAAGGGATCGTAGCGCGCGCCCAGCGGCGCCAGCACATCGGCCAGCCAGCGCGCCAGGCCGTTCTCGCCGGCGGTCGCGCAGTAGAACGTCCCCTCCTCGCGCAGCACGCGGCGCACCTGCGCCAGCGCCCGCGGGATGTCCGGCACATGATGAAGCACCATGCTGGCGACCACCGCGTCAAACGACGCGTCCGGATACGGGATGTCCTGCACGTCGATGCGCTCCACCCGCACGTTCTCACGCCCCTGCGCCAGCGCCCGCGCCGCCTGCACCATCGCCTCCGACGCGTCGGAGAGCACGAGCTTCACGCCGCCCTCCAGCAGGTCCCAGCGCTCCGCCCACATCCCGGCCGTGCCGCAGCCCACCTCCAGCACCCGGCCCCCTGCCGGAAACCGGTAGTGCGAGGCGATCCAGTTGCCAAATCCCTGCCGGTTCGTGCTGTACTTGTCGTGCAGTGACTTGCGCGTTTGCAGCCCGTCCTTTCGGGCGTACTGCGCCCTCACGGCCGCCTGACTCTGCATGGCGTGCGGCATGGCCTGCGTCCCCCCTTCATCTTTCCCATATGATAGCATATGCGTTTGTCCTTGACAAGGACGCCGCGCCGGTGTATACTGTGCACGCACCCCCTCCCCCCGGGGGTGTAGAGGGGTGAAAACGCTTGAAGGAAAAATTTGATGTGAGCGGCATGACGTGCGCGTCGTGCCAGGCGCACGTGGAGAAGGCTGTGCGCAGCGTGCCGGGCGTACAGGACGTGACGGTCAATCTGCTGTCAAACAGCATGGTCGTCGAGTATGCGCAGGGGCAGGATCCGGAGCAGGCGGTCGTGGAGGCGGTCGAGCGCGCGGGCTACGGCGCGTCGAAGGCGGGCCAGCGGCCGGCGGAGGCGCCCGGCGAGCTGCCGGCGCAAAAGCAGCTGCGCGACATGAAGCGGCGGCTGATCGTCTCCTTTGCGCTGTTGATTCCGATGATGTACGTGTCGATGGGACACATGATCGGCCTGCCGCTGCCCGGATTCCTGCACGGGACGCAAAACGCGATGTCGTTTGCGCTGGCGCAGTTTCTGCTGGCGCTGCCGGTGCTGTACGTGAACCGCGCGTACTACGAAAACGGCTTCAAGGCGCTGGCGCACCGCATGCCGAACATGGACTCGCTGATCGCCATCGGCTCGTCGGCCTCGATGATCTACGGCGTGATCGCGCTCTTTGAGATCGGCTACGGGCTGGGCCACGGCGACGCGGCGCGCGTGAGCCGCTTTTCGATGGACCTGTACTTCGAGTCAGCGGCCATGATCCTGGCCCTGATCACACTGGGTAAATTCCTGGAGACGCGCTCCAAGGGCAAGACCGGCGAGGCGATCCGGCGGCTGATGGACCTGCGGCCCAAGACGGCGACGGTCGAGCGTGACGGGCGCGAGGAGACGGTGCCGCTGGAGCAGGTCGCGGTGGGCGACATCGTGCTGGTGCGCCCGGGCGGCAGCATCCCGGTGGACGGCGTGATCGTCAGCGGGCAGACGAGCGTGGACCAGTCCGCGCTGACGGGCGAGAGCATCCCGGTCGAGCGCGGGGAGGGCGACGCGGTCAGCGCGGCGACGATCAACAAGCGCGGGTTTGTGAAGGTGCGCGCCACGCGCGTGGGCGACGACACGACGCTCTCGCAGATCATCCGCCTCGTAGAGGAGGCGGGCAATTCAAAGGCCCCGATCGCCAAGCTGGCCGATCGCATCAGCGGCGTGTTCGTGCCGGTGGTCATCGCCATCGCCGTGGTGACGGCGCTGGTGTGGCTGGCGCTGGGCGAGCCGTTCTCCAGCGCGCTGTCGTTCGGCATTGCGGTGCTGGTCATCTCCTGCCCGTGCGCGCTGGGCCTGGCCACGCCGGTGGCGATCATGGTCGGCACGGGCAAGGGCGCGGAGTACGGCATCCTGTTCAAGTCCGCCGAGGCGCTGGAGACGGCGCACGCGGTGAAGACCGTCGTGCTGGACAAGACCGGCACGATCACCGAGGGCCGCCCGCGCGTGACGGACGTGCGCACCGCGCCGGGCGTGGATGAGGCGCGGCTGCTGGCCATCGCCGCGTCGATGGAGCACGCCTCGGAGCATCCGCTGGCCGAGGCCGTCACGGCGCACGCGCAGGAGCGCGGCGCAGCGCTGTTGCCGGTGGCGCGCTTTGCGTCCGTGCCCGGCCGGGGCATTGAGGCCGAGGTCGACGGCCAGGCCTGTCTGGCGGGCAACCTGGCGTTTTTGCAGGAGCGCGGCGTGCAGCCGGGCGGCCTGCGCAAGGCGGGCGAGGCGCTGGCGCGCGCGGGCAAGACGCCGATGTACTTTGCCTGCGCCGGGCAGGCGCTGGGCGTGCTGGCCGTGGCGGACGTCGTCAAGCCGACGAGCCGCGGGGCCGTCGCCGCGCTCAAGCGCATGGGCATCCGCGTCGTGATGCTCACGGGCGATCACCGCGCGGCGGCGGAGGCCATCCGCGCGCAGACGGGCATCGACGAGGCCGTGGCCGAGGTGCTGCCCCAGGACAAGGAGCGCGAGGTGCGCAGGCTGCAGGCGCAGGGCCACAAGGTCGCGATGATCGGCGACGGCATCAACGACGCGCCGGCGCTGGCGCGCGCGGACGTGGGCATCGCCATCGGCGCGGGCACGGACGTGGCGATCGAATCCGCGGACGTCGTGCTGATGCGCGGCGACCTGTACGACGCGGTGACGGCCATCGAGCTGAGCCACAGCGTGCTGCGCAACATCCGCATGAACCTGTTCTGGGCGTTCTTCTACAACGCCATCGGCATTCCGCTGGCGGCGGGCGTATTCTTCCCGCTGCTGGGCTGGCGGCTCTCGCCGATGTTCGCCGCCGCCGCGATGAGCATGAGCAGCGTGTGCGTCGTCAGCAACGCGCTGCGGCTGCGGCTGTTCAAGCCGCATGCGGCCGCGGCGGACGAGCGTCCCGCGCCGTCCGATGAAACCCCTGAATCCCCCATTCCCGACGAGACGACACAGGAGGAGGCAAATACCATGAAAAAGGTCATCAAGGTCGAAGGCATGAGCTGCAACCACTGCAAGATGAGCGTAGAAAAGGCGCTGAGCGCGCTGGAGGGCGTGAAGAGCGCGCAGGTGGACCTGCAAAAGAAGACCGCGACGGTCGTGCTGGCGCAGGACGTCGCGGATGAAGCGCTGAAAAAGGCGGTGGCCGACGCGGGCTTTGAGCCCGGCGAAGTCACCGTGAAGAAGGGACTGTTTGCCTGATGCAGGCGGATCATGAGACGATCGCGCGGCTGCTGCGCACGGCGCGCGGACAAATCGACGGCGTGCTGCGCATGGTGGACGAGGACCGCTACTGCATCGACATCGCCAACCAGCTGCTGGCGGCGGAGGCGGTGCTGCGCAGGGCGCATACCGAGGTGCTGTGCGCGCACATGAAGGGCTGCGTGCGCGAGGCGGCTGAGCACGGCGGCATCGACGAGAAGCTGGACGAGGTCATGGACATCCTGGTCAAGCTGTCCAAGTAAAACCTGCCGGTTGCATTCCCGGCAAAGGTCTGCAAATCCCGTTGCCTCTGCCCGTAACCGACGCTTGACAGGGAAATCCACATTGCAAAAAAACAGGGCCCCGGCATGAACCGGGGCCCTTGTCATCGTCAGTCGCGATTGGAGCGGCCCGCGAGCACGAACAGGCGCACGAGCTGCAAAATCGCGGTCAGCGCGGAGGCGACGTAGGTGAGCGCCGCGGCGCTGAGCACCTTTTTCGCGCCGGCCGTCTCCTCCTGCGAGAGGTAGCCATAGCCCGACAGGGCGGCGACCGCGCGGCCGGAGGCGTTGAACTCGACCGGCAGCGTGATCAGCGCGAAGACGACCGCAAACGAGAAGCACACCAGGCCCACCGTGACCAGCGGCTCCCAGGAGAAGATCAGCCCCAGCAAAAACAGCGGAATCGCCGCATTGGAGCCGATGGACGCGATGGGCGCGAACACGCTGCGCACCTCCAGGGGCACATAGCCCTGCGCGTGCTGCACGGCGTGCCCGGCCTCATGCGCCGCGACGCCCAGCGCCGCGATGGACGTGGAGTCGTACACGCTGTCGGACAGGCGCAGCACGCGGTCGCGCGGGTCGTAGTGGTCGGTCAGGTTGCCGCGCACGCGCTCGATGCGCACGTCGGTGATGCCGTTCTGGCTCAGGATGGCGTCGGCGGCCTGCGCCGCGGTCAGCCCCGAGCGGGCGTACACCTTGGAAAAGCGGTTGAACGTGCCCGACACCTTCGCCTGCGCGTAGAGCGCGAGGATCAGCGCCGGGAGCACGATGATCATCGTCCAGTCATAGAAGAACATGCAAAGCCTCCCCCTGTCCTTGCGGCGGCCATGCGCCGCTTACATGACCTCATCATAGTCCAGAACGCGGCCCTGCGCAATGCTTTCCCGGTGAGTTGTCGTTTTCAGCGTCTCAAAGCCGCTGCGCGCGCGAAAGAACGTCTCGCCGCTGCGCGGGGGCACGGTCAGATACAGCGCGCCATCCTGGGCGCACACGCGCTCGCCGGATGTGCCGCACAGCACGTCGCAGCCCAGCTCAGCCTCGGGCACGCGCACCGTCACGGGGCGCTCGCTGCGGTTGATCAGGCAGATCGCCGTCTCCTCGCGCACAGACCGGCCGAACGCGTCCCGTCCGCCGGGCGCCGTGCGCACCACGCCCAGCACGTCCGCACAGGGCGCGAGCATGCGCATCTCGCCCGTCACGAGCACGGGGTGCGCGGCGCGCATGCGCAGCATCTGGCGGAAGAACGTCAGCTGCTCCTGGTCTTCCCTTCCCCAGGGATAGGCCGCGCGGCACAGGGGATCGCCCGCGCCCGTCATGCCGGCCTCATCGCCGTAGTAGATGCAGGGCATGCCCGGCAGGCACGCGATGGCGCGCAGCATCATCCGCGTGCGCTGCACGCCCAGCTCCCGCTGCTCCTTTGTCAGGGCATGGGCCTTGCGCTCGTCGCGCGCAAGCGTCTCGACCTTTGCATCGGCGAGCACGTCGATGATGCGCGCGCGGTCATGGCTGCCCAGCAGGTTCATCAGCGAGTAGAAGAAGGGCTTGGGATAGTTCTCGCGCAGCGCCTCGACCGTGCGCGCGGCCTGAAGCGCCGTCTTCTCGCCGCGCAAAAACGCGATCAGCGCCTCGCGCAGCGGATAGTTCATCACCGAGTCGAGCGTATCGCCCAGCACGTAGGAGCGCATCTTGTCGTACGTCACCTTGTGCGAGGCGTCCTCCCACACCTCGCCCAGCACCGCGCAGTCTTGCGACACGTCCTTGACCCGCGCGCGCAGCCGCCGCAGGAAGGACATCGGCAGCTCGTCGGCCACGTCCAGCCGCCAGCCGCTCGCGCCCGCCCGCAGCCAGTGGCGCGTGACCGCGTCGTCGTCCTCGAGCATGAAGCGCAGGTAGTCGGGGTTCTCCTCGTTGACGTTGGGCAGCGTGTCAAAGCCCCACCAGCAGTCGTATGAGTCCGGAAAGTGCTTGAACCGGAACCACGACGCATAGGGCGAATCCTTCGACTGATATGCGCCCAGGTCCGGATAGCGGCCGTAGCGGTTGAAGTAACGGCTGTCGTCGCCCACGTGCGAGAACACGCCGTCGAGCATCACGCGAATGCCCATCGCGCGCGCATCCCTGCACAGGCGCGCAAAGTCCTCCTCCGTGCCGAACATCGGGTCGATCTCTCGGTAGTCGCCCGTATCGTACTTATGGTTGGAGCGCGCCCGGAAGATGGGGTTGAGGTAGAGCACCGTCACGCCCAGATCGCGCAGATAGGGCAGCTTCTGGCGCACCCCCTCCAGATTGCCGCCGAAAAAGTCGCGCGCCAGCCCGTCGCCGTTCTGAGCGACGTCGCTGTCGGGGCGCTCATACCAGTCTGCATGTATGCGCACGTCGTTGCGCTTTCGCAGCAGGCTGCCGTCCGGCACGCCGTTGTAAAAGCGGTCGACCATGATCTGGTACATCACGCCCTCGCGCATCCAGCGGGGCGTATCGTATGCAGGGTCAAACACCGTGATCTGATAGGAGTCCGCGTTGTCCTGCAGGCCCTCGCCGCCCAGGTTGTCCGCGGCATTGCCATACACGACGGTCTGCCCGTCCTGCTGCGCGCCAAAGCGATACCACATCAGGCACGGATGGTCGCACGTGTCGATCTCCGCCTCGTACAGATAGCCGCCCTCCTGCGCGCCCAGCATGCGCATCGCGTTGCGGGCCTCCGCCCCGTTCCACGTGCGCACGAAGACGAGGTCAGGCGCCTGATCCGCCTCTACGCGCAGGCGAAGGCGCACGCGCTGGCCACAGCTCACGGCGCCGAACGGCCAGCGATAGAAAGGATCCCGGCTGTCGTGATACAGTCGCATCGAACAGATTCCTCCGATCGGGCCGAACGCCCGGTAATCGCAAACCATGATAATTTTCGCGGCGCGCCCTAGGATTCCCTGCCGCACAATCAGCATATGACGGGAAAAATTTACGCGCGCCCAAGCGCGGCGCTTTTCCTGCAAGGCGCGCCGCTCAGCCGCGCCGGAACGCGCGGGCAAGGCGCGCGGGCACGCGCACCTGAGTCACCGGGAGCAGGCAGAAGGAGTGGACCGCAAACAGCACGCTGCGCGTATCGCACAGCGAGATGCAGCGCAGCGGCGGCTGGGCGGGCGAACCGCCCGCCGGCGGCAGCGGCGCGGAGAGCAGGTAGAGCGTGCCCGCGCCAGGGGCGCGCAGGCGGCACAGCGCGCCCACGTCCTCCCAGCGCAGCGTCAGCGAGCGGCCGGCAAAGCCCACGCGCACGCCCTGCGGCCCAAGCACGGGGTTGGCGGACAGCGCGTTTGCAGCCGAGGAGAGCAGGTAGAGCCCGGCGGCGGCGCAGCCGATCGCCGCGGCGCACAGCGCGCACAGCGGCAGCGTCGCGTAGGCGTTTTGGCAGGCGGACAGCGCGATGCGCGCGCCGGTGAGCAGCGCCAGCGCGCCGCCGGGCAGCAGCAGCAGCGCGGGCATGTACAGCCGCGAGAACAGCCGCCTGTGGGTGCGCGGCAGGGTTTTCGCGCGGGAAAAGACGCTCTCCGGCGGGAACGGGCACAGCGACACGACGGCGGCGCGCAGCGCGGCGCTGGCGGGCACGACAAAGTGGCGCGGGCTGCAAAACGGCGCGTCGTGCAGCATGCGCGCAAACGAGTCGTCGCCCTTTTCCATGCCGTACAGATACACGCGGCGCGCGTTGCACTGCATGTAGCCCACGGCGTCCATGTCGCGCCAGAGCAGGCGGTAGCGGTGCAGGGGCGTGCCGATGAACACGCCGCGCTCGTCCATGAGCAGGCAGCAGCGCATGAGCAGCAGCGCCAGGGGCAACAGCATGAACGTGGCGCAGAAGGCGGCGCGCGCCAGCGCGGCGTTGCCGGCGCCGTGCGCAAGGTCGGCTGTGAGGGCCGTCAGCGCACAGCAGGCGATGACCATCCGCTGCAGGCGCGGATAGCGTGCATAGCGATGGCGCAAGGCGTTCCCCCCTCCCGGCGCACATGGGGCCTCCATTCTGGCCCGAAGCAAAACGGATGGACTGAAAAAGCCGATGCGCACGGGGCGCATCGGCTCAATCCGGCTGATTCTATTATAGCAGCCGTGGCGTCATCCGACAACCACATTCAACAGGCGTCCGGGCACGCAGACGATCTTTTTGACCGTCTTGCCTGCGATCAGGCGCTGCACCTCGGGCAGCTGCGGCAGCTCGCGCTCGGCCTGCTCGCGGCTCATGCCGGCGGGCACGGTCACGCGGCCGCGCACCTTGCCGTTGATCTGCACGGCGATCTCCACGGTCGCCTCCTGCAGCTTGTCCTCGTCCCACTTGGGCCACTGCTGGCGGTAAATGGGCTCGCCCAGGCCGCACTGCTGCCACATCTCCTCGGCGATGTGCGGGGCAACCGGGTCGAGCAGGAGCAGCAGCGTGCGCAAATCGCCCCGCGTGATCCGGCCGGCGGCGTAGAACTCGTTCACCAGCGTCATCATCTGGGCGATGGCGGTGTTGAACTTCATCTTCTCGTAGTCCTCGGAGACCTTCTTGATCGTCTGATGAATGAGCGTCTCCAGGCCCTTGGAGTGGCCCTCGCCGTCCGAGAGCATCTCCTGCAGGCGCCACACGCGCTCCAGGAAGCGGCGGCAGCCGCGCGCACCCTCGGTCGACCACGGAATCGCCTGATCGAACGCGCCCATGAACATCTCGTACAGGCGGAACGCGTCCGCGCCAATCTCGTCGATGGTGTCGTCGGGGTTGATCACATTGCCGCGCGACTTGCTCATCTTCTCGCCGTTGGCGCCCAGGATCATGCCATGGCTCGTGCGCTTGCGGTAGGGCTCGGGCGTGGGCACGTAGCCCTCGTCGTAGAGGAACCTATGCCAGAACCGGCTGTAGAGCAGGTGCAGCGTGGTGTGCTCCATGCCGCCGTTGTACCAGTCGACCGGCAGCCAGTACTTGAGCTCGTCCATCGCGGCGAACGCGTCGTCGTTGTGGGGATCGATGTAGCGCAGGAAGTACCACGACGACCCTGCCCACTGGGGCATGGTGTCCGTCTCGCGCCGGGCGGGACCGCCGCAGTGCGGACAGGTGGTATTCACCCAGCTGTCGATGACGGACAGGGGCGACTCGCCGCTGTCGGTGGGCTCGTAGTTGTCCACCTCAGGCAGCAGCACGGGCAGCTCGCTTTCCGGCACGGGCACCCAGCCGCACTTGTCGCAGTGGACGAGCGGGATCGGCTCGCCCCAGTAGCGCTGGCGGCTGAAGACCCAGTCGCGCAGCTTGAAGTTGACCTTGCGCGAGCCGATGCCCTTCTCCTCCAGAAAATCGATGATCGTCTGTTTCGCCTGAGCGACGCGCAGTCCATTCAGGAATCCGGAATTGACCAGCACGCCGTCGGCCACGTCCGTATAGGCGGCCTCCTGCACATTGCCGCCGGCGACGACCTCCACGATGGGCAGGCCGAACTTCTTGGCAAACTCCCAGTCGCGCGTGTCATGCGCGGGCACGGCCATGATCGCGCCCGTGCCGTAGGTGACCAGCACGTAGTCCGACGCCCACACGGGGATCTCGCGCCCCGTGACCGGGTTGACGGCCTTCAGCCCCTTGAGCTCCACGCCGGTCTTGTCCTTTTGCAGCTCCGTGCGCTCAAAGTCGGACTTGCGCGCGGCCTGCGCGCGGTAGGCGAGCACCTCGTCCCAATTTTCGATGCGGTCCTTCATCTCATCCAGCAGCGGGTGCTCGGGCGCGAGCACCATGTACGTCGCGCCGAAGAGCGTGTCCGGGCGCGTCGTGTAGACGCGGATCTTGCGGTCGCTGCCGGCGACGGCAAAGTCGACCTCCGCGCCCTCGCTGCGGCCGATCCAGTTGCGCTGCTGCACCTTGACCTTCTCGATGAAGTCTACCTCGTCCAGGCCGTCGAGCAGCTTCTGGGCATAATCGGTGATCTTGAGCATCCACTGGCTCTTGACCTTGCGCACGACCTCGCCGCCGCAGCGCTCGCACACGCCGCCGACGACCTCCTCGTTGGCCAGGCCGCACTTGCAGCTCGTGCACCAGTTGACGGGCATCTCCGCCTTATAGGCCAGGCCGCGCTCAAACAGGCGCAGGAAGATCCACTGCGTCCACTTGTAGTACTTGGGATCCGTGGTGTTGACCTCGCGCGAGTAGTCAAAGGAAAAGCCGATCTTCTTGAGCTGCTCGCGGAAGTGATCGATGTTTTTCTGCGTGACCTTGGCCGGATGCACGTGATTCTTGATCGCGTAGTTTTCCGTAGGCAGGCCAAAAGCGTCCCACCCGATGGGGTACAGGACGTTGTAGCCCTCCATGCGGCGCTTGCGGCAGATGATGTCCAGCGCGGTGTTGGAGCGCGGATGGCCGACGTGCAGGCCCGCGCCGGAGGGATAGGGGAACTCGATCAGGCCGTAAAACTTGGGCTTGTCGTGGCTCTTCTCCGCCTCAAAGGCGTGGGCGTCCGCCCAGATCTTCTGCCACTTTTTTTCAATGGCAGCCGGGTTGTAAGGGGTGATCATCTCGTTTCCTCCTCATGATGAATGGGCGTTGGAAAAGAAAAAACGCCCCGCCTCTGTCAGAGACGGAACGTCCGTTCCGCGGTACCACTCGACTTGACGGCATACGCCGTCCGCTCGACGCACGATAACGGGTGCAGCCGTCCGACACGGAGCGCTCCGGGGCGAGTGAACCGCGCCGCGCCGCCGCCTCGCACCGACCGGCGGCTCTCTTGGGGCGCAGCGTGCGGATGCGTTCCCCATCCTCGCGCGTGCTTGATTTGATTACTCTTCCTAGTATATGCAAAACTGCGCCCGATGTCAAATGAAAAGCGCAAATTTTCCCGTTTCTCCGCCCTTGTGGCCGTCCGCCGGCACATTTTTTCGTCCGGACCCAAAAAAAGCTTGATTTTTCCGTCCAAAGACGGTATAATAATTTTCGCGTTCCGAAGCGCGCTGATGTAGCTCAGTCGGTAGAGCGCGTCCTTGGTAAGGACGAGGTCACCGGTTCAAATCCGGTCATCAGCTCCATCCCATCGCCTCTGTGAGCCCTTCACAGAGGCGTTTTTTATGTCCATGCGAAGGCCCATGCCTCCCCGCTGAGCAGGCGCGTTGAGTCTCCCCTATGGAAGAACGCCCCTTCGCCTGGCGCAATGCGCAGGAACAGGCCCAACCCGCTACCGCGGATGACCCAATGGGCCTCTGCCATGCACCCCCGAGATCGGCGGCGGGTCAATGCGGCGATGCACAATCATCATTGGATGGGATGCTGTGCGCCTGGCTTGCCAGGCCATGTTTCAAGCCCGCCCCAGGGGCCTCCTCGCCATGCCCTTTCTGCGCTTGGCCGACAACCCAAAGCCGACACGTTCCGATGCATCCGTATCGGCGCCTGAACGGCCCCGGGCCACCCTTGACGCCGTTCATGAGCAGATGGCCGGCGCCCCGGGCATCCTGGTCGCGGCAATCACGCGCCGGCGCGGCACGTGTCCCGGCAGTCTGATGCAGCGCAGTAAGTCTGTGCAAAGCCCTGGCCAAGGCGCACCGGGCGATCCGCCTTGCCGCGGACCGGAAACCCAGACTCAAGGCACGCCCGTGTCTTGGGCTTCACATTTCGGCGCCCGTCGCCAGGAATTCCTCCGCCATGTGTACCGCCACGGCTCCGTCGGCTACGGCCGTGACCACCTGCCGCAGCGGCTTGGTGCGTATATCTCCTACGGCATACACGCCGGGGATGCCGGTTTGGGTGGTTTCCCCTGCGGGGATATAGCCGCCCCGGTCCAGCTCCAGCTGCTGTGCCACCAGCTCCGTTGCGGGGTTTCTGCCTATGCTCACGAATACGCCGTCCGCGGCAATCGTGGTCTCTTCACCGGTCTGCACGTTGCGGATGCGAACGCCGGTAAGCCTGTCCTGGGCGAGCAGCTCCGTCACCACGCTATTCCACTCAAACGCCACGTTTGGGGCCTGCATCAGAGGCTCGTGGTAGATCTTTGTCGCCCGGAGCGTATCCCGGCGGTGGACGACGATCACCTTTTTGGCAATACGGTTCAACAGCAGCGCATCCGCGGCCGCCGTATTGCCGCCGCCAACCACCACGACGGTTTTCCCTTTGTAGAACATGCCGTCGCAGGCCGCGCAGTAAGCTACGCCGCGTCCGACCAATTCCCTTTCGCCGTCGATGCCCAGTTCTCTGGGATTGGCTCCCATGGCCAGCACGACGGTTTTCGCATGGAAGGTCCCTTCGCTGGTGTGCACGGCCTTGGGGCTGCCCTTCAAATCGACGCGCAGCACCTGCGCATTCCGCGTTTGCGCCCCGAAGCGCTCCGCCTGCCGCTGCATCTGCTCCGCCAGCTCAAAGCCGCCAATGCCCTCTACAAAGCCCGGATAGTTGTCAATCTGATGCGTCAGCGCCATCTGTCCGCCCGCGGAGAGCCTTTCGATCACCAGCGTCTCAAGCCCCGCTCTGGCCGCGTACAGCGCCGCCGTATATCCGCCCGGTCCGCCGCCGATGATGATCATGTCGAAGATGCGCTCTTCGGTCTGTTGCTGCCCCTTGGGCAGCATGCCGGCCAGAAACGCCTCGATGGCAGCCTTCGATTCCGGGGCAACCAGGGAGTCAACGGGTTTCCCGTCCACATACAGCCGAAGGGTGGGGATCAGTTCCACGTTCAGCTCCTCCCAGAGCGTTTCATCCTCATCCATATCGACCTTGACGGCCTTCAGCCTACCGGCGTACTCCGTGGCAATCTGCTCATAGGCAGGGTTGATCTTGCGGCAGTGCGGGCACCAGGGCGCCCAGAAATCCACCAGAACGATCTTTTCTCCTGCAATCAGGTCCTTCAGCTGTTTTGCGTCTATGTTCATAGCGGTCATCACAATCAGCCCTCTTGTTTGATTTTGAAAATAGTTTATCCGGATCCACGGATTTTTTCCGTGACGACATCACGGCGCCCTGCGCGGCGAACGGCACGAGCCCGCAGCCACGCCGCACCCGCCAGCAATCCGCCTGCAGCTTTCTCAGACGCTCTTGGCGTGATAACGTCACGGAAGAAACCCTTCCCTTTGGCATATAGTCATTCCATTCAAGCACGGGGAGGAATCGACATGGCGGTGACCCGCAAAAAAAGAAGGGCTTTTGTTGAACGGCGGGACTGTGTGGCCTGCGGCTGCTGCGTTAAGGTCTGTCCCATGGGCGCCATAGAGGTGATTCGCGGCCTATACGCCCAGGTCAGAGCGGATCAATGCGTTGGATGTGAGCGGTGCGCCAGGGAGTGCCCGGCGTCGGTGATCGAGATTCGGGAGGTGACGGCATGAAAAAGCGATGGTACGATTATCTGTGGATTGCCTCCCTGGCCTATCTGGCGCTGGGGCTCTTCAACATCCTGTTTGCATGGCTGGGGCTGCTGTGCTTCTTCATCCCGCTGTCATCTCCATCCTGCGGGGAACCAAGGGTTACTGCAACCGCTACTGCGGTCGCGGGCAGCTGTTCAGCCTGCTGGGCGGCAGATTTGGCCTTTCCCGCAAAAGGGATATCCCGCGCTGGATGAAGAGCAAGGCCTTTCGTTACGGCTTCCTGATCTTTTTCTTCGCCATGTTTTTTCTGATGCTGTGGAACACGTATTTGGTCTTCGCCGGCGCGCAGGACCTCAGGCAGGTGGTAACGCTGCTGTGGACGTTCAAGCTTCCCTGGCACTGGGCCTACCATGGAACGCTGTTCCATCCCGGCGTCGCCCAGTTCGCCTTCGGCTTCTATGGCGTGATGCTCACCTCTACCGTACTGGGGCTGATCACCATGGTCCTGTTCAAGCCCCGCAGCTGGTGCGTATACTGCCCCATGGGCACCATGACCCAGCTGATCTGCAAGGTCAAAAGTCCTCAAGGTGCCGGGGAGGAATTGGATTGAAGAAAGCGGCGATCCCTGCGTTGCTGCTTTTCCTCCTGCTGACCGGCTGCACCGCGCCTTCGCCCCAAGCCGGCGGCTACCGTCAGATCAGGCAATGGACATGATGGAGGCGGCCACATCATCCTGGATGTGCGCACGGAACAGGAATTCGCCTCCGGGCATATTCCGGGCGCCATGCTGCTGCCCAACGAGACCATCGGCACGCAGGAAATCTCATGGCTTTCCGATCAGGATCAGCTGATCCTGACCTATTGCCGCAGCGGAAACCGTTCCAAGCAGGCCGCGGAAAAGCTGGCCCGGCTGGGCTATACCAACATCATGGAGTTCGGCGGCATCAACGACTGGCCCGGCGAGATTGTCACGGAATGAGCAGGTGCCCATAAAGCGCCCCGTATGAAGATATACGGGGCGTTCGCTTGTGCTGCCCGCGCCTTTGTTCCGAAAGGATTGCAGGGGTGCCGGCAATCGCCATGAGGCCCACAGCCCATTCAAGGGCGCGGCCTTTGGAGCAACGCACGACCGTCCTGCCAGGGAAGGCCTCCAGTGCCTGCCCCGCCGCGTCCCGGCCGGGCCTGCAAAGCGCCGTATCTCCGCTTTCTCTACGGAGAAGTCCGGTCAATGGCATCGCCGCATGCGCGCCGGGACGTCACGCCGTCAGAAAGCCGCCCCGGCGCAGCGCGTCGCAGGCCGCGTCGAGCGTGCGCTCGTCGGGCGCGGTGAGCGTATGCAGGTGCACGCCGTCCGTCACCAGCGCCGAAAGCGGCGCCGCCTCCTGCCAGCCCGCATTGCGGACGAACGCATCCACCTGTCGCCGGCTCGAGAGCATCAGCATCGCCCGGAACTCCCCGTACACCGGATGGGTGACGACGATGTCCTCCACCGTCGCGCCCGCGTCGACGACGGCGTACAGCTCCTCGCGCATGCGCTCAAATCCCTCGTGCGCGCACAGCACGGCGCGCGCACACGGCGCGGGCGCGGCGGCGGGCAGCATGTAACCCTCAGGGGTGGCCAGCACGGGATGCCCCTGCGCGCGCAACAGCGCGATGTCCTGTACGATCACCTGCCGGCTGACCGAAAACTCCCTGGACAGTTCCCCGCCCTTCACGGGCTCGCCCGCGCGCTCGATGCGCGCCAGGATCGCCGCGCGCCGTCCGGCTGCGTCCATGGCGTTCCACCTCCGTGCACTTCATGCGCCCATTATAGCACAGCGCGCCCGAAAAAGAAATCGCCCCGGCAAATGTGGGGGCAACGCTTGATGCTCCGGGATGAATGGACTATAATGAAGGCATGATATTACGAATATGGAGGGGATGACCATGCAAAGCGACATTGAAATTGCGCGCGCGTGTCAGCTAAAGCCCGTTCAGGCGGTGGCCGGGGAGGCGGGCATCGGCGAAGAGCTGCTGGAGCTGTACGGGCGCTACAAGGCCAAGGTGGACTACCTTGCGCTCAAGGATCGCCCGATGGACGGACGGCTCGTGCTCGTCACGGCGATCAACCCCACGCCGGCGGGCGAGGGCAAGACGACCGTATCCATCGGCCTGGCCGACGCGCTGCGCCGGGCCGGCAAGCGCACGATGCTCGCGCTGCGCGAGCCGTCGCTGGGGCCCGTATTCGGCGTCAAGGGCGGCGCGGCGGGCGGCGGATATGCGCAGGTCGTGCCCATGGAGGACATCAATCTGCACTTCACCGGCGACCTGCACGCCATCACCGCCGCCAACAACCTGCTGGCCGCCATGGTCGACAACCACATCGCGCAGGGCAACGCCCTGGGCATCGACCCGCGCCGCATCACCTGGAAGCGCTGCATGGACATGAACGACCGCCAGCTGCGCCAGATTGTGGACGGCCTGGGCGGGCGCACGAACGGCATGCCGCGCGAGGACGGCTTTGACATCACCACCGCCTCGGAGATCATGGCGGTGCTGTGCCTTTCCAGCGACATCGCCGACCTCAAGCAGCGCCTTGCGCGCATCGTCGTGGGCCGTACGTACGCCGATGCGCCCGTGACCGCCGGCCAGCTGCGCGCGCAGGGCGCCATGGCCGCGCTGCTGCGCGACGCGATGCGCCCCAACCTCGTGCAGACGCTCGAGGGCACGCCCGCGCTTGTGCACGGCGGCCCGTTTGCCAACATCGCGCACGGCTGCAACAGCATCGTCGCCACGCAGACCGCGCTGCGCCTGGCGGACTTCGTGGTCACCGAGGCCGGCTTCGGCGCGGACCTGGGCGCGGAGAAGTTCATCGACATCAAGTGCCGCAAGGCGGGCCTGAAGCCCTCGTGCATCGTGCTGGTGGCGACGGTGCGCGCGCTCAAGAGCCACGGCGGCGTCGCCAAGGCCGACCTTGCGCAGGAGAACCTGCCCGCGCTGGAGAAGGGCCTGTCCAACCTCACGCGCCACCTGCACAACATCCGCACCGTCTGGGGCGTGGAGCCCGTCGTCGCGCTCAACCGTTTCACCAGCGACACCGACGCCGAGATCGCGCTCGTGCGCGAAGCCGCCGCCCGGATGGGCGCGCAGGTCGCGCTGTGCGAGGTCTGGGCCAAGGGCGGCGAGGGCGGCCTGGCGCTGGCCGAGCAGGTCGTCGCCCGCTGCGAGCGCGCGGACCTGTCCAAGTTCGCCTTCACCTACCCGGACGACCTGTCGCTGGCCGGGAAGATCGAGGCCGTCGCCAAGAAGATCTACGGCGCGCAGGACGTGTCCATCGCCCCGGCTGCGGCCAAGCAGCTCAAGTCATTTGAGGAGGGCGGCTATGGCAATCTGCCCGTGTGCATCGCCAAGACGCAGTACTCCTTCTCCGACGATCCCAAGAAGCTTGGCGCGCCCGAGGGCTTCACGCTCACCATCCGCCAGGCGCGCCTGAGCGCGGGCGCAGGTTTCGTCGTCGCGCTCGCCGGCGACATCATGACCATGCCCGGCCTGCCGCGCGTGCCCGCCGCGGAGAACATCGACGTGGACGACGCAGGCAACATCACCGGCCTGTTCTGACGGCCGTCAATCAAGCCATATGAAGGGGTGAATACCGTTGTACAACACGCTGGAAATGCACATTCTGGAGATCCTGTCCGACGACGCGCGCATCAGCGCGGAGCAGATCGCCGTGATGACCGGCTATGACGTGGACGAGGTGCGCCGCGCCATCGGCCGCCTGGAAAAGGACCGCGTGCTGGTCAAGTATCCGGCCATGATCAACTGGGAGCGCACCGACAAGGAGATGGTGCAGGCGGTCATCGAGGTGCGCGTACAGCCGCAGCGCGACCGCGGCTTTGACGCCATCGCCTCGCGCATCTATCAGTTCGAAGAGGTCACCAGCCTCTACCTCATGAGCGGCGCGTACGACCTGATGGTCATGGTCGAGGCGCCCACGCTCAAGCAGCTGGCCTCGTTCGTGTCCAGCAAGCTCTCCACGCTCGAGAGCGTCACCGGCACGGCCACGCACTTCATGCTCAAGACCTACAAATACGGCGGCGTCATCTTTGAGGGCGACGACACCGACCGGCGTCTGGCGGTGAGCCCGTGATGGACATGCAGCGCATCGTCAATCCCAGCGTGCGGGATGTGCCGCCCAGCGGCATCCGCAAGTTCTTCGACATCGTCGCCGAGATGCCCGAGGCCATCTCCCTGGGCGTGGGCGAGCCGGACTTCGTCACGCCCTGGCACATCCGCGACGCGGCCATCCGCTCCATTGAGGACGGCCTGACGCAGTACACCTCCAACTGGGGCCGCATCCAGTTGCGCCGCCTCATCGCGCAGTACCTGCGCCGCCGCTGCCACGTCGAATACGACCCGGCGGACGAGATCCTCGTCACCATCGGCGCGAGCGAGGGCATCGACCTGTGCCTGCGCGCGCTGTGCGCCCCGGGCGACGAGGTGCTCATCCCCGAGCCGTCCTACGTCTCCTATGCGCCCGGCGTGACGTTCGCCGGCGGCACGCCGCGCCCCATCGTCACCCGCTTTGAGGACGAGTTCCGCCTCACGGGCGAGGCGCTGCGCGCGGCCCTCACCCCGCGCACCAAGGCGCTGATCCTGCCCTACCCCAACAACCCGACCGGCTCCATCATGCGCCGGGAGGACCTGCAGCAGATCGCCGACGCGCTGAGCGGCACGGACGTCGTCGTCCTGGCCGACGAGATCTACTCCGAACTCACCTACGGCGGGCACGAGCACGTCAGCTTCCCGTCCCTGCCCGGCATGCGCGAGCGAACCGTGCTGCTCAACGGCTTCTCCAAGGCGTTTGCGATGACCGGCTGGCGCGTGGGCTATGCCTGCGGCCCGCGGGACCTGCTGGCGGTGATGTGCAAGATCCACCAGTACACGATCATGTGCGCCTCGACCCAGGGCCAGCTCGCCGCCGAAGAGGCGCTCGCGCGCGGACTGCAAAACGACTTTGAGGACGTGCGCGCCATGGTGCGCAGCTACGACCGCCGCCGCCGCCTGATGGTCGACGCCCTGCGCAGGATGGGCCTGCCGTGCTTTGAGCCGCTGGGCGCGTTCTACGTGTTCCCGTCGATCGCGGGCACGGGCCTGTCCAGCGAGGAGTTCTGCCAGGGCCTGCTGCGCGCCGAACACGTCGCCTGCGTGCCGGGCACGGCCTTCGGCCAGAGCGGCGAGGGGCACATCCGCTGCTCCTATGCCACCAGCCTGGAAAAGCTCACCGAGGCGCTGCGGCGCATCGAGCGCTACGTCAACAGCCTGTAATCCCCAACCCTTCCCAAAAGAAAGCGCACGCCATGGCTGCACGGCCATGGCGTGTCTGTTCCCCAGGACACAAGCATTCCGTCATTTCAGGACCTTTTCATAGAGGTTGAACCACGGCAGCCCATATGCCGCATACCCGAGGTCTGCCGTGCCGACGCATTGAAAGCCGCATTTTCTGTACAGGTTTTCGGCGGGCACATTGCCCCGTGCGACATCCAGCCGGAGGCTTCGGCATCCCTCCGCCCTGGCCAGGCGCTCCGCCTGCTCCAACAGCATGGCGCCCATTCCCCTTTTGAGAAAGTCCGGGTGGACCGCGAGCGTATAGATCACATAGATGTGATCATAATCATCTTCCGTCAGCCACCGGACCTTTGCATATCCCGCCTCCGGCCTATGGCGCAGCGTCATCGCGCCCACGACCGCTCCGTGCTCTTTCAGCACATACAGCGCGCCATCCTCAATCCCTGCCCGCGCATCCTCTACCGTCGGATATACGCCCTTCCTCCACCCCGGACCATTCCCATGCGCGCACAGGTGCTCGCACAGGGCGTCATACAGATCTCCGATTGCCTCCAGGTCGGACCATTCCGCCCTTGTGAAACGCATTTGCCATCCCTCCGCAAACCGCATGACAGGATCGTGATCTTACCTCCTGTTGGGCCTTCTCTTGAGACCCAGCAGCTTCATGAAATCACAAAACAGTGACGAATCCGCCGGTTCAAACATAAGCCACTTCCCATCGTGGTAGGTTTGAGCTTCATCATATACTTTCCGAACTTCCGGCGCGTAATGTTCTGTGTCTGCTTCAAACTTCAACCGTTCGTCTTTTCCAAGGATTATCAGAAAACCCACGCAGTTTTCCCTGGCATATAATGCGCACAGCGTTTTGCCGCCCCGGCGGTATTTGTATTCGTATGTCCACGCTTTTCCGCCCCGATTCCAGGCACAATCCATGTCATATCGTTCTTCAATCAGGGCGCACAGCGCAGTCCACACCTCATACAGGGGTTTCCCGACCAATACCGTCAACTCTTCTTTGCCTGGGATCGCATCCAGCATATCGATGCCTCCTCATGCAGTTTCAAAGCCGAAAGCCCCGCTCAGCGCCCGGGTCGCGCCCTACAGCGCGTGCTCGCAGCGCATCGGATCGCCGCGCCACATGCGCTTCATCGTCCAGTCCGCGTCCGGCGCGCTCCAGAACGGGTGCGCGGGCGGCAGGCCCAGCGGCAAAAACACCGCCATGCACAGGTACAGGCTGCCCGTGCTGATGTACTCCTCGCCCATGTCCGGCTGGCGGCCGCACACGCCGATCTCCAGAAAGCCGTCCGCGTCGAAGTTGTCAAACGCCATCACCCGCCGGATCGCCTGCGTCAGCGCGCAGCGCGCCTGCGCCGGGGCGACGCCCTCCTCCAGCAGGTCCTGCAGCGCGGCCTGCGCGAGCATCTGAAAGCAGCCGAAGCGGTATGCCGACGAGCGCCCCAGCACGGGATAGCCGCCGTCGGGCATGATCAGATGCTCCAGGAACGTCGCGTAGTGCGCGCCGTACGTCTGCGCGCGCTCCAGCATCGCGCGCCACTCGGCATCCTCGCCCGCCACCGTGCGCAGCACGTCGATGAGCATCGGCTGGATGACGTAGCTGTTGTAGTAGTCCATGTGAAACGCCGGCCCGTCGCCAAAGAAGCCGTCGCCCTTGTACCAGTCAAAGTGCAGCCGCACGGCCAGGTCCACGCGCATGGGATCCCAGTCCGGCGCGCCCGCCCGGTACAGCAGCGCCTCGATCATCGCCGAGAAGAGCAGCCAGTTGCACACCGGCGGCTTGCGCGTGCGCGTCGCGCGCAGCTTGTCCAGCAGGTGCGCGCGGTCCTGCGCGGGCAGGGCCTCCAGCAGCGCATGCGGCGCGCGCAGCAGCGCGTGCGCCAGAAACGCCGCATCGACGATCGGCTGGTGCCCGTGGGAGAAGTTCATCTCGTCGGACGCGCCGGGCGTCACCGCCTGGTGCAGCGCCGCCAACGCCATGCGCCGGTACGCCCCCTGCAGCCGCGCCTCCTCGCCCGTCAGCCCCTCCAGCTCCAGCCAGGGCGCCAGGCCCGTCATCGTGCGGCCGAACGCCTCCAGATAGGTGTACTGCGCCCGGTCCTCGCGCGGCAGCTTGCCGCGCACGGGCATCCGCTCGCGCAGGCGTCCCTGCGAGAGCGCCTCCAGCACGGGCCGCGCAATGCGGTCCATCGTCTCAAGCCAGTAGGCACGCGTGGTCTGCATGCCGTCCCCCTCCTTTTGTGCCGCACGGCCGCATCAGCCGATGCGCGCCTGGATAAACGCAAAGATGTGCTCCAGCAGCGGCAGGCTCCAGAACGTACCCTCGTGCGGCGCGTTCGTCACGCGCACCAGCTGCGCGTCATACCCGCACGTGCGCAGGCGTTCATACATCGCCTCGCTGTCCGAATAGTAGACAATCGGATCGGCGTCGCCGTGCAGCAGCAGGAACGGCGGCAGCTCCAGGCCCGGGCGCACATACGCCGCGGGACTGACCGTCCGCAGCCGCTCGATGCACGTCTCGGCGGAGTCGCTCCCGCCCAGCGCGTGAAAGAGCGAATGATTCGACTCGGAAGCTTCCGAGAGGCGCTCACGCACCATCCTCTCCAGGTCCGCCGGGCCGAAGCAGTCCACCACGGCCTGCACGCGCGTGCTCTGCCCCGCCCAGGCGTCCGTCTCAAAGGCCGGATCGTCGCCGGTCAGGCCCAGCAGCAGCGCGGTGTTTCCGCCCGAGGACGTGCCCCAGGCGCACACGCGCGCAGGGTCGATGTCATACTGCGCGGCGTGCGCGCGCAGAAAGCGAAGCGCCGTCTTCACATCCTGCAAAAAGGCGGGCGCGGGCGCCTCATAGCACGAGCGGTGCGTGACGCTGGCCACGACGAAGCCGCGGCGCGCCAGCAGGCTCAGCTGCGGCAGCTCCCAGAACTGGTCGGGCTTCGTCCAGCCGCTGCCCTGGATGAACACGACCAGCGGAAACCCGCGTCCGTCGCTCTTCCACTGCGGCTTGAGCAGCTGCAGCGCCAGCTCCTTGCCATCCGGCGCGTCATAGACGATGTGCGTCTTGAGGTCGACCAGTCCTTGCAGGGTGGGGTTGTGCTCCAGCACGACGATGGATTCCTGCGTCATAGCGATCCCTCCATTTCGCAGGCGCCGGCTTGCAATGCGGCGCTTGCCTTCGCATGTATTTGCGGACCCGCATATTGGGAATTGATTTGAAGATTCGCGCCCATCCCGCTCAATCCCTGCCGCCTGCAACGCCGATTTTTTCAAAGGCGTCCGCGCCCAAAACGGGCAAAGTCATTGTCATTTTGGCGGTTTTGTGCTATCGTGAAGAGGGCGCGGCCCATGCCGCGCGCACAAATGGCAGGAGGATATGACATGGCCACGGCACATTACGCGCTCTTCGTCGACCTGGAAAACTGCGGCGCCAAGATTGGCACGCTCAACGACGTCATCGAAAAGGTCAAGATCCGCGGCGACATCCTGATCGGCAAGGTGTACGGCTACACGGACAAGTACTCTGACCTGAAGGAGCTGCTGCTGTCCAACACATTCAACGTCGTGCCCTCCATCCGCTACGGGCGCAACCAGAAGAACAACCTGGACATCCAGCTCGTGCTCGACGCGCTCGACGTGGCCTTCACCAACAGCCTGATCGACTCGTTCTGCATCGTCTCCGGCGACAGCGACTACGTACCCCTCGTGGGCAAGCTCAAATCCATGGGCAAGTTTGTGCTGGGTATCTCGCGCTCGGAGGCCGCCAGCAGCGTGTTCATCAACGCGTGCAATGAATTCCAGTTCCTGGAGTCCGTCAGCCAGGGCAAGTCCTCCGGCCGCAGCCAGAAGGACGAGCCGCTCACGCTCGACCAGCTCGACGAACTGATCTGCACCATCCTCGAGGAGCAGGCCGACGAAAACGAGATCCTCGCCTCCGAGCTCAAGAACATCCTGCTGCGCCTGCGGCCCGACTTCAACGAGAAGTCCTTCGGGTTTTCCACCTTTGGCAAGCTGCTCAGCGGCCTTTCGCAGCGCTTCGGCTCCTTCACCGTCGTGGCCGACCACTTCAACCTCATCGTCCAGCTCGGCCATGAGGAGCAGAAGACCTCTCCGCCCCAGCTCACGCGCGACAACTACGCCGAGATCTTCCGCAGCCACCTGCGCGCCTTCCGGGACAATGGCTTTGAGCGCATCAACCCCTCCATCCTCAAAGCCGCCATCCAGAACGACTATCCCGACTTCACCGAGCGCGCCGTCGGCTTCAAGCGCTTTTCCGACCTGCTGCGCGCGCTGGAAAAGAGCGGCGTGCTCAAGGTGGAGATGGACGAGCAGAAGACCATGCTGGTGAAGATCCTCTGATATGGGCCATGAGCCCGCACTGATCCTGGGCCGGCAGGCATCCGTCCCTTCTCATGCCTTGCGATGCCCTCCATCCCGATCAGACGCCGTCCGGTTCGCTTCCCGCGAAACCGGGCGGCTTTTTTTGCAGTCCGCGTGCACCATCGCGCTTTTATCCAACTGTTTGCCTTGAAAACGGACATGATATAGAAATATTTTTGTCTATATTCTCTATTTTTACTTGACACATGCGTGCATCAGGTCTATAATGAAACAAACGGCAGACATCAGATGTATTACGTATGATGAGTGAGGGATCGATATGGATATCAAATTGGGTACCCCGATCAATCAAAACGCCTTGGTCGATCAGGTGATCGACCGCATTACCAGCGCTTTGATCCACCGGGAATTGAAGCCCGGCGATCGCTTGCCAACGGAAACGGAGCTGATGACAAGCCTGGGGGTAGGGCGCTCCAGCGTGCGGGAGGCCGTCAAAGTCCTGCAGGCGATGGGCATCGTCGAGGTGCATCGGGGCGATGGGACGTATGTTGCGACCAAGGCCTCGGGCTCCGCGCTCAACCCCATGCTCTATCAGCTGCTGATCGAGCCGGGCACGATGAAGGACATCATGGAGCTACGCCGCATGTTTGAGCCTGCGTTCACCGTTTTGGCAGCCCAGAACGCGACGCCCGAGGACATCGAGCGCATCCAGCAGGCGCGCCTGCACTTTGAAGATCTGGTGGCGCAGGGCAAGCACACGGGCGACGAGGACGTGCGCTTCCACGAAGCCATCCTGCAGGCGACGCGCAACCCGTATGTCATCCGCATCGGCGAGGTCATCCTCAAGATCTTCATCGAATCCGTCAGCAAGTCCGTGCGCAAGGTGCCGCACACGGCCGTAGAGGATCATCGCAAGATCTGCGACGCCATCTTGAGCAAAGACGAGGAGACCATCCGCAACGCTGTGCTGGAGAGCTTCCGCGGATGGATCGACTACCAGAAGTGACGGCCGCGCAACGATAGGGGAGGATAGCATGGTCCAATCAAGTCGGAACATCGGCGTCCGGGGGCGCGCGAAGCGCCTGCTGCGCGCCTGCGTCAAACACCACAACCTGCTGCTGATGATGTTGCCCGCACTGGCCACGTTTCTCATCTTCCGCTATGGCGCGATGTTCGGCCTGGCGATGGCGTTTGTGGACTACAAGGCGAAAATCGGCCAGTCCTTCCTGCAAAACGTCATGGGCAGCGAATGGGTTGGCCTCAAGTACTTCGAGCAATTTCTGACCAGCCTGAACGGCACCCAGGTGCTGCGCAACACGCTGCTCATCAGCCTGTACAAGATCGTCTTTTGCTTCCCGGCGCCCATCTTGTTGGCGATCATGCTCAACGAGCTGCAGTCGATCCGATTCAAAAAGGTCGTGCAAACTGTCACCTATCTGCCGCATTTCATCTCCTGGGTCGTGCTGGCGGGCATCCTGCGCATGGTATTGTCCCCCGACTACGGCGTAAGCGTCGCAATCGCTAATCTCTTTGGCACGACGCCGGTCAACTTCATCGGCAACAAGAGCTACTTTCGCGGACTGCTCGTCGTCACGGAGATCTGGCGTGAGGTCGGCTGGAATTCCATCATCTATCTGGCCGCGCTGACAGGCATTGATCCAGGGCTTTACGAGGCGGCGATCATCGACGGCGCCGGCCGGTTCAAGCGCATCATCCATGTGACCATTCCCTGTCTGGTGCCCACGATCGTCATCATGCTGATCCTGCGTACCGGCACGATCATGGATGCCGGCTTCGATCAGGTCTACAACATGTACAACAACTCCGTGCGCTCGGTGGCGGAGATCATCGACACGTACATCTACGAAAAGGGCATCATCGACACGCAATACAGCTACACGACGGCCATCGGCCTGTTCAAATCGGTCATCGGCCTGGGCATGGTGCTGCTCACGGACCGGATCGCCAAGAGCCTCGGGCAGCAGGGCGTCGCCTGAGGAGCGGCAAAGGAGGGACGTTTATGACAGGCATACGCAAGACTCGCTCCGAAAGGGCCTTCGATCTGTTCAACTACGGGTTCATGATCGTGCTGTGCGTGGTGATGGCGTACCCGATCATCCACGTCTTTTCCATCGGCATGAGTTCCTACGCCGAGTCCATTCGAATCGGCGTGCACATCATCCCGCGGGAGTGGGACTTCTCCGCGCTGGAAAAGGTCTTCTCCTCCACAGACATCTGGCGCGCGTATTACAACACCATCTGGCGCACCGCGGTGGGCACGGTCCTGTCTACGCTCGTCACGGCCCTGGGCGGATACGCGGTGTCCAAGAGCTATCTGCCGATGCGCCGGACCATCATGGGCATCTTTCTGTTTGCAATGTATTTTTCGGGCGGCACGATCCCCACGTTCATGCTCATCCGCTCCCTGGGCCTGATGAACAACCGCTGGTCCATGGTGCTCCCCTCCCTCGTGTGGGGCTTCAACATGATCGTCATGCGCAACTTCTTCCAGAGCATTCCCTCCGACATGGAGGAATCCGCGCAGATCGACGGCGCAAACGAGTGGGTCATCCTGTTTCGGATCGTCCTGCCCGTGTCCAAGGCTGTCGTGGCCACCATTGCGATGTGGATGTGCGTATACCATTGGAACGCCTATATGGACAATCTCATGTATTTCACGGACAAAAACCACTACGTCCTGCAGCGCATCATCCGAAACCTGGTCGTTGAAAACACGATGTCCGGTCTGGAGTCGCTCAGCGACGCCAGCACGACAAACCCCGAATCGCTCAAGGGCGCCACGATCATGGTCGCGACGCTGCCGATTCTGATGGTCTATCCGTTTGCGCAGAAGTACTTCATCAAGGGCGTGATGCTCGGCGCGGTCAAGGGATGAAGTTGCTGCGAAGCGGAGGCACAAATATGACAAACGGGAGGTTTCAACATGAAGAAGATCCTGGCCCTGACCCTCGCCCTGGCGCTGCTCCTGTGCGCATGGCCCGCAGCGCTCGCCGAAGAAGAACCCACGACGATCACCTGGATCATCACCCAGGACCTGGCGACCAACGGCTCCTGGACGACCGAGCATCTGCCGGAGCTGCTCAAGAAGTACGGCTTCAACGTCGAATTTGAGGTCATCCCCATGGGCACCCACGATGGCACGGACTGGGACAACGTGTTCAACACCTACATCGCCTCCGGCGGCGCGCCCGCGGATATCATCCAGACCGGCGCGCTCAACACGAACGCCGTGGATGCGGGCTGGTTCTGCGAGATCTCCGAGGAGATGATCCAGACCTACATGCCCCAGTACTATCAGGCGGCGCTGGACATCTACGAATACATGCCTGCCTACTTTAAAGACCTGCGCGACGGCACGGTGTACTGCCTGTGCTCGTGGAACATGTTCGGCCCCTGCCGCCACACGATGGTGTACCGTCAGGACTGGCTCGACCAGCTGGGCATGAGCGTACCCACGACCATCGAAGAGTTTGAGGCGTTCCTGCGCGCCTGCCGCACGACGGACTTCAACGGCGACGGCGAATTCAACGAATACGGCTATACATCCGGCACCAATTCGCCCTTCTGCGGCTTCAACGAAGTCTTCGGCGCCTATGGTGCGCAGCCGCTGGTATGGATGAACAAGGACGGGCAGATCGTGCGCGGCGAGATGACCGAGGGCGCCCGCCAGGCGCTGGAGACGCTGGCGCGCTGGTATGCGGAGGACCTGATCCCCAAGGGGGTCAACACGACGGAAACCCGCCGCGACGGGTTCAATCAGGGCATCCGCGGCTCCTACGGCCAGGGCGACGGCTACGCGCCTGCGCTTGTCCAGGGCGGCCAGAACTATGAGGAATTCTATGCCGCGCAGCCAGACGGCGAGATGGTCGTGGCCCCGTGCTTCAAGGGCCCGAACGGCGAGTCCGGCACGATCGAATGGGGCGCGAAGAAGTACGTCACCTGCTTCGGCTCGCACCTGGCGGACGATCCGGAAAAACTGCAGCTGTGCATGGAGATGCTCGAGTGCATCGCCACCAACGAGGAGCTGTTCGTCGCGGCAATGCTGGGCGAGCAGGGCGTCCACTGGGACTTTGTTGAAGAGGGAGCGACCTCCGGCGCCACGACGTTCTTGGGCGATTACACGGACTACAACTACCGGCTGGATACGGTCGGCGTGCGTGAGATGTCCGAAAGCGCCTTCTGCACGGTGTGGGTGCCGCAGGTCTACGAAAAGTACCTGGACCCCAAGGCCGTGGAATACGCCTCCTATGAGACCGGCTACTTCGACGTGATCGGCAACGGCGTCACCTTCGACGAGCAGATCGAGTACACCACCGACCTGGACAACCTGACCAAAGAGGTGTTCATGGACATCATCACCGGAGAGCAGCCGATCACCTATTACGACGAATATGTGGAAACCTGGAAGGCCAACGGCGGTCAGATCATGACCGACGCGGCACAGGAGATCTTCGACAACTACTTTGCCAACTAAAAAATGACCGGCGGGCTGGGGCGGCGCCCCAGCCCCCGATGAGGCGGGTTGTTTTATGTTCATCTTTGACGCTGACACACATCTGTCGCTCACGGAGGAAAATGGGCTGTCAGCCGAGGACCTGCTGCGCAGCATGGACCGCGCCGGGGTCGACCGCTCTCTCGTATGGCTTCAGCCGCCATACATGCGCGATGTCGTGCAGGCCAACCGCTATGTCTACGAGTCGGCCAGGCAGCATCCGGATCGCCTGACGCCCTTTGGCTGGGTGGATCCACACTTCGGTCTGCAAAGCGCCTATGAGACCATCGACCGCTGCGCAGAGATGTACGGGATGAAGGGCATCAAGCTCAACGGCGCGCAGAATACCTTTTTCATCGACGATGAAGCGCAGATCGATCCCATCATCTCCCGCATCGAGGAGCGGGGGCTTGTCCTGGCGCTGCACATCGGGGCCGATTTCTATGACTTTACGCACCCCTACCGCTGCGCCAAGATCGCGCGCCGGCACCCCAACCTGCGCATGCTGGTCGTGCACATGGGCGGGGCGGGCCTGCCCCATCTGGGCAATTCCGCAATCGAGTTCGCACAGCAGCATCCCAACATGCTGCTGGTCGGAAGCGCCATCTCCTACCTCATGGTTGCCAAGGCGATTCAGACGTTGGGCGCGCATCGGATCTGCTTTGGATCGGACGCACCGTTTGCCTTCCAGCACGTCGAGGTGGCCGCATACCGCGCGCTGCTGCAGGACGCGCTGCCGGAGGCGGAGCAAAGGCTCGTGATGGGCGAAAATCTCAAGACATTCCTGCGGATATAGGGAGGACGACGCCATGTACATTCCCGCAAAGGTCAACTTTCACCACCTGCTGCAGCAGTGGGACGGCTTTGGCATCAACTACGTCGAGACGGCCCAAACCCCCGACTATACCCAATGGCCGCAGGATTACGGCGGATTCAGCCTGCTAAGCGAGGATCAGCGCCAGGAGATCCTGCAGATGATTTTCGGCGAGGACGGACTGAAGCCGGGCGTGTTCAAGATGTTCATCGACTGCTTCCAGCAGGACGAGGGAAAACTCAATCCCCCGGCCGCAGGCGCAATCGATCAGGCCAATTATGATCATGCCACAACCACCCGTTGGATGCGCTACTTCATCCGCGAGGGCCTGCGCATCACCCGTGCGCGCGGCGCAGACCTGCGCGGCGTCGCCACGCTGTACGGCCCGCCCGCGTTCATGACGAAGATTCGCAAGGTCCGCGGCCGGGACATGGACCCCGCATATGAGACCGAGTGCGCCAAGTACATCGTGGCCTTCGGCAAGTACATGCGCGAGGTCGAGCACTTCCCCATCGAATATCTGTCCATCCACAACGAAGGCGAGGACTTCAGCCGGTGGCCTGAGGACGGCCTGGATCCCAACATCGGAACCGGTCATGACTACAACATGTACTGGTCGCCCGAGCACGTAGCCGCCTTTCTGCCCGTGCTCAAGCAGGTGGCCGACGCTTCCGGCAGCGGCCTGGGCGTCACCCCCGGCGAGTGCACCGGCTGGACCCGCTTTGCGCATTGGGGCTATGCCAACGCCATCGCGGAAAGCCCCGAGGCGCTCGATGCGCTGGGCCTTATCACGTCCCATGGGTTTTACGGCGATGGGCTCTTCCAGCGTTGGAGCAACACCCATGCAAACACGGGCATCGGGCAGCTGCGCGCGCACAGGCCCGACCTGCACGCGTGGGTGACGTCAACCAGCTGGAAGGAGATGGACGCTCGTTTCGTCTTCGAATTGCAGCGCGCCGTGTACGACACCCAGGTCAACGCCATCATCCCCTGGGCGGCTGTACAGCTTGCCGGTGGCTGGGTGGGCGGCGACCCGAACCCCGGCTGCGCATTCAGCGTCAAACCGGACGGCTCTTACACCGTCGAAAAGGGGTATCACTACTATCGTCAGGTTTGCCGGATCGGCCAGCCCGGCATGCGCGTCGCGGCCGCCTCGTGCGCCTATACCCCCTGCGCCATCCTGGCCTTTGCCGGCGCGCAGACCGGCCATCCCGACGCCTTTGCCATCGTCAACACAGACGCAAATCCGCAGAAGTTGCAACTGCGCGTCGTCGGAGACGCCGCTCGCTACGGCTGCTATCGCACCTCGCCCACTGAGCGCGGCGTAGACCTGGGCGCAGTTGCACCGGAAAACGGCCTCTTTCTCGTCGACTGTCCGCCCGATTCCGTCACCACGTTTGTCGCCATGTCCTAAGCACCGGTTCAGACCATTCAATCGTTAAAAATTTATAAAAATCTTTTTAGGGGCGGCGGCGCAAATGCGCCGCCGCCCCGTCATATCCGGCTATATTCAGGCCGTCTCAATCCGGATCTATACGGGTCTATGCTCGATATTGTTAAAAATAAGACAATCTGACGCAATGGGCCTGTCAATCTCTGTTCAGTTGTGCAATTGACGTCCCCCAGGGAGAATGTTAAAATATTATCAATCCCGGAGCAAGTGCCCCGGGAAGCTCACCGACCGCCCCGGCCTTGTGCCGCAGACAAAAAGGAGCATCTGATATGAGCGAAACGCAGATCGTCGACAGCGTCGAGACGTTTGAGGCGGCGCTCGCGCGCGTGCGCGAGGCGCAGCAGCGCTTTGCCACCTATACGCAGGAGCAGGTGGACCGCATCTTCCAGGCGGCGGCCGTGGCCGCCAACAAGGCCCGCATCCCGCTGGCCAAGATGGCCGTCGCCGAGACCGGCATGGGCGTGGTGGAGGACAAGGTCATCAAGAACCACTACGCCGCCGAATACATCTACAACGCCTACAAGCACACCAGGACCTGCGGCGTCGTGGAGGAGGATGCGGCCTACGGCATCCGGAAGATCGCCGAGCCCATCGGTGTCATCGCCGCGGTCATCCCCACGACCAACCCGACCTCCACGGCGATCTTCAAGACGCTGCTGGCGCTCAAGACGCGCAACGGCATCGTCATCAGCCCGCACCCGCGCGCCAAGGGCTGCACCATCGCGGCCGCCAAGTGCGTGCTGGACGCGGCCGTCGCCGCCGGCGCGCCCGAGGGCATCATCGCCTGGATCGACGTGCCCTCGCTGGAGCTGACCAACATGGCCATGAAGGAGGCCGACATCATCCTCGCCACCGGCGGCCCCGGCATGGTGCGCGCGGCATACTCCTCCGGCAAGCCCGCGCTGGGCGTGGGCGCCGGCAACACCCCCGCCATCATCGACGAGAGCGCCGACATCCTGCTGGCCGTCAACTCGATCATCCACTCCAAGACCTTTGACAACGGCATGATCTGCGCCAGCGAGCAGAGCGTCATCGTGCTCGACCCCGTCTACGACGCGGTGAAAGCCGAGTTCAGCCGCCGCGGCTGCTACTTCCTCAGCCCCGAGGAGACCGACTGCGTGCGCCGCACGATCATCATCAACGGCTCGCTCAACGCGCGCATCGTCGGCCAGAGCGCCGAGCGCATCGCGCAGCTGTCCGGCGTGAGCGTGCCGGCCGGCACGAAGATTCTCATCGGCGAGGTCGAGAGCGTGGAGCTGAGCGAGGAATTCGCCCACGAAAAGCTCTCGCCCGTGCTGGCGATGTACCGCGCCGCGGACTTTGAGGAGGCCCTCTCCAAGGCCGAGCGCCTCGTCGCCGACGGCGGCTACGGCCACACCTCCTCGCTGTACGTCAACGCCGTCACCGAGAAGGACAAGATCGCCCGCCACGCCGCGCGCATGAAGACCTGCCGCATCCTGGTCAACACCCCCTCCTCGCAGGGCGGCATCGGCGACCTGTACAACTTCAAGCTCGCGCCCTCCCTCACCCTGGGCTGCGGCTCCTGGGGCGGCAACTCCGTCTCCGAAAACGTCGGCGTGAAGCATCTGCTCAACATCAAGACCGTCGCGGAGAGGAGAGAGAACATGCTGTGGTTCCGCGCGCCGCAGAAGGTGTACATCAAGAAGGGCTGCCTGCCGGTGGCGCTCAGCGAGCTGAAGGACGTGCTGGGCAAGCGCCGCGCCTTCGTGGTGACGGACAGCTTCCTGTTCAACAACGGCTATACCAAGCCCATCACCGACAAGCTGGACGAGATGGGCATCGTGCACGCGACGTTCTACGACGTGGCGCCCGACCCGTCCCTGGCCTGCGCCATCGAGGGCGCCAAGCAGATGGCCTCCTTCAAGCCCGACGTGATCATCGCCGTGGGCGGCGGCAGCGCCATGGACGCGGCCAAGATCATGTGGGTGCTCTACGAGCATCCCGACGCGGACTTCATGGACATGGCCATGCGCTTTGTCGACATCCGCAAGCGCGTGTACACCTTCCCCAAGATGGGCGAAAAGGCCTACTTCATCGCCGTGCCCACCTCCGCCGGCACGGGCAGCGAGGTGACGCCCTTTGCAGTCATCACCGACGAGAAGACGGGCGTCAAGTATCCGCTGGCCGACTATGAGCTGATGCCCAACATGGCCATCGTCGATGCGGACATGATGATGAACGCGCCCAAGGGCCTGACCAGCGCCTCGGGCATCGACGCGCTGACGCACGACCTGGAGGCCTACGCCGCGATGCTGGCCACGGACTACACCGACGGCCTGGCGCTGCGCTCGATGCAGATGATCTTCAAATACCTGCCCCGCGCATACGACAACGGGCCCAACGACCCCGTCGCCCGCGAGAAGATGGCCAACGCCGCCACCATGGCCGGCATGGCGTTCGCCAACGCGTTCCTGGGCGTGTGCCACTCCATGGCGCACAAGCTGGGCGCGTTCCACCACCTGCCGCACGGCGTGGCCAACGCGCTGATGATCGACGAGGTGCTGCGCTTCAACGCCGCAGAGGTTCCCGCCAAGATGGGCACCTTCCCGCAGTACGACCATCCGCACACGCTTGCGCGCTACGCCGAGGTGGCCGACGCGCTGGGCATCGGCGGCGCCAGCGACGAGGAGAAGCTTGAAAACCTGATCGCCCGCATCGACGAGCTCAAGGAGCGCGTGGGCATCCGCAAGACCATCCGCGACTACGGCGTCGACGAGAAGGACTTCCTCGACCGCCTGGACGACATGGTCGAGCAGGCCTTCGACGACCAGTGCACGGGCGCGAACCCGCGCTATCCGCTGATGAGCGAGATCAAGCAGATGTACCTGAACGCCTACTATGGCCGCTGAGAAGGGGGCAGAATCATGAACCTGGACAAGATCATCGCGGTGCGCACCACCAAGACCGTCTACCGCGACGGCGATACCGCCATCAAGGTCTTCAGCGAGGACTACCTCAAGACCGATGTGCTCAACGAGGCGCTCAACCAGGCGCGCGTGGAGGAGACGGACCTGTGCATCCCCAAGGTGCTGGAGGTGACGAAGGTCGACGGCAGGTGGGCGATCGTCACCGAGTTCATCGAGGGCAAGACGCTCGCGCAGCTGATGGAGGAGCACCCCGAAAAGAAGGACGCCTACCTGGAGCAGCTGGTCGACATCCAGCTGAGCATGCACGCGCAGAAGGCGCCCGCGCTGCTCAACAAGCTCAAGGAGAAGATGCACCGCAAGATCTCCTCCACGACCTTTGACGCGACCACGCGCTACGAGCTGCACACGCGCCTGGCCGGCATGCCCGACCACAACAAGCTCTGCCACGGCGACTTCAACCCCAGCAACGTCATCATCCAGCCCGACGGCACGCCCTGCATCCTGGACTGGTCGCACGCCACGCAGGGCAACGCCAGCGCCGACGCGGCGCGCACCTACCTGCTGTTCTGGCTGGCCGGCGACATCCAGGGCGCGGAGACGTATCTGAACCTGTTCTGCAAGAAGAGCGACACGGCCAAGCAGTACGTGCAAAAGTGGATCCCGATCGTCGCGGCGTCGCAGACGGTCAAGGGCAAGCCCGAGGAGCGCGAGTTCCTCGCCCACTGGGTGAACGTGGTCGACTACGAGTAAGGAGGTCTGCGGCAATGGTCAAAGTGACGGTCTGTATCGGCAGCTGCTGCCACACGAAGGGCTCCGGCCGGGTGGTCGAGCGCCTGCAACACCTGATCGCGCAGGCGCAGCTCAAGGACAAGGTGGATCTGGCGGGCAAGTTCTGCATGGGCACCTGCGAAAAGGGCGTGTGCGTCACGGTGGACGATCAGTTCTTCTCCGTGACGCCGGAGACGGTCCGCGACTTCTTCGAGCGCGAGATTCAGCCCAAGGCGGTATGACGAAAAAGCGGCCGCGTCCGGTTGGACGCGGCCGCTTTGCGCTCCCGCTCAGCGCGCCTTCTGGAACGCCTCGCGCGGCGAGCCGTCGGCGATGTAGATCCGCCCGCAGCGTGCAAAGCCCAGCTTGCGCAGCAGCCCCTGCATGGGCGCGTTGTCCGCGTGCGTGTCGATGCGCAGGTTGCCGCAGCGTGCGAACGCCCAATTCAGACAGTACGTCGCCGCGCCCCGCGTGCCCGGCGCGGAGGCGATGCGGTGCACGACGCCATAGGGCCCGTCCGCCAGCCACGCGCCGTCCTCGATCACGCGATAGGTCGGGTCCTCCTCCTGCGCGAAGTAAAAGACGCACGCGATGCGCCCCTCCGCCTCGCAGACGTACAGCCTGCCGCGGCGGATGTCGTCCTCGGTCTGCGACCGCGGGGGCCGGTCGCTTCCCCACTGCGTGGGGTTGCCATGCTCAGCCATGAACCGGCGGGCATGGGCATAGATGTCCAGGATGGTCTGCAGATCTTGCGCATTGGCCTTTCGGATCTCCAAGCGGCTTCCTCTCCCTTTTGTGGTATCCCGGCCATTATAGCACGCTTCGGCCGCCCGCGCATCTCCTTTTTGGCTTGACACAGTCGCGCGCGGCACGTATCATAAAGGCATTGAATCATGCGGAGGCGGTATCCATGGACGACGGATTTCGCGCATTGCAGGACTGGCTGGCGCAGACACGGGACGAGCCGCTGGAGGCGATGGGCGCGTTCTTCGACGCGCGCATCGGCGATTATGAGGCGCACATGTCCCCCTGGCGCGCGCACTATGCGTGGATGGCGGCGCTGCTGCCCGACGGCATCGAGACGCTGCTGGACGTCGGCTGCGGCACGGGGCTGGAGCTGGACGAGATCTTCGCGCGCTTTCCCGCGCTGCGCGTGACGGGCGTGGACCTGTCCGGCGAGATGCTCGCCGCGCTGCGGCGCAAGCATCCGGACCGGGCGCTGACGCTGTGGCAGGCGGACTACTTCGCGCAGCCGTTCGGCGACAGCTGCTTTGACGCGGCCGTCTCCTTTGAGACGCTGCACCACTTCCCCGCCGCACAGAAGGCGCGGCTCTTTGCCAAGATCCGCGACAGCCTGCGCCCGGGCGGGGTGTACCTGCAGTGCGACTATGAGGCCAAGACGCAGCAGATCGAAGATCTGCTCTTTGCGGAGTGCGCGCGGCGGCGTGCGCGCGACGGCATTGCGCCGGATGTGTTCGTTCACTTCGACACGCCGCTCACGCTCGAGCACGAGATGCAGGCGATGCGGGACGCGGGCTTTGCGCGCGTGGAGCTGGTGGGCTATCTGCCCGAAGACGACCACACGCCGATGATCCGCGCGGTGCGCTGATGCGGCGGCCCCGCAGGGCAATGCCCTGCGGGGCCGCTTTTTTTCATTCCGCGATGATCTGCTCGCACGCGCTGTAGACCAGCGCCTCCAGCGCCTGCTGGTAGTGCGCGCCGACCTCGGCGCGCTGAAACAGGCTCATGAACAGGATGCGGATGATCGCGCAGGCCGTCTCCCTGGACACGCGCAGCCGCACGCCCGCGCGGTCGATGAGCCGCTCGATGTGCTGGTCGTCGCTGTCATAGTGCGCGCGCACGACCTCCGGCGGCAGGCGGCGCAGCATCGCGGGCAGGTCCTGCGCGAACAGCGCCATCGTGTCGCCCTCGCTCATCACGCGCGCCGCCTCCAGGATCGCCTGTGCGACGCGCGTTCGCAGCGGCAGGGCCGCGCGCGCCTCCAGCACCGCCGCCGCGCTGCCGTAGATCGCCGTGTGCCACTCCTCCAGGATGTCCAGAAAGAGCCGCTCCTTGCTGTCATAGAACCGGTAAAACGCGCTCTTGGAGATGCCTGCCTCCCGCGCGAGCTGCTCCAGCGTCGTCTTGCGCATGCCGATCGTCGCCGCACAGCGTCGGGCGGCGTCCCTCAGCCGTCGCACGATCGCCTCGCGCTCCTGTTCGTTGAATGCCGCGGCCATGGTTCCCCCTCCTTCACACGCCTGCGGGCCCGCGCCTCAGCGCGGCAGGTAGACCGTCGCGCTCATGCCCAGCAGCAGGCCCGGCGCATCGACGTCCAGCTTGACGGTATAATAGCTGGCATTCTGGCGCACGACGCCCTGCGCAGAGATCGACGTCACGCTCCCCTCGTACACCGTGTCCGGATACCGGTCAAACACCACGGGCAGGCGGTCGCCCACGGCGATCGCGCCCAGGTCCATCTCGTCCACCTCCGCCGTGACGCGCAGGCTGTCCTCGTCGGCGAGCGTGAGCAACACCTGCCCCTTGTATACCTGCTGTCCATCCGCGACCGAAACCGCCGTCACCACGCCCGCCTCGGGCGCGCACAGCGTATCGCTCAGCCCCTGCGGCGCAGCGTCTGCGCCGACGAGCTCAAAGAGCAGGTCGCCCGCCCGCACAAACGCGCCCTCCTGCGCGTGCACGCGCAGCACGCGGCCCGTGCCCGCGATGGAGATTGCCGTAGCGGCCCGGCACGCGCCGCGGCCAACGCGCTCATCGCTTTCATGATCCGCGTCGCGGTACAGGTCGACCCGCTGGCCGACCTCCGGCTCGCCGGTGAGCACCTCCACCTGAAAGCCCTCCGCCGTCACGGCGACGACGCGGCCCGTGCCCGTCACCTTGTCGCCCGTCGCGTTCTTATAATACAGCGTCTCGCCCACGTGCACGATCTTGTGCTCCGCGTCGTCATAGGCGCCGTAGGCGGTGCAGTCCAGCGTCAGCCGCTCGGCCGGCTCCAGCGACGCCAGGCCGCCGTAGCGCGCCGTAAACGCATCGGCGTCGTCGCCCTCGCCGGCGAACACCGCGCTGAGCGTGCCGTCAAAGGGCGCGTACACCTTCGTCGTGTCCATGCACAGCAGCGCCTCGCCGGCCTCGACCCGGTCGCCCGCCTCCACGTCAAAGGGCAGCAGCACGCCCGAGAACGGCGCCGTCACATCCACCGTGCGCGCGGCCTCGACCGCGCCGGTGGCGGTGTCCATCGCGCCCAGATCTTCCAGATCTTGCGCCAGCGCCGGCGCGCAAAGCAGCGCCAGCGGCAGGCACAGCAGCAGGGAGAGGATCTTTCGCATCGTTCACATTCCTTTCTTTGCGTCATTCGACGCTCTTGAGAGAGGTCACCATGTCGATCTTGCGCACGTTGCGCGTGAGCAGCCACTGCACGAAGCGCGAAAACGCGAACGTCACCACGCTGGCAATGAGGATGGATTGCAGCTCCACGTGCACGCCATACACCATCTGTTCGGACTCGACCGAGCGCATGATCACATCCGTCAGCCAGATGCCGGGCCCCACGCCCAGCAGCACGCCCAACGCCGTAATCCAGTTGTTCTCGCGAACCATCAGGCGCTTGATCTCCCGCTGATGGTAGCCCAGCACCTTGAGTGTCGCGTACTCGCGCTCGCGCTCCATGAAGTTGAGGATGCCCATGTTGTAGCAGATGACGAACGCCAGCCCCAGCGCCGCGCCGCTCATCAGGTTGAAGATGGCGGTCAGCGATTTGAGGATGCTCAGGTTCTGCTCGTGCTGCACGTCCGGGTCCTTGATCGCCTCCACCTCATCCATCTGCTCAAGCTTCGCCTCGCAGCCCACAGACGGCGCCTGCAGCAGCAGCGCCGTGGGCTCAAACGCGCCCTTGCCCAGCGTCTCCCACTGCGTGCGGGTCATGTACGCGCCCTGGCCGACATTCACATACACGACCTGCGCCACCTGCGTGCGCACGGGCTCGTCGTCGCCGGGCAGCCAGATCTCGACCTCGTCGCCCACGCCGATGCCCAGCGTCTGGCACATCTTCTGCGTGACGGCCACGCCCTGCGCGCAGACGGGCGTATACGTGCGCCCCTCGCCCAGGTACAGCAGCTGCTGGTCGGGCTCCACGACCGTCAGCGTGGTCGTGCGCGCCTCCTGCGGGCCGCGCAGGCTGACCGTCTTTTCCATGATCGCCTCCACGCGCCCGGCCTCCAGCCGGCTATAGTACGACTCCGCCGTGCCGGCCTCATCCGTCAGGTTCGCGCGCAGGTCGTACTGGATCGTGCCGTCGTAATACGCGCCCACGAAGAAGCGCACCGAGTCCTCCAGCCCCAGCGACGTGATGATCAGCATGTTGCAGCACAGGATGCCCACCAGCAGCATCGCCGCGCGCAGCTTGTTGCGAAACAGATTGCGCACGACCATCTTCGTGTTGAAGCCCAGGCGCCTCCACAGGCCGGTGAAGCGCTCCAGCAGCACGCGGCTACCGACCCGCGGCGGCTTGGGCCGCAGCAGCGCGGCCGTGACCTCGCGCGCGGCCTTGCGGTAGGCCAGCAGGCACACCGCGCAGCTGAGCGCCACGGACAGCCCGCACACGCACCACGCCGCCGTCGAGACCGGCGCCCACAGCCGGTAGGGAAAGACGAAGTGCGCGGCCTCCATGTCCCACAGCATGTCCGGCAGCGTGATCAGGCCCACGCCCAGGCCCAGCAGCGCGCCGGCCAGCGACGGATAGAACGCATAGTTCAGGTAGTGCCGCGCCACGCGCCCGCCGCCATAGCCGAGCGCGCCCAGCGTGCCCATCTGCGTGCGCTGCCCGTCGATCAGGCGGGTGATGGTCGTCAGCACGATCAGCGAGGACACGCCGAACGCCAGCAGCGGAAAGACGTAGGACAGCTTGCGGAAGATCTCTACATCATTGCGCGCGCGCTGCGTCGAGGCGTTCGCCTGCTGGTCGACGATCAGCGCGTAGGGGTACAGCTCCTCGATGCGCGCGCGCACGGCGTCCGCGTCCGCATCCGGCGCGAGGTCAACCAGCAGCTCGCTCGCCGGCAGCGGCGAGAGCGCGTCCATGTTCGCCACGGCAAAGCCGTAGTGCAGCGGATCGGGCGACACGTCCTTCGTCGTGATCAGGTATTCGGGGCTGAGCGCCAGCCCGCGCACGGTGAACGCCTGCTCAAAGCCGTCCAGCCGCAGGCGCAGCGTATCCCCGACCTCGATGCCGTTGGCGCGCGCAAACTGCTCCTCCAGCAGCAATCCGCGCCCATCCTGCTCCGCCAGCATTTCGCCCTCGCGCAGCAGCGGCGTATTGATCGCCGCCTCGCCGTCATAGCCGAGCACCTGCAGCGTCGCCTCGCTGGGCAAATCCGTATCCATCTCGACGTTCACGCGCATCTGCACGCGCGTCACGCCCGGCAGCCGCTCCAGCCGCCGCAGCGCCTCGCGGTCCGCGCCCGGCAGCTGCACCCAGAAGTCGGCCAGGTTCTGCTCCTCGTAGTACGTCTCGATCGTCCGATCGAGCATGCGCCACGCCGCGTCCAGGCCGGTGAACACCCACGTGCCCAGCGCGCACAGCAGCAGCATGGACACAAACTGCAGCTTTGAGCGCCACATATCGCGCAGCAGCTTCCTGCGCAGCATATTGCCCCTCACCATGCGATGTCCTCCACCGAGGCCGGATGCGCGCAGCGCTCGACCGACTCGACCGCGCCGTTCTTCAGCCGGATGATGCGCTGGCCCAGCGGCGCGATGGACGCGTTGTGCGTGATGATCACGACCGTCGCGCCGTGCTCGCGGCTGATGTCCGTGAGCAGCCGCAGCACCTGCACGCCCGTCTTCGAGTCCAGCGCGCCCGTCGGCTCGTCGCACAGCAGCAGCGCCGGGTTCTTGCACAGCGCCCGCGCGATCGACACGCGCTGCTGCTCGCCGCCCGACAGCTGCGCGGGAAAGTTGTTCATCCGCTCGCCCAGGCCCACCTGCTCCATCACCTTGCGCGGATCGAGCGCATTCCTGCACACCTGCCGCGCCAGCTCCACGTTCTCCAGCGCCGTGAGGTTTTGCATCAGGTTGTAAAATTGAAACACAAACCCCACGTCCGTGCGCCGGTATTCGCTCAGCTGGCGGGCAGTCATTGCCGTGACGTCCTTATCCCCCACGGTGATGCGCCCGCTCGTGGCGCGGTCCATCCCGCCCAGCAGGTTCAGCACCGTCGTCTTGCCCGCGCCGCTGGGCCCCAGCACCACGCACAGCTCGCCCTTCTCGATCTCAAAGCTCACGTCCCTGGCCGCATGCACGGGCTCGCCCGCGGTCGGGTAGTCCTTGCACACGCGTTCAAAGGCGATGAAGGCCATGCGCTTCACCTCTTTCTTCAGATGTAAAACCGTAAAAACAAATTAAATTTTTGTTTTTATTATACGCGTGCGCTGTCGGAAAGTCAATTGACCGCGCGCATCTTGCGGGGGCGGATCAAAAAACCGCCCGATCGGGGTATTCCCCGACCAGGCGGCAGGAGGTTCGCATTACGCGCGCCAGCGCTCGGGCACGCGCTTGACGGCGGCCAGCACCAGAAATCCCACGACGTAGCAGGCGATGGCCTCGCCCACGGCGACGTAGAGCATGCACAGCGCCATGGGGATCTCGGGCGTGTACAGCAGATGGACGAGCGCGCCGACGACCAGGCCGTTGAGCACGACAGGCGGCAGCGCAGCCAGCAGGCGATGGCCGCGCAGGCGGCGCGTGAGCAGCGCGGCGACCAGGGTGGTCAGCGAGCCCAGCACGATGTCGGGCAGGGCGCTGCCGCCCAGCAGGTTGGCCAGCAGGCAGCCGACGAAGAGCGCTGGCGCGGCCTCGGGGAAGAGCATGGGCAGCAGCGTCAGCCCTTCGGAGACGCGCACCTGCATCGCGCCATAGCTGATGGGCGCAAGCAGCAACGTAAGGGCGGCGTAGAGCGCGGCGATGACGGCCGCGCGGGTGAGGGTTCTGGGGTTCTTCATTCTCTTACATCTCCTTCGCACCGGCCGACAAAAGAAAAGCGCCCACGCACGCCTCCATCAGGCGCACATGGCCGCAGCGCGCAAGAGCCCTGCGCGCACATCCCTAGTTTTGTTTAAGGACTGGATGGTTTCGAACAGTCCGATGCAATTTTTCCGTCTCATTATACGCGATGGCGCCTCCAAAAGCAAGCTTTTTTCGCGCATAGCGCGCCCTGTGCGCGGGCATGCTAAGGTCGCAACAAGGAGGAGGGAAGAATTATGCAGAGCGAAAAACACAACCAGTGCATCCATTGCTCCGTGCACTCCTGCAAGCACCACGGCGCGCAGGACATGTGCAGCCTGGAGAGCATCACCGTGCGCGCGAAGGCCGGCTGCCAGAGCGGCTGCAAGGACGAGAGCATGTGCGGCAACTACGAGTGCATCAAGTGAGGATGCGCGGGAAGAGCGGGCAAAAGCCCGCCCTTCTTTTTTTATTTCTTCTGCCGGGATGGGTCGGAGGCCGCGTGCGCACCCAGCTGGTCGACGAACTGGCGCGCGACGCGCGGGGAGCAGCCGTTGTGGCTGACCGTCCAGGCGATGGCCTGAGGGCGCACATCGTCCCAGGGCAGGCACAGGCCGCGCGCGGCCATGAGCGCGCGCACGATCTGCAGGTATTCGTCCTGACTGGGCGCGGCGAACGTGAGGCGGATGTCAAAGCGGTCGGAGAGCGAAAACTTCTCCTCGAGCGTGTCGCGCTCGTTGACGTCGTCCTGCCGCTCGGAGAAGCGCTGGCGCACGATGTTGCGCCGGTTGCTCGTCGCATAGACGACGACGTTTGCGGGCCGCGCCTCCAGGCCGCCCTCCAGCACGGTCTTGAGCGCCGTGTACTCCGGGCAGCTGTCGGAAAAGGCCAGATCGTCCACGAAGACGATGAACTTGCCCGGCTGGCGGCGCAGCAGCGCAAACACCGAGGGCAAATGCGTCAGGCTGGCCAGCGGCACCTCGACGATGCGCAGCCCCTGCGTGAAGAACGTCGTGAGCAGCGCCTTGACCGTCGCGGACTTGCCCGTGCCCTTGTCGCCATAGAGCAGCACGTTCGCCGCGGGCAGTCCCGCCAGCAGCAGGCGCGTGTTTTCCACCAGCGCGCCGCGCTGCTGCTCGTAGAGCACCATGTCCTCCAGGCGGATGGGATCGGGCTTGTCGATGCCGCGCAGGCCCAGCGGATATCGCGCGCTCTCCCCGACCCACGTGCAGCCGGGATAGCGCGCGAACAGGCCCGTGCCGTGGCGGCGGAAGAACGCCGCCAGCGCGCTCACGCCCTGTGCGCTCAGCTCCAGCCCGTTCAGGCGCGGGTCTGCGTCCGGGCGCGGCGTCTCCAGCTCCCAGGCGGGCAGAAACTCAAACGCAGCCCGGTCGGCGCCGCCATGCGCGGCCAGCGCAAGCAGGTCCGCCGGTTCCAGGCGCGTCAGCTCGCCCAGCGCCGCCAGGTCGCGCGCGCCTGCGCGCAGCACGCTGTAGGGCAGCTCGCGCTCGTCCCGCGCCGCGCACAGGGACGCAAAGGCGCTCTCCTCAAAGAGCACGGCCTCCAGCGCTGCCTGTCCAAAGCCGGAAAGCCTGCGCGCGGCGCAGTCCATCCACGCACCGTAGGCCGCGCAGTACGCCTGCGCAAACGCCTGCGTGTCCACCCGCTCGCGCGCGGCCTCCTGCGCCAGCCGCTCCAGCGCCGCAACGGCGGGTACCTGCCGCACGTGGCGCAGCGCGGTCATGCATTGCAGGCGCGCGCACAGCGCGCGGGCGCCCGGTTGATCGATCACAGTGTTCGTCCCCCTCCCGGTTCGGTCGTTGGTGCGCGCTTACATCTGCTCCGGGGCCTCAATGCCGATCAGATACAGGCCGGTCTTGATCGTGTCGCGCGCGGCACGGGTGAGCGCAACGCGCGCCGCCGTGGCCGCGGGATCGTCATCCAGGATGCGGTGCTCATAGTAGAACTTGTTATACGCCTGCGCAATCTGCGTCGTGTGGCGCGTGACCATGAACGGCTCGTTGCGCTCGCGCGCCTCCTGCACGGCCTCGGGGAAGCGCGCCAGCAGCCGCAGCAGCGCCTGCGCCTCGTCGTCGCACAGCGCGGCGTAGTCGGGCGCGGCGCTCAGCTCGCCCGCCTTGCGCAGCACCGAGCAGCAGCGCGTGTGCGTATACTGCACATAGGGCGCGGTCTCGCCGTCGAAATTGAGCGCGCGATCCCAGCGGAAGTCGATGTCCTTGATGCGGCTGTTCTGCAGGTCGGAGTAGATGACCGCGCCGATGCCGATCTGGCGCGCGACCTCCTCCTTGTTTTCCAGGTTCGGCGACTTCTCCTCGATGATCTCCCGCGCCTTGTCCACCGCGCGCCGCAGCAGATCCTCCAGGTAGACGATGTTGCCCTTGCGCGTGGCCAGCGCCTGGCCTTCGTAGCTGACCATGCCGAAGGACACGTGCTCCATGTCCTTGTACCACGGATAGCCCATCTTCTCAATGACCTTGAACAGCTGACGGAAGTGCAGATCCTGCTGATAGGCGACAATGTACAGGCTCTTGTCAAAGTTGTACGTGCGCTTGCGATAGAAGGCGGCCGCCAGGTCGCGGGTGGCGTAGAGCGTGGTGCCGTCCTTCTTGAGGATGAGGCACGGCGGCATGCCATCCTCGGACAGATCCACGACCTCCGCGCCCTCGCTCTCCACGAGCAGATGCTTCTCGCGCAGCTCCTGGATGACCGGCTCCATCTTGTCCTGATAGAAGCTCTCGCCCGCATAGGAGTCGAACGTCACGCCCAGCAGGTCGTACACCCGCTGGGTGTCCTTGAGCGTCACATCCTTAAACCAGTTGAAGATGGAGAGCGCCTCTTCGTCGCCATCCTCGATCTTCTTGAACCATGCACGGCCCTCGTCATCCAGCGCGGGGTCTTTTTCGGCCTCCTTGTGGAAGCGCACGTACAGGTCGACCAGCGCCTGCACGCCGCCCGCCTCCACATCCTCCTTGCGCCCCCACTTCTTATAGGCGCAGACCATCTTGCCAAACTGCGTGCCCCAGTCGCCCAGGTGGTTGATGCTCACCGTCCTGTAGCCGGAAAAGTCATAGATGCGCCGCAGCGAATGGCCGATCATCGTCGTGGACAGGTGCCCAATGTGAAAGCGCTTGGCGATGTTGATGGAGCTGTAGTCCAGACAGACCGTCTTGCCCGCGCCCACGTCCGACGCGCCCCAGCGGCCGGACTGCGCAAGCACCGCCTCCAGCGTCTCGCGCGCGAAGTTCTCCCGGTTGAGGAAGAAGTTCAGATACCCGCCCACGCACTGCACGCTCGCCGTCTCCGGCGCGCTGATGCGCTCGGCCAGCGCGGCCGCGATCTGCGGCGGGCCCTTGCGCAGCGTCCGCGCCAGCTTGAAGCACGGAAACGCATAGTCGCCCAGGCCCGGCTCCGGCGGAATCTCCAGCATGTCCGCCACGGCCGGGGCAGCCGGCTCGTCCGCGCCAAACGCATCCTTGAGCGCCGCGCACACCAGCTCCGCGATGCGCATTTTCATATCCATCCAAAGAAGCTCCTCTCTATCCGCGTATTGCTCTTTCCATGATCTCCTGCTTATGATAGCATGCGCGCGCCGTTTTCGCAAGGCGATCCCGCGCCTTTGGCGCGCATCTGTTTTGGCGCGGGCATTTTTGCCCAAACACCCCAAAAAGCGGCCGCTTTCCCGTCGGGTTTGCGCGCACCTTCCGCAGAGTTATCCACAGCTTTTGCCGTTTTCCCTGTGGATATTGTGGACAAATGCCGCCGAATGCCGTCGTTTCCCGTCCAATTGGCAAAAGATCGGCTGTGCAAAGTTATCCACAGATTTGTCCCCAGTTTCCGCTTTTCTGTGGATAACGCGTCGCGGCAGGGAGACGGAGCAAAGTTTTGGCGCGCGGCATGCGGATACAAAAAGAGCGCAGCCTTCACGCGCGGTGAAGTCCTGCGCCCGGGTGCGCCCGGCTTACTGCTGTTCGGCCAGGTACTCGTTGAGCTGGTGCACCAGCTCGTCGACGTTGATGCCGTGCACGCCGCCGGCCTCCGCGATGCTCTCGGCCGTCGCGTGCGGGCAGGTCAGGCAGTGCATGCCAAACTCCATGAAGATGCGCGCGGTGCCGCGGTTCATGCGCAGCACTTCGCCGATGGACATGTCCTTGGTAACCTCCTGCATGGGAAAACGCCTCCTCTAAAATTCACGCACAGGGCGTGAAAAGACTGCATGGGACCTTCTCTATCATACACCATTTTTCCCCGCTTTTCAATCGGATAAACCGCAATCCCATTCCAGCGGATAGGCGTCCAGCGCGTATTCGAGCCCATCTCCCAGTTCGACCAGGCGCTGCGCGACGCGCGCGGCGTCCTCAGGGCCGTAGGGCGTGGGGATGAAGTCGCTGTAGCCCTCGACGGAGCTGACGCAGCAGGGCACGATGCGCATATCCTCGTTTTCGACCGTGCCGTCCGGCAGCACGCGCAGGCGCAGCTGGAAGATGAACGTATCCCGGTCCGACGGGCGGACGTTGCCGGCGAAGGAGAAGTTGGCCAGCGAATAGCAGATGTACTTGTCCTTGTACAGCTCGATGGGGTTGATGCGGTGGCTGTGATGGCCGAGCACGAGGTCCGCGCCCGCGTCGACCGTCGCGCGGCCCAGGGGCACCTGGCGCGCATTGGGGGTGTACTCGTTCTCGTCGCCCCAGTGGTAGCTGACGACGACGATCTGGCAACCCTGCGCGCGCAGCGCCTCAATGTCGCCGGGCATCTGCTCGTAGATGTCCGCATAGCGCCCGTCAAACGTCTGATAGGAGAGCATGCCCACGCGCACGCCCGACGCCGTCGTATACACACACGGCCCCAGATGCCCGCTGTAGAGCACGCCCACACCATCCAGCGCGGCGCAGGTATCCGCATAGCCCTGCTCGCCGTGATCCATGACGTGATTGTTCTCCAGCGCGACGGCCTCGACGCCGCTGCCCACGAATGTGACGGCATAGGACGGCGGCGCGGCGAACACGTAGGAGTGGCTCATCCGGTCTGCGGCGATGGGCGCGTCGGTCAGCGCGCACTCGAGGTTGACGATCGTCAGGTCGTCCGCGAGGAGCAGGTCGCGCACGTTGCGCCAGGGAAAGGTCAGGTCCCCGCCCTGGCGCGCGAGCTCCTCCTCGAAGACATTTTTCTCCTTGCGCA
>CALVNS010000017.1 GCA_944349855.1 uncultured Eubacteriales bacterium | reverse complement strand
GGCGCTCTATAACGACGGCGCGCTGACCGTCGACGCGGCGATCGAGCCGAAGGCGCTGCGCGAGCGCGTGACGCTGCTGTACAACGACGGCGCGTGCATCGCCTCCACGGCGGCGCAGGCGGCGCTGCGCCCGGTGACGGTGGGCGGCGGTGTGTTCTCCGATCCCGAGGAAGCGGCCGAGGAAGCGGCCGATCTCCAGGATGTGCGCGTGATAGGCAACATCGCGACGCTGACGCTGTAAGACCCGGCCGGGCGAAGAGGGGATGAACAGCTTGGAACTGCTCACGGAGCGCTGCCGGGTCCGGCCGTTTCGGCCGGAGGACGCGGACGCGCTGCACGCGGCGCTCTCGGACCCCGAGGTCATGCGCCATGTCGAGCCGCCCTTTACCCTGGACAGGACGCGGGCGTTCGTGCGGGAGGCGGGCCTGTGCGCGCCGCCGCGCGTCTTCGCCGTCGTCTGGCGGGCGACGGGCCGGGTGATCGGGCACGTGATTTTTCATGCCTTCGACGGCGCGGACTATGAGATCGGCTGGGTCCTGCACCGGGATTTTTGGGGCATGGGCATCGCGGACGAGCTGACCCGCGCGCTGCTGCTGCAGGCCGGGCGGCAGGGCGCCGAAGGCTGCGTCATCGAGTGCGTGCCGGAGCAGACGGCCAGCCGCCGGATCGCCCTGCGTCACGGATTCGTCTATGTGGGCCGGGCGGACGGCCTCGACCGGTACCGGCGCGCGCTGTAACCCCTGCAAAAACGCAAACACCCCCGACCCGTGGAGCGCCACGGGCCGGGGGTGTTGTTTTTTGCGCTTACGCTTCCCGCGCGCGCTCGCGCCGCTCCAGCCACACCAGCAGCACGGCGATGTCGCCCGGCGACACGCCCGAGATGCGCGAGGCCTGGCCGATGGAGCGCGGGCGCAGCGCGTTGAGCTTCTGGCGCGCCTCGATGCGTAGGCCCTCGACCTGCAAATAGTCCGCATCCTGCGGCAGCAGGCGCTCCTCCGCGCGGCGGAACTGCTCGACCTGCCGGCGCTCCTTGTCCAAATAGCCCTCGTACTTGAGCGAGACGGACACCTGCTGCTCGACCTGTGGCTCCAACGGCCGCCAGCCGTCCCACACGCCGCGCAGGTCGTCGTAGCCGATGCCGGGGCGGCGCAGCAGGTCCGCCGCGCGCACGCTGCCCGCAGGCTCGGGCTGCCCGTGCGCCCAGAGCAGCGCCGAGAGCGCCTCGCTCCGCGGCAGCCACGCGCCGCTCAGCGCGCGCAGCGCAGCGTCGGTCGCCTCGCGCTTTGCCTGCACGCGCCGCATGCGCTCCTCGCCCGCCAGGCCCGCCGCATAGCCGATGGGCGTCAGGCGCAGGTCCGCGTTGTCCTGGCGCAGCAGCAGCCGGTACTCCGCGCGCGAGGTCATCATCCGGTAGGGCTCGTTGGTGCCCTTGGTCGTCAGGTCGTCGATCAGCACGCCGATGTACGCCTGGTCGCGCCCCAGGATCACCGGCGCGCGGCCCTGCACGTACAGCGCGGCGTTCATGCCCGCGAGGATGCCCTGCGCGGCGGCCTCCTCATAGCCGGAGGTGCCGTTGACCTGACCGGCCAGGTACAGCCCGCGCAGCCCGCGCACGGCCAGAGACGGCTCCAGCGACAGCGGGTCGACGCACTCGTACTCGATGGCGTAGGCCAGGCGCAGGATGCGCGCGCGCCGCAGGCCCGGAATCGTGCGGTACATGGGGATCTGCACGTCCTCGGGCAGGCTGGTGGACATGCCCTGCACGTACCACTCGTTCGTGTCCAGCCCCTCCGGCTCCAGAAACACCTGATGGCGCGCCTTGTCCGCAAAGCGCATCACCTTGTCCTCAATGGAGGGACAGTAGCGCGCGCCCGTGCCGTGGATCGTGCCGGCGTACATCGGCGCGCGGTGCAGATTTTCGCGGATGAGGCGGTGCGTCTCCTCGTTGGTGTAGGTCAGGAAGCACTGGGCGCGGTTGTGCAGCGGCGCGTCCGTCAAAAACGAGAAGGGCGTCACCGGCTCGTCGCCGGGCTGGGGCTCCATCTCGTCAAAGTCGATGGAGCTCTCCTCGATGCGCGCGGGCGTGCCCGTCTTGAACCGGCGCAGCGGCAGGCCCAGCGCCCGCAGCGCGCCTGCAAGCGCCTGCGACGCCCACAGACCCTGCGGCCCGCCCTCGCGCACGCACTCGCCGATGATGATGCGCGCGTCCATGTACACGCCCGCCGCCACGATGACCGCCCGGCAGGCGATGCGCGCGCCCGTGGTCGTCTCCACGGCCTGCACCTCGCCTGTGGGCGAGAGGCGGATGGCGCTGACCTCTCCCTGGCGCACCTCCAGGTTTTCCTGCGCGAAGAGCGCCTGGCGCATGCGCCGCTGGTAGGCGCGCTTGTCCGCCTGCGCGCGCAGCGAGTGCACGGCCGGCCCCTTGCCGGTGTTGAGCATGCGGCTCTGGATGAACGTATCGTCGATGGCGCGGCCCATCTCGCCGCCCAGCGCGTCGACCTCGCGCACCAGATGGCCCTTGGCCGTGCCGCCGATGGCGGGGTTGCAGGGCATGAGCGCGATGGCGTCCAGGTTCAGCGTGAGCAGCAGCGTGGGCACGCCCATGCGTGCGGCGGCCAGCGCGGCCTCGCAGCCCGCATGGCCCGCGCCCACGACGCAAAGATCGTATTGCAAAAGGACCCCTCCCCGGCCTTTTCGGCAGCTCTCGGAAACAGCTTATTATAGCACGCATCGGGCCTTTGCGAAAGATGCGGCCGCGCCGCACATCCAGCAAAAATGTTAAAACCATAACAAAATGCGTCCCGATCCCCGGGACGTGCGTTTCTGAGCAAAGCGCACGAAAAACAGAGCCAAAACATGTCTGAAAGAGGGGTGAAAAGCGTTTGAAAAAGGCCCATTTTTTTGATATAATAATATAGTAAGAAAATCTGCGAAAAGGGGCGGGCCGGCGTGATCATGCACCTGGGCCAAGACGCTTCGGCGATGGAGGAGGACGTCGTCCTCATCCTCGACCTGTCGCACGGCCTGCGCGCGGACACGCGCGACTTTCTCGCCCGCCTGCGCGCGCAGGGCCGCCTGGAGGACGTCTCCGGCGGCGCGGCCAAGTCCGCGGTCGTCCTCTGTGGGCGGCGCGGCGTGCGCGCGCTGCTTTCGCCCGTTTCATCCGCGACGCTGAGACGGCGCCAGGGCGCTGCCGGCGGCGCGGATCAACTTGCGCGCGCGTGGGATGCCGCGCGCGCCGATTGAGGTGGAACATGGAAAACGAAGTCAATCAGCAACATTACGACGAAACGCAGATCCAGGTGCTCGAGGGCCTCGAGGCCGTGCGCAAGCGCCCCGGCATGTACATCGGCTCGACCGACGTGCGCGGGCTGCATCACCTGGTCTATGAGATCGTGGACAACGCCGTGGACGAGGCGCTGGCCGGCTACTGCACGCAGATCGTCGTCACGCTCGAGGCGGACGGCTCCGTCACCGTCGTGGACAACGGCCGCGGCTTCCCCGTGGGCATCCACCCCAAGATGGGCCGCCCTGCGGTCGAGGTGTGCCTGACCGTGCTGCACGCGGGCGGCAAGTTCGGCGGCGGGGGATACAAGGTCTCCGGCGGCCTGCACGGCGTGGGCGCGTCGGTCGTCAACGCGCTGTCCCGCCACATGAAGGTCACCGTCTACCAGGATGGCAAGATCTACGAGCAGGAGTATACGCGCGGCAAGATCCTGTACGACCTGCGCGTGGTGGGCACGACTGACCGCACCGGCACGACGGTCAACTTCCTGCCCGACGTCAAGTCCGAGGACAACCCTGACGGCATCTTCGAGACGGGCGACCTGCAGTACGACACGCTCAAGGTGCGTCTGCGCGAGATGGCCTTCCTCAACAAGGGCATCAAGATCGTGCTGCGCGACGCGCGCGTCCATCCCGTGCACGAGCACACGTTCCACTATGAGGGCGGCATCCGGGAGTTCGTCAAGTACCTCAACAAGAACAAGGAGGTGCTCTTCCCCGAGCCGATCTACATGGAGGGCATGCGCGGCACGACGTCCGTCGAGGTCGCCATGCAGTACAACGACACATACAACGAGACGGTCTTCTCCTTCGCCAACAACATCCACACGCCCGAGGGCGGCACGCACCTGACGGGCTTCCGCACGGCGATTACGCGCGTGGTCAACGACTACGGCAAGCGCCACAAGATCCTCAAGGACGGCGACGCGCTGCTGCAGGGCGAGGACATCCGCGAGGGCCTGGCGGCGATCGTGTCCGTCAAGCTGGAGGACCCGCAGTTCGAGGGGCAGACCAAGTCCAAGCTGGGCACCAGCGAGGTGCGCACAATCGTGGACAACCTGGTCAGCACACAGCTGGCCGACTACATGGAGGAAAACCCGCAGGTCTCCAAGGCGATTCTGGATCGCTGCCTGAACGCCGCGCGCGCGCGCGAGGCCGCGCGAAAGGCCCGCGACCTGACCCGCCGCAAGACCGTGCTCGAGTCGGCGAGCCTGCCGGGCAAGCTGGCCGACTGCTCCGAGCGCGACCCGCAGAAGTGCGAGATCTTCCTCGTGGAGGGCGACTCTGCCGGCGGCTCGGCCAAGATGGGCCGCGACCGGCACTTCCAGGCGATCCTGCCGCTGCGCGGCAAGATCCTCAACGTCGAAAAGACGCGCCTGGACCGCATCCTGGCCAACAACGAGATCAAGGCGATGATCACGGCCTTCGGCTGCGGCATCGGCGAGGACTTCAACCTGGACAAGCTGCGCTACAACCGCATCGTGTGCATGACCGACGCCGACGTGGACGGCAGCCACATCCGCATCCTGATGCTCACGTTCTTCTACCGCTACATGCCCAAGCTCGTGGAGGAGGGGCACGTATACATCGCCCAGCCGCCGCTGTACAAGGTCACGTACAAGGGCCAGGAGCGCTACGTCTACTCCGACGAACAGCTGGATGCGGTCATGCGCGAGATCGGGCGCGACAAGAAGCCGGAAGTGCAGCGCTACAAGGGCCTGGGCGAGATGAGCGCCGAGCAGCTGTGGAGCACGACGATGGATCCCTCCACCCGCACGATGATGCAGGTGACCATCGAGGACGCCATCGCCGCCGACGAGGTCATGACGCTGCTCATGGGCGAAAAGGTCGAGCCGCGCCGCGAGTTCATCGAGGAGAACTGCAAGCTCGTCGTCGATCTGGACATCTGAGCGGGGGAGCGCCCCCGAGCGACAACAGCGAGGTGAATCCGATTGGACCAAGAGAATAACCAGACCCCCGGCACGCCCGAGGAGCAGCCCCGGACGGAGTTCGCGCAGCGCCTGATCCCCGTCGACCTGGAGTCGGAGATGAAGAAGTCGTTCATCTCCTATGCGATGGCGGTCATCATCACCCGCGCGCTGCCGGACGTGCGCGACGGCCTCAAGCCCGTGCACCGGCGCATCATCTACGCCATGCACGAGCTGGGCATGACGCCCGACAAGCCCTACCGCAAGAGCGCGCGCATCGTGGGCGACGTGCTGGGCAAGTACCACCCGCACGGCGACATCGCTGTGTACGACGCGATGGTGCGCCTGGCGCAGGACTTCTCCACGCGCTACATGCTCGTGGAGGGCCAGGGCAACTTCGGCTCCGTCGACGGCGACGGCGCCGCGGCCATGCGCTACACCGAGGCGCGTATGTCCAAGATCGCCCAGGAGATGGTCGCCGACCTGGACAAAGAGACCGTCGACTTCGTGCCCAACTTCGACGAGACGCTCATGCAGCCGTCTGTCATGCCCTGCCGCTACCCCAACCTGCTGGTCAACGGCTCCAGCGGCATCGCCGTGGGCATGGCCACGAACATCCCGCCGCACAACCTGGGCGAGGTGATCGACGGCGTCGTCTGCCTGATCGACAACCCGCAGGCCACGCTCAAGGACCTGATGGAGCACATCAAGGGCCCGGACTTCCCCACCGGCGGCATCATCATGGGCCGCCAGGGCATCTATGAGGCCTACTCCACCGGCCGCGGGCGCATCGTCACCCGCGCGCGCACCGAGATCGAGCAGATGAGCGCCACGCGCGCGCGCATCGTCGTCACCGAGATCCCCTACATGGTCAACAAGGCGCGCCTGGTCGAGAAGATCGCCGAGCTCGTGCACGAGCGGCGCATCGAGGGCATCTCCGACATCCGCGACGAGTCCGACCGCGGCGGCATGCGCATCGTCATCGAGCTCAAGAAGGATGTCAACGCCGCCGTCGTGCTCAACTACCTGTACAAGCACACGCAGCTGCAGGAATCCTTCGGCGCGATCATGCTGGCCCTGGTCGACGGCGAGCCGAAGGTGCTCTCGCTGCACCAGATGCTCTATCACTACCTGGAGCACCAGAAGGAGGTCACCACCCGCCGCACCCGCTACGACCTGGACAAGGCCGAGGCGCGCGCACACATCTTGGAGGGCCTGCTCAAGGCGCTGGACCACATCGACGAGATCGTGCGCACCATCCGCGAGAGCGAGAGCACGAACGCCGCGCGCGACGCGTTGATGGCGCGCTTCGACTTCTCCGAGAAGCAGGCGCAGGCCATTCTGGACATGCGCTTGGCCCGCCTGACCGGCCTGGAGCGCGAGCGGCTGCAGGAGGAGTACGCCGAGCTGGAGAAGACCATCGCGGGCCTTCGCGCGATCCTGGCCGACGAGCAGCTGCTGCTGTCGGTCGTGCGCGGGGAGTTGCTCGAGGTGCGGCGCAAGTACGCCGACGAGCGGCGCACGGAGATCGCCTCCGTCGCCGAGGAGATCGACCCGGAGGACCTGATCCAGGAAGAGGACATGGTCGTGACGCTGACGCACTTCGGCTACGTCAAGCGCCTGCCCACGAACACCTACCGCAGCCAGAACCGCGGCGGCAAGGGCGTATCGGGCATGAGCACGCGCGACGAGGACTACGCCGAGCAGCTGCTGGTCATGTCCACGCATGAGGACCTCATGTTCTTCACCAACCGCGGCCGGGTCTACCAGATCAGGTGCTACGAGATCCCGGAGGCCGGGCGCACGGCGCGCGGCACGGCGATCGTCAACCTGCTGCAGCTGGAGGGCGGCGAGAAGGTCACCGCGATGATCCGCATCCCCGCGGGCGCGCAGGAGAGCTATCTCATCATGGCCACGCGCCTGGGCCTGATCAAGAAGACGGCGCTGTCGGAGTTCCAGAACCTGCGCCGCACCGGCCTGATCGCCATCGTGCTGCGCGAGGACGACGAGCTGATGGGCGTGGAGCTGACCGACGGCGAGCAGCAGATCCTGCTGGCGACCCAGGGCGGCATGGCCATCCGCTTTGGCGAGGGCGACATCCGCGCCATGGGCCGCGTGAGCATGGGCGTCAAGTCGATGGACCTGGCCGAGGGCGACGAGGTCGTCGGCCTGGCGGTGTATGAAGAGGGCGCGCACGTGCTGTCCGTCACGGAGAATGGCTACGGCAAGCGCACGGAGATCGACGACTACCGCCTGCAGAGCCGCGGCGGCAAGGGCATCCTGGCCATGAAGCTCAGCGAGCGCAGCGGAAAGCTCGCCGCGCAGCTGATCGTGCATCCGGATGAGGATCTCATGCTCATCACCGACGACGGCGTCATCATCCGCCTGCCGGTGGACGGCATCCCCGTGCTGGGGCGCAATACGCAGGGCGTGCGCATCATGCGCGTGTCGAACGAGAGCCGCGTCGTGGGCGTCACCCGCGTGGCCAAGGAAAGCGAAACGCCGGACGAGGCCGAACAGGCCGGGGAGACCGACGAATAAACCGGCGCAGGACGCTGCGTCCCGTTCGCCCCTGCGGCGCGGGCGCGGCGCCCTGCGCGGTTGCGGAGGATACGCATGAAGAAGGAATACCTGCTCGTACCCGTCGGCGTGGCGGGCGTGTCGATCAGCGGGCCGCTGGTCAAGTGGGCGCTTGCGTGCGGCGCCTCGCCCGTGACGGTCGCCTTCCTGCGGCTGCTGCTGGCCACGCTCGTGCTGCTCGTGCCGGCGCTTCGCACCGGCGCGCTGCGGGAAATGCTGCACTCCTCGCGCCGCCAGCTTGCGCTGGCCGTCGCGGCCGCCGCGCTGCTGGCGCTGCACTTTGCCAGCTGGATGACCTCGCTGTCGCGCACCTCGACGTTTGCCAGCGTCGCGCTCGTGTGCACGCAGCCGCTGTTCGTGGCGGCGCTGTCGGGCGTGGCGCTCAAGGAGCCGATCAAGCGCGAGGCCGTGCCTGGCGCGCTGACGGCCGTCGTGGGCGCGATCGGCATCGGCGTATTCTCCGCCGGGGGCGGCGGAGGGGATACCGTGGGCGACCTGCTCGCGCTGGCCGGCGCGGCGTTCATGGCAGGCCACTGGCTGTGCGGCCGCGCTGCGCGCCGCACGGGCTCTGCGCTGGGCTACATGACGTTCGTCTACGGCCTGACGTCGGTCTTCCTGGCGCTGCTGATGCCCTTTACCGGCGGCTTTTCGGCCCCGGCGGCGTCGCTGCCCGCCATTGTGCTGCTGGCGCTCGTGTGCACGCTCGGCGGCCAGGCGCTGTTCACGTATGCGCTGGGCTTTGTGAGCGCGGATGTCGTCTCCTTCGCGCTGCTGGGCGAGCCCGTCGGCGCGGCCATCTGGGCGTACCTGCTCTTTGGCGAGCAGGTGACGGCCCCGCTGCTGGCCGGCGGCGTCGTGGTGCTGATCGGCCTGGCGTGGTACATGCTCGGCGAGATGCGCGCCGCGCGCAGATCCTGATCGATGCAAAAAAGCGATCCCCCGGCCTTGCCGGGGGATCGCTTTTTTACGCCTGTTGGCGGCGGTAGTGCTCCAGGAAGCAGTAGACGTCAAATTGCGCCTGTACCTGCGCCTCGCGCTCCCACGCGAAGCGGCGAAGTTCTTCCCAGGCGGGCCGCCATTGCGCCTCGTCCCTGCGGGAGAAGGGAATCAGGTAGTCGCACAGGCGCAGCATGAACGCGCGCCAGAAGTGCAGGTTCTTCCAGGAGCGCGCCTGCGCGGGGCACAGATCCTGCGGCGTGGGCAGCTCGACGCGCTCCAGATAGGCGCGCAGGGATTCCAGCTCGCGCGCGGCCTGCTCGCTGGGCTCGGGGTGGTCCTTACCGTACAGGTCCATCGGAAACAGGCGGCTGAGCGTCTGGCAAAAGCACAGCGCTGCCCCGTACTCCGGGCCAAACGCGCACTCAAAGTACGCGTCGCGCGCGCGCTCGTAGTCCAGGGACGGATCGCACAGCGTCTGTCCGCCCAGGAAGAGGGCAAAGCCGTTCGGCATGGTCACGCGCTGCTGCTGGCAGTTGATCAGCCCATGCAGCCCCAGGCCCGACAGCGCGCGCACATCGCCATGCAACACGCGGCTGAGCGTCATCTGGCCCGGATCATACGTGACCGCGGCGCACAGGTGGTAGTCAAAGTCGAAGCTGTCGCCGGAGAAGACCCGCTGCCAGGCGGCGAGATAGCCGAGGTTTTCGGCGATGTCGGGGCCGAAGGACAGGTGGTTGCGCGCATACTCGGGGATCGACTGCGCGGGGCGCACGCCCTCGAACGAGCGCGAGAAGCTGCGCGTGATGGGCGCGTACATGAGGATGAAGCGCCCTTCGTTTTGCAGCCGCGCCGTCTGCGGTGGGAAGAGCAGATCGAAGTAGAGCAGGAACGCGATGCGCACCGGGCTGCCCTGCGCGGTGAGCAGGGCGTCCGCCTCGTTGAGCATCTGCACGTAGAAGTCGGCGGGGCGCGCCTGACGGCAGGCGTCGCACTCGCACTGGTTGTTGTAGTCGTCCGCCAGCCACACGTGCAGCACGTCGACCTCCGGATGGCGGGCGGCATAGTCGGCGATGGCGTGGGCCATCAGGCTGCGCACCTCGGGGTTGGAATAGCACAGGTTGGTGTTGAGCGCGATGCCGTTATGCAGCCCGCGCACGCCGTTCACCTGCGCCATGTATGCGCGCTGGGCGGGCGTGGGCTCTACGCCGTCGTCCTCCCAGTGCAGGCCGGGGATGCCCAGCGGCTCGCAGGTCCAGCCGTGTCCGACCGCGTGGTAGAGCAGGCCGCGGCGCTTGATCGCGCGCACGAGGCAGGCGAGCATCTCATGGGAGAGCGAGAGCGGGAAGGGCTCCGGCGCGCGCAGGGGATTGCCCTTGTGGGTATACCAGCGCTCGAAGAACGTATAGGCCTCCATGAACTGCGTGAAGTAGGCGTTGTAGCCCGCTTTGGGCGCAAAGTCCACCATGTCCAGCGCGTTTTCCAGGCTGTTGCTGCCCTCGATGCAGATGCAGCGGTGACGGTTGGCGGCGCGCATGCGCACCTGCGCGCACAGGCTGGACAGCGAGGCGCGGGGGATGATCTCGCCTTCGGGCCCCGGGCGCACAAACGCGCAGCCGGCCTCGCGCAGCAGCCGGTATACGCCCATCAGCGCGCTGCGCGCGTTGGAATAGGCGATCCAGCCGCGCCCATCCCGCACGTCGATGCGGTAGGCGTCGTCCCAATATGGTTCCAGAATTCCCAGTTCATCCAGCTCCTCCCGGGTAAAGGGCGTAAATTGGATCTGCGCCGCGTCGTAGCCGGGATCCATCAGCGCAGCATAGCGGCACAGCTCCTCCCGGGCAAAGGACAGCGCGTTCTCTTCGGGCATCGGGCGTATCCCCCTTTTTGATGTCGTGTGGAAGGCGGGGAGGATTCCCTCCCCGCCGCATGGGTTACAGGCTCAGGTAGGCGTCGATCTGGGACTGCATCTCCGCGCAGATGGCGCTCACGGCGTCGTAGGCCTCCTCGCGGAAGAGCTCCATGCCCTCCTCGGGGTCGACCGCGCCGTTCTGGATCGCAAACCAGTACTTCTGCAGCGCGACGTTGTACTGCGACACCTCGTTGCTCACGGGCTCAGAGTTGAAGCTGAAGCCGCTCAGCACGCTCGCGTTGAAGAAGTCCGGGTCGTGGAAGCGGTCGATGTGCGCCAGGTCGGTCTCGGTGAAGTTGCTGTCGTAGCGCTCGTAGGCGGCGTTGCGCACCCAGGTCCACGTCTCGCCGGTCCACAGGTCGGAGTTGACCTTGAACTGCTTGTCGCCGACGGGCTCCCAGGTCACGCCCTGGATGCCGTAGGCGCACAGGTCGAAGTGCTCCTGGCTCTCGGCCACCCAGTTGAGGAACTGCAGCGTGCGGATCTGGTTTTCGGGCGTGCTGGTGGAGGGGATGAAGCAGAAATCCCACGCCTTGAAGTCGGTGGCGAACTGCTTGTCCTGCTCAAAGTCGTAGAACGTCACGGCCTCGTACACGCCGTTGGGATCGGCCTGGGAGAGCGCAGTTTGCAGCGCGCCGGACACGCCGATGTCCGCGCCGCAGGAGATGGCGCAGGAGCCCTCCTGCGTCTTGGCGTACCAGTCGGGCAGGGACATCACGTCCGGGTGCAGGATGCCGTCCAGATACAGCTGGCGGGAGAGCAGAATGTCCTCCCACAGGGGCTCGGGCATGTCGTCGAAGATGTTGTAGATCTTGCCGTCGTTGTTCTTGAAGTAGAAGACGCCCTCCCAGCCCATGTCGGTGATCCAGATGTAGTCCGGGATCTCGTACAGGTCAAAGGCGGCGAGCATCGCGGCCATGGTGTTGCCCGCGGCGCGGCCGGTGATGATCGGGGTGAGCTCGGGATGGGCCTCCTTGACCTTGTAGGCGAAATCGATCAGCTCTGCTTCGGTCGTGATGGGCGCCACGCCCATCTCCTCACGGATGTCCTTGCGCACCAGGAACTGCATCGCGCGGCCATAGTAGTCGCCCAGCGGGATGCCATACAGATGATATTCGCCATCGGGGCCTTTTGCCCTGTTGGCATTGAGAATTTCTTCAGTTTTGGTGCGCACGAGGTTGGGCGCATACTCGCGGATGAGCTCGTCCAGCGGCGCATAGTAGCCGCCGGCGATGCTGGTGTTCATCGAGCCCCAGGAGGCGTCGTAGACCAGCGAGTACTTTTGGCCGGCGGCCAGGGCCATCTGCAGCTTGCCGCCGTAGTCGTCCCAGCCGGCGTAGATGAACTTCAGGTCGATGTTCAGCTCGTCGCGGCAGGCATCCTCGATGGCCTGTTCCACCTGCTCCAGGCCGGCAGGCGCGTCGCCGGGCACATAGATGACGATCTCTTCCAGAGGCAGGTCGGATCCCTCGGCCAGGGCGATGGGCGCGGCGCTCAGGCACAGCGTCGCCGCCAGCAGCACGGACAGGATCTTTTGAAACATGGGGGTCCCTCCTTTTTATTTTTTCACGCGCGCACGCGTGAAGGATGCTCAGCCCTTGACCGCGCCCACGGTGATGCCCTGTACGAAGTACTTCTGCACGAAGGGGTACACCAGCAGGATCGGGCCGATGGTGATGCACACGGTGACCAGCTGCACGGTCAGCGGCTGCATGACGAAGTTGGCAGAGCTGCCCATGATGGCAGCCATCTGTTGGCGGGAGATGATGTTGCGAATGAGGATCTGCAGCGGCTTGAGCTCGGTGCGCGTGATGAACAGGTTGGCCAGCCACCAGTCGTTCCAGTAGCCCAGCGCGTAGAAGAGCATGATCGTCACCGTGGGGATGACGGACATCGGCCACACGACCTTGAAGAAGACAAAGCCGTCGTGCGCGCCGTCGATGTAGGCGGCCTCGGTCAGCTCGTAGGGCAGGCCGCGGAAGTGCGAGACCATGATGAACGTGTTGAACGGGCTGAGCACGTAGGGCAGGATCAGCGCCAGCAGCGTGTCGTTGATGTGCAGCACGGACACGATCAGCAGGTAAAAGCCGACCAGGCCGGAGCCCATGATCATGGGGATGTACGTGAGGAAGGAGAGCCTGTAGCGGTATTTCACGCGCGGATGCGCCAGGCCGTAGGCGAACATGGCGGTTACGATCGTGGCCAGCGCGGTGCCGCACACCGTCACGGTGATGGACACCAGATAGTTGGTGAAGACCTTGCCGTTGCCCAGCACGTAGCGGTAGCCGTCCAGCGAGAAGGTCTTGGGCCAGAGCTGGAACCCGCCGCGGCTCAGGTCCATCGCGGGCACGAGGGAGTTGACGATGATCAGATAAAACGGCAGCAGGCACGCGACGAAGGAGCACGCCAGCACGAGGAAGCAGACGGTCAGATAGATGCGCTCGCCGGCCGACGTGCGGATGGCGTTGCGCCTTCGGAAATGGACGGGACTTGAAAGCATGCGCGCACCTCCCTTCAGAACAGCCGCGCGTCGGGCTCGATGCGCCGCGCGATCCAGTTGAACAGCAGAATCGTCAGCACGCCCATGCCCGCCTGGCAGACGGTGATGGCCGACGACATGGAGAAGCTGTTCGTCTGGCGCATGGCGCGATAGGCGTAGGTGTCGATCACGTCCGTCGTGGCGTACAGCAGGCTGTTGTCGCCGATCAGGCCGTAGAGCATGCCCGTGTCGCCGTAGAAGATGCGGCCGGTGGCCATCAGCACCATGACGAGCACGGTCTTGCGGATGAGCGGCAGCGTGATGCGCAGCGCCATCTGCAGGCGCGATGCGCCGTCGATCACGGCGCTCTCGTAATACGCCGGGTCGATGGAGGTGACCGCGCCGATGAAGATCACCGCGTAGTAGCCGGAAAAGCGCCACACGTACACGAGCGTGAGGATCGGCCGCCAGTAGCCGGGCGTCGAGTAGAAGCTGATGGTCTTGCCGGTCAGCGCGAGGATCGCCTGTGTGATCAGCCCCTGCTGGGAGGCGAGCAGCGCGTACATCATCTGCTGTACGACCATCCAGGAGACGAAGTAGGGCAGGAACACGCCCGATTGCAGCAGCCGCTTGAGCCACGTGCGCCGCACCTCGCCCAGCAGCACGGCCAGCACCACGGCAAAGCCCATGCCGAAAAGGATGAACAGCGCGTTGAGGTAGATCGTGTTGAGCGTGATGGGCAGCCAGTCGCGCGTGGAGAAGAAGAACTGGAAGTTCTTCAGCCCTGCAAAGGGGCTTCCCCAGATGCCCTTCTGTAGGCTATAATCCTTGAAGGCGAGCAGGTAGCCGCTCAGGGGCATATAGGAGAAGACGAAGAGGAACAGGAGCCCGGGCAGCATCATCAGGTAGATATATCGGTTCGTCCGCAGTTCGCGCCCGACGCTGCGCAGGACCTTCGGCATGCGATCACGCCCTTTCGCTTGGTCTACCCGCAGTATACACGCGCCGGGGCGGCCTGGCCAGTGTAAAGATGCACATTTGGGGTATGAAAATGGACGATTTGCCCGACACGTGAGTGCGCTTTTTGACTGTGGAGTACAGAATTTCATTTTTCTCTTTTGAAATCTTGTTCGATATCGCTATAATAAGAGGAATGGATCGCGCAGGGGGATGAGGCCGGTGCAGAAACTGCTGCAGAGCACTTGGGTGCGCTTTGCGATGCGCGCGTCGCTTTGTGCCGCAGTCGCGCTGATGGTGCTGTGCCTCGTGCTGGCGCAGGCCTACATCAGCGCCTCGCGCGGGGCGTTGGAGCAGGCCTCGCGCAGCAAGACGGAGCAGGTCGCCGCGCACCTGGACAGCGTGATCGAGACGGTCTTCTCCTATGCCTATGCCATCTACAACGATCCGGACGTCTTCCAATGGCTGTACAAGCACGACGAGGATCCCTACCGAAGCATCCGCATGACGCTCTCCCTGGGGCGCTATCTCAAGAGCGAGCAGTATCTGAGCGACGTCTTCCTCTTTAATGCGCATACGCAGCGGATCTATTCCCCCCAGACGGGCGTATCCACGTACGCGCAGCCCGCGAGCGCGGCGCTGCTGGCCATGGCGCAGGACGCGCAGCCCAGCCTGGTGCGGCTGACGCCCTTTGCGCAGGACGGGATTTCGGGCCTGACGCTCACCTATCCCGTGGCCATGATCGAGCGCGCGTATGACGGGCGCATGATCCTGCTGATCGACGCGCAGGCCGTCGAGCGCAACATCCTGGGCGAGAGCTCGCAGGAGGAGCAGCTCTTCGTGCTGGGCGAGGCGGGCGAGTGCCTGCTGGGCCATGCGCCGGACGATTTGCAGGCCATCGCCGCCCGCGCGCAGGACGGCGCGGCCGAGGCGCTCTTTTCCGGCTGGCTGGGCGAGCAGACGCTGGTGTCCAGCCTGCGCATGGTCAACCAGCCCTGGACGGTCTATCACGTGCTGCGCGTGGCGCCCATGGGCGGGCAGACGGGGGGATATCTGCGCATCCTGGCCGCGGCGCTGTGCCTGACGGCGCTGCTGCTCGCGTGCGGGCTGCTGCTGTGGTCGTGGCGCACGATCTCGCCCTTTGACCGCATTGCCGCGCGCCTGGGCGCGGCGGGGCATGCCTCCCCGCGGGACAAGGCGGCGCTGCTCAAGGAGAGCGTGGACTCGCTGCTGCTGAACCTGGAGAGCATGCGCGCCACGCTCGGCCGCCACAGCGGGACCATCCGCTCGGAGGGCTGGCGCCGCTTTCTGATCACCGGCGCGCCGCAGGCGCTGGCCGCCGCGATGCCCGAGGGCGGCACGCTGCGCCTGTGCGTGGCGCGCATGGAGGGCTACGGCAGCCTGCGCATGCGCGAGAACTACACGCGCCGCGTGCTGATCCGCTATGAGCTGGAGCAGCTGGCGATGCGCTGCCTTGAGCGGGCTGGCGTGCGCGCCGACAGCGTGGACATGGGAGACGACCATCTGCTGCTGATCTTCCCCGGCGGCGCGGAGCCGGATCGCGTGCAGGAGGCGCTGCTGTGCCTGCGCAGGCACGCGCAGGAGGGGACGGGCGTCTCCCTGGCGATCGCGCTGGGCGATCCGATGCCGCCCGACGCGGCCGCCGTGCAGGCGCGCTACAATGAGCTGTACACCGCCACCTACCTGCACTTCTTCCTGGGCGAAGAGCGCGTCTATACCCAGCAGGACTGCGCAGCCTATCAGGCGATGATGCGCCCCGTGCAGGATGGCGACGCGCTCTCGCAGCTGATCGACGCGCTGCGCGCGGGCGATCAAAAGGGCTGGGAGGCGGCGCTGGACGCGCTGGTGGATGGCTGGCGCGGCGCGCCCTATCCGGACGTGCAGTTTCTGGCGACGCTGGCGGCCTACGCGCTGACCACCGCGTTTGCCCGGCACCTGGAGGGGGGCGCGCTGGACGAGATGCGCGAGGCGATCGTGCGCGCCTCGGGGCTGGAGGAGATCCGCAGCCGCCTGCATGACGCATGCGCGCAGGTCTGCGAGCGCATCCAGGGCGTGCGCGACGAGGCGGGCGGCCGTTGGCAGGACACGCTGCTGGAGGTGATGGACTTCGTGAATGCGCACCTGCAGGATCCGGCGCTCTCTCCGGACAGCATCGCCGGGCACGTCGGCCTGAGCACGAACTACCTGCGCAAGCTGTTCAAGGGCTATTACGACACCTCGCTGTCGGACTATATCCGGACGCAGCGCATGGAAAAGGCCATGAAGCTCCTGCGCAGCACGCACAAGACCGTGGCCGAGGTGATGGAGGATACCGGCTATGCGAACCGATCCAGCTTCTTTCAGGCGTTCAAGCGGCATACGCACCTGACGCCGGAGCAGTACCGAAGCCGGTTCGGACAGGACGAATGAAAGAGGCCCGCGCGGACATTCCGCGCGGGCCCTTTGGGTGTAAAAACAAACGCCTTTAGAAGAATTCCGTCAGGTACACCGGGCGCTTGACGAAGATTTGGCGCAGCGTGTCGCCATGGGCGCGCAGCGCGACATCCGGGCTGTACAGCGCCTCGTCCAGCGAGAGGAAGCCCAGCAGCAGCTGCGTGATCTGCTGTACGCCGGCCTCCAGGTCGGCGGGGGCGTCCGCCTCCAGCCGGCGCACGGATACATCCGCGCCTTCGCAGTGCACGGCGAACAGGCCGTCGTTGCCGGGAATCATCGCGTCGTGTACGCGCAGCGTGTAGGCCGCGCCGGCGGGATGAGGCTTGAGCGCGAGCGCGCGCGGCAGGTCGACGACGCGTGCCATCGGGTGGCTGAAGATGTCGGCGTTTGCGTCATAGCTCTCCGGGAGCACCGCATGCAGCGGCACGCCGTCGGGCAGCGTCAGCACGACCTTTCCATACTGCGCCGAGAGCCGGTACAGGAATCCGAGCGCGTCGCGCAGGCCCTTTGGATGGGTGAAGGCGATCTCGCGCACGCGCATCTCCTTGCTGTACTCGCCCACGTTCTGCGCGGCGAAGATCACATACGCGCAGGGGCCCTGCGCGTCCTGGAGCAGGTAGGTGTAGACGCGCTCGCGCAGCGGCTCCTTCGTCATCAGTCCCTGCCAGTGGCGCGCCTCGCGGCGGATGGCCATGTTGCAGCGGGCAAAGTGTGCGTCATAGACGGCCTGCAGGCCGTCGATCGGATTGCCGGGCTCGATGCGGCGCACCGTCGCCTCGCAGCGGAAGCCTCGCAGCGCGTCATCCACGGGCAGCGTGTAGCGCGCCGTCAGCTGGCACAGCTCATAGCCAAACTGGCGGTAATAGGGATGGGAAAAGGGATAGAGCGCGGAGAAGACCGCGCCGCCCGCGCGCATGCGGGCAAAGGCCGCCTCAAATACGCGGCGGATCGCGCCCTGGTAGCGATATTCGGGCAGCGAGGCGACGCCGCCCACGCCGACCATGGTCACATAGCGGCCCTCGTAGCGCATCTGGTATTCCGGCAAGACCATGCCGGCGGTGAGCGTGCCCGCGCTGTCGAAGTGGCCCAGGCAGACGGCCTCCGGCTCGCGCTCCAGGCGGCGGCGCAGATCCTCTTCGCTCAGCGGGCTGGCAAAGGCAATGCTCTCCAGGCGCTCAAAGTCGGCCCGCTCTTCGGGCCGGATCTCGCGTACGGGCAAGGGGATTTCCTCCTATCGTCGTCTGTCGAAAAAGGTTCGCAGCGCCTGCGCGCATTCGCCGGCGAGCAGGCCGCCGTAAGCGGGCACGTCGGGCCCGGCGAGCGCGGGGTCCTCCGTCAGGCAGTAGACGGAACCCGTGCAGCCGTTGGCCGGATCGTCCGCGCCATAGAAGACCGCATCCAGGCGCGCAGCGCGAATGGCGCCGGCGCACATGGGGCAGGGCTCAAGCGTGACGTAGAGCGTGCAGCCCGTCAGGCGCCAGGAGCCCAGCGCCTGCGCGGCGCGGCGCAGGGCGAGGACTTCGGCGTGGGCGGTGGGATCGCGCAGCGCCTCGCGCTCATTGCGCGCGCGCGCCACGATCTGTTCGCCTCGCGCTATGACGGCGCCGACGGGCACTTCGCCCGCCTCCAGCGCTTCCAGCGCCAGTACAAGCGCCTCGCGCATCATGGCCTCGTGCAGCTCCAGCTCGCTCATCCGCGGTCGGTGGCCAGGAAGAACAGCGCCACCGTGCCCGGGCCGGAGTGGCTGCCGATGACCGGGCCGATGCTGCTGATGTGGATCTGCTCGGCCGGCACGCCCATGCGGCTGGTGATCTGCGCGGCGACGAATTGGGCGTCCGCCAGGCAGTCGCCGTGGCTGATGAAGATCGTCTGCTTGGCGGGCTCGGTGGCCAGCTTTTCCATGTGATCGACCAGCGCGCGCAGCGCGCTCTTGCGCCCGCGCACCTTCTCGCGCGCGATGAGGTGGCCGTCATTGTCCACGTGCAGCACGGGCTTGATATTGACCAGCGTGCCGAAGAACGCCGCGGCGGGCGAGCAGCGGCCGCCGCGCTTGAGGAAGTGCAGGTCGTCGACGGTGAACCAGTGGGCAAGGTTGAGCTTATGGCTCTCCAGCCAGGCGGCGTTCTCATCCAGGCTCATGCCGGCGCGGCGGTTTTCCAGCGCGTGGTAGACCAGCAGGCCCTCGCCGGCGCTGGCGCACAGCGAGTCGACGACGACCAGATGCGCGCCGGGGAACTCCTCCAGCAGCGCGTCGCGCGCGATGCAGGCGGAGTTATAGGTGCCGCTCAGGCCGGAGGAGAAGGCGATATAGAGCAGTTCGCGGCCCTCCTGCAGCATGGGGCGCAGCGCGTTCATCAAAAAGTCGGGCGACAGCTGCGAGGTCGTGGAGGAAGACCCCTGGCGCAGGCGGTCATAGAACGCGGAGCTGGAGACCTCGCAGTCCGGTGTGTCCAGATGGGTGACGCCGTCGAGGTGGAATTCCATGGGAAAGACGACGAAGTCCTCGTATGCCTGGTGGTAGGCGGGCAGCATGTCGCTGCAGGAATCGGTCAGGATCGTGTACATAAAAGCCCTCCTTTGAAAAAACCGGCGCAACGCGCCGTGATCCATCTCACGGCCTTATTATTCGCCCCGCAGACCGCGGATTCCTGCCTGGCACAGCGGCTTGGCAGGGGCCGGAGGCAAAAAAGGACGCTCTGGGAAGCAAGAAAAAAGCGCCCTCCTGCAAGGAGGACGCTGTGGGCGTCGGATCAGTCCACCGTGTAGGGCATCAGCGCGATGGCACGGGCGCGCTTGATGGCCTCCGACAGCTGGCGCTGATGCTTGGCGCAGTTGCCGGACATGCGGCGGGGCAGGATCTTGCCGCGCTCATTGGTGAAGCGGCGAAGACGGTTGACGTCCTTGTAATCGATGTACTCGATCTTGTCGACGCAGAAGCTGCACACCTTGCGGCGCGGCTTGCGGCCGCGCGGGCGGCGTACGGCGCGATCTTCAGACATGGATCATGTCCTCCTTTCCAATTCGTAGGTTCGTCAGAACGGCAGCTCGTCGTCGTCCACCTGGGTAAAGCCCGATTCGCTCGGGGTGAAGGACGGGGCTGCGGCGGGCGCCGGAGCGTGCTGGGGCGCGGGGCGGTATTCGCCGCCGGCCTGCTGCTGAGGCGCGGGCGTGAGAAACTCGACGTCGTCGGCAACGACCTCAAAGGCGCTGCGCTTGGAGCCGTCCTGCGCCTCGTACGTGCGCGTCTGGATGGCGCCGCAGACGGCGACCTTGCGGCCCTTGGACAGGTAACGGGCGCAGAGTTCACCCAACTGGCGCCACGCGGTGATGTTGATGAAGTCCGTCTCCTGCTGGCCGGTCTGCTGGTTGCGGAACCGGCGGTTGACCGCGATGGAGAAGGAGCACACCGAGATGCCCGACTGCGTCGTGCGCAGTTCGGGGTCGCGCGTGAGGTTGCCAATCAGAAAAACCTTGTTCACTGAATCACCCTACCTTCTTTTGCGACGGGCGTCTCACGCTTCGGCGGGCGCGGCGACGGTCTCCGCAGAAGCGGCGGGCGCTTCCTCGGCGACGGGCGCCACGGCCTCCTGCACGGGGGCGGCGACAGGCGCTTCGGCCGCGGGCGCGGCGAAGGGCGCGCGCACGGGGCGCGGCTTGACGCTGCTCTTCTTCTGCAGGAGCTTGACGACCTGCGAACGGATGACGTTCTCGTTGATCTGGAGATTGCGCTGCAGTTCCTTGGGCACGTCGGGCCCGGCGGTGAACTGCATGAGTACGTAATACCCCTCTACCTTGTAGTCGATGGCGTAGGCCAGACGGCGCTTACCCCACTCGTCCACCTTTTCGACGGCGCCGCCGTTGGCCGCGATCAGATCGGCGAACTTCTGGATGAGCTCCTTGCGGGCGCCCTCCTCCATGGCGGTGTCGATGATGTAGATCACTTCGTACTTGTTCATTGTACCTTTCACCTCCTTTTGGACTATGGCTCTGCATCCCTTTGTGCAGAGCAAGGATGTGCCAATTAGGAATTATAACAGAATTCCAGTCGGAATGCAAGCGAAAAAACGGCGAAGCGGCGGGATTTTTACGCCGGTCACAGCGCGCGCAGGAAGCTCCAGTCGCGGTCCATCAGCGCAAAGCGCGCGGCCTTGCCCGGCGCGATGGCGCCGTAGGCCTGCGCGCCGACGCTTTGGGCCGGCGTGGAGGTGGCCATGGGGATGACCGTCTCGGGCGAAAGGCCGCAGCGCACGATCATGTTGCGCACGGCGGCGTGCAGCGTCAGCGTCGAGCCGGCGAGGTTGCCGCGCTCCAGGCGCGCCGCGCCATCCCGCACGATCACGCGCTGGCCGCCCAGGGTGTATTCGCCGTCGGGCATGCCCGCGGCCATCATGGCGTCGGTGATCAGCGCCACGCCGTCCGGCCCCTTGCACAGCGCGGCAATGCGCAGCGCGTCCTCGTGCAGGTGGATGCAGTCGGCGATCACCTGCACGAGCAGCCGCGGATCGCTCAGGCCCGCGCCGGGCACGCCGGGCTCGCGGTGGTGCAGCGGACTCTGCGCGTTGAACAGGTGCGTGATCTGCTTCAGGCCCGCGTCGGCGGCGGCATGCACCTGCGCGCTGGTCGCGCCCGAGTGCGCGCAGCAGGCGACGACGCCCTGCCGGGTCAGGTGCTCAATGAGCGCCAGGGCGCCGTCCAGCTCGGGCGCGAGCGTCATCATGCGCACATAGCCCGACAGGCCCTGCGTCAGCGCGTCGTAGGCCTCGGGCGAGGGGCGCTGCATGCACTCGGCGCGCTGCGCGCCGCTGTAGGCGGGGCTGAGAAACGGCGCCTCCATGTGCGCGCCCAGCACCGCCGCGCCCGACGGCTCGGGCCGGTCCATGACGGCCCCGATGCCCGCCAGCGCGGCGCGCGTCTCGTCGGGCGGCGCGCTCATCGTCGTGGGCACGAACGCGGCCACGCCCTGCCCGGCGAGCCCGCGGCTCATGGCGCGCACGGCGTCCTCGCCCTCCATGCAGTCGCGTCCGCCAAAGCCGTGGATGTGGATGTCGACAAAGCCGGGCAGCACATAGGCGCCGCCGGCGTCCAGCACGTCCTCGCCGGGCAGCGGCGAGAGCGCGCCGACCTGACGGATCGCGCCGCCCTCGCAGCGGACGGACACGTCCGCGCGCAGCGCGCCGTCGACAAAGAAGACGCCATGGGTCAGCAGCATTGAGGTCTCTCCCTTCTCGGCCGGCTCAGCGGGCGGGCAGCAGGGAGGCCGCCTCCCGGTCCAGCAGAATGGTGACGGAGGGGTGCACGCTCAGGATCGACGCGGGCACGTGCGGATCGATGGGCCCGTGCACCGTGCGCAGGATCGCCTCCGCCTTGCTCTCGCCCGTGGCGATGAGCACCACCGACCTGCATGCCATGATGTTGCCGATGCCCATGCTGATCGCCTGGCGCGGCACGTCGTCCACGCTGTCAAAGAAGCGCGCGTTGGCGTCGATGGTGTTCTGGGACAGGTTCACCACGTGCGTGCCGTAGGTGAACGCGTCCGCCGGCTCGTTGAAGCCGATGTGGCCGTTGCGGCCGATGCCCAGCAGCTGCAGGTCGATGCCGCCCGCCGCCTCAATGGCCGCGTCGTACGCGCGCCCCGACGCGCCGCCGTCGTCGCCCCGCGGCGCGTCGGGCAGGTGGATCGCCTCCGCACGCAGGTTGACGTGGCGAAAGAGGTTCTCCTCCATGAAGGCGTGGTAGCTGCACGGGTTCTGATAGTCGATGCCGCAGTACTCGTCCAGGTTGAACGTCGTCACGCGCGAAAAGTCGACCAGCCCCTGCTGGTGATAGGCGATCAGGTCGCGGTAGCAGGGCACGGGCGTGGAGCCCGTCGCCAGGCCGAGAACGCTCTCGGGCTTGCGCGTCAGCTGCGCGGCGAATAAAAACGCCGCGGCGCGGCATGCCTGTTCGGCGGTTTCATAGATGTGGATCTGCATGTCCTGTGCTCCTTTCAGTGGGGGGAAAGAGAATGGATGGTGTCATTATAGCATGTTCCCGCGTCCCGTGCACGACGTTTCGCAAACTGCGCAAAAAAAATGCGGCATGCGGCAGGATTTTTGAGCGCTCGTGTACAATATTTCTTCTTTACGCGAACGAATTGTAAAAAATTCGTAAAGCGCGATGGACATAGAGGAGGATACGTACCTATGGATTGGTGGGAGATCTTTTTGCGCCTGGGCATTTCCGTGTTGCTGGGCGGCATCATCGGCGTGGAGCGCGAGCGCAAGAACCGCCCGGCGGGCATGCGCACGCACGTGCTGGTGTGCGTGGGCGCCACGGTGATCGCGGTGCTGGAAAACGCGATCATGTACGACATGGTGGCGCTCAACCAGACGGCGACGTCGACGGGCGTGGCGATCAGCGTGGGGCGCATGAGCGCGCAGGTCGTCAGCGGCATCGGCTTTCTGGGCGCGGGTACGATTTTCATCGCGCAAAAGCGCATCGCCGGCCTGACGACGGCGGCCTCGCTGTGGAATGCGGCGTGCATCGGCCTGGCGGTCGGCATGGGGCACTATGTGCTGGGCATCTCGGCATGCCTGATCGTCATCGTGGTGCTGGCGCTGCTGCAGCGCGTGGTGCGCGTCAACACGCTCAAGAACGTGGAGGTCAAGTTCATCCACCGGGTGGAGACGCTGGCGTTTATCAACACGTACTTCCAGGAGATGGGCGTCAAGGTGCTGGACGTGGACTTCCACGTGGAGACGAAGGAAGGCCGCAACATCTACACGAACCTCTACTCGCTGGACATGCCCAGCCATACGTCCTACGTGGACATCGTCAACCGGCTGTCCGAACATGCGAACATCCAGCTGGTGCGCACGCGCAACATGTGAGCGCGGGCCCAATGGCCGCAGACCGGGCGCGTTTGCGGGCCTCTGTGACAAGAGGCCGCGCAAATGCGCCTTTTTTTGCAGGATTTGGAGGCGCGCGCAGCGAACAAGACAGGGGCTGCGAAGCGGCCGCATGAAAAGCGTTGAAAAGCGTCAAAGAGGATGAATGCAGATGAAGCTGAAAAAGGACTGGCTGGATGAAAAACTGCGCCAGGGGGTGGACGGGCGCGTGCACTGGGCGGTCGCGGCGGCGATTTTCGCGGTGGCGACGGCGCTGTTCGCCTACTTTGCATACCACGCGCGCTACGCGACGTTCGATACGTTCAACGCGCGCGACCTGCCCGGCCTGCTCACGGCGGTGACGGTGATGTTCACGACCCTGTACGCGTCGGCGCTGGCAGTGCAGTTCTTCATCCTGCAGCGGGGCCGCGCGGTCGCGGCGATCTACCTGATGGCCGCGCTGATCACGGGATTGTCGCTGCTGGGCAAGATCTCGCTGCTGGACTACGTCAGCGACGACTTTGACATCTTCCTGAGCGAGTGGATCTGGATGATGTCCGAGGAGAGCCTGCGCGGCGCGCTGGGGCTGTACCTGGGCGATTACAACCCGCCGTACCTGTACCTGCTGGCGATCATGTCGCGCTTTACGGACTTCTCGTTCCTGTACATGGTCAAGTTCGTCTCCATCGGGGCGGACATCCTGCTGGCCTACTTTGCGATGAAGCTCGTCTCGTTCAAGAGCGAGGGGCCGGTGTTCCAGCTCTCGTTCTTCCACCTGACGCTGCTGCTGCCCACGGTCGTGCTCAACGGCGCGTACTGGGCGCAGTGCGACGCGATCTACGCGGGCCTGGCGCTGGGTGGGCTGTACATGGGGCTGAAGAAGCACCCCTGCGCGTCGATCGTGCTGTTCACGGTCGCGCTCTCGTTCAAGCTGCAGGCGATCTTCCTGCTGCCGATGCTCCTGCCGCTGTGGAGCGTCAAGCGCCTGCGCCTGCGCCACCTGCTGCTCGCGCCGCCGGTCTACATGGCCATGCTCGTGCCCGCGCTCATCGGCGGCAAGACGCTGCACTCGGTGCTGACGGTGTACCTGCAGCAGGCGAACAACTACGCCGAGCTGACGATGAACGCGCCCTCGATCTACCAGCTGATGCCCACGGCGAGCTTCCGCGAGTTCAACGGCATGGGCATCCTGTTCGCGCTGGCGCTGGTGTTCTGCCTGTGCGCGGCGATGTATCAGAAGCGGCGCACGCTCACCGCACAGAGCATGATCCTGTGCGCGGCGCTGATGTGCCTGGCCATCCCGCTGGTGCTGCCGCGCATGCACGAGCGCTACTTCTTCCTGGCGGACGTGCTCGCGCTGGTCGTGGTGGCGTACAACCCCAAGCGGTTCTATCTGCCGCTGGCGGTGGGCTTTGCCTCCTATTGCTGCTATGTGGAGGCGCTGCCCGGCCCGGCCCTGTATCCGCTCAGCTACATGAGCCTGATCATGATCGGCGCCACGGCGCTGGTCGCCTACGACCTGGCGCGCCAGCTGCGCGCGGACGAGGCCGACGCGCATGCAACCTACCTGCTCGGCGCGGAGGAACGCGCATGAGGTCGCCGCTGGATCGCCTGGACGAGGGGCTGTACGCACTGGCCGGCAGGGCGCTTTGCCGCTGGCAGCGCCGCGCGCTGTTGGGCGCCGTGACCGCGGCGCTGTTTGCGTTCCTGTGTACCCGCAGTTTTCCGCAGCTGGAGCCCGGCGTGGGCCCACTGGCCCTGACGGCGGCGCTGTTTGCGCTGGCCGGACTGCTGTTCATGCTGCCCGCATTCGGGCGCATCGCACGGGAGGGGGGCGATCTGGGCGTCTACCTGCTGTGCGCGGCGGCGTGCGGCGCGCTGCTGCTGGCCCGCCTGTCGATGCTGGAAAAGGAGACGGGCGACTATACGATCTTCCTGCTGCCGTGGTACGAGCAGATGCAGCCGCTCGCCTTCGCGCAGGCGATGCAGGCGCAGATCGGCAACTACACGATGCCCTACCGGTACTTCATCTGGCTGATGACGCGCGTGCCGCTCCCGCCGATGTACCTGTTCAAGCTGACGACGCTGCTGTTTGAGCCGCTGCTGGCGTATGCGGTCATGCGGCTGTTTGAGCTGCGGGCGGAGAAACGTTCGCTGGGCGGCGCGCTGTGCGCCTACCTGCTGACGCTGGCACTGCCCACGGTCGTGTTCAACGGCGCGTATTGGGGCCAGTGCGACGCCATCTACACGGCGTTTCTGCTCTTCGGCCTGTGCGAAGCGCTGGAGGAGCGCCCGTACCGCGCGATGGCGAGCTTCGGCCTGGCGTTTGCGTTCAAGCTGCAGGCGGTGTTCCTCTTCCCGCTGCTGCCCGCGCTCTGGGCCGTGCGCCGCGTGCGGCTCAAGCACCTGCTGGCGCTGCCGGGCGCGTGGCTGGCGGTGCAGCTGCCGGCGCTGCTGGGCGGCTGCGCGCCCGTCCATGTGCTCTCGCCCTATTTCGCGCAGATGGGCGACAGCATGGAACTGTCGATCAACGCGCCATCGCTGTTTCAGCTGTTCAACGCCGAGGAGATGAACCCCTGGATGTTTAGAAACTACGGCATCGCGATGGCGCTGTTTGCGGCGCTGGGCTTGTGCGCGCTGCTGTGGCGCTGCCGGGCGCGCCTGACGCCCGCGCTGCTGACCGACGCGGCGTTCCTGCTCGTCCTGGCCGTGCCCTACCTGCTGCCGCACATGCACGAGCGCTACTTCTTCGCGGCGGATGTGCTCTCCGTGGCGTACTGGGCGGGGAAGCGGGAGCGGTTCTGGGCGCCGCTGCTGACCGTGCTGGCGTCGTTTAACTGCTATTTGCGCTATATGCAGTACCACTTTTCCTTTGTTTCCATGCCTGCCGCCTCGCTGATGATGCTGGCGGTGCTCGCGCTGGCGGGCGCGTGGCTGGCGCACGACCTGCAGCGCCCGCGCGCCGAATGAGAAGAGGCCGTTTTCCAAAGCAAGAGGCCGTCCCGCAGGGGACGGCCCTTTAATTTGCGTCGGGAGCGGGCGGCGCGTCGGCCACGCGCTTCTTCTTGCCCGTGAAGGCGTCGTAGGCGTCCATGACCTGCTGTACGTCGCCGCTCATGCGCACGCGCCCCTCGTGCAGCCACACGGCCTGATCGCACAGGGAGCGAATGGTGTCGGAGTTGTGCGAGACGATGACGACCGTGCGCTCCTCGCTGCAGATGAGCTCGCGCAGCTTTTCCGAGCTCTTCTGGCGAAACGCCGCGTCGCCCACGCTGAGCACCTCGTCGATGAGCAGGATGTCCGTGCGCAGGATGCAGGAGATGGAGAAGGACAGCTTGGAGTACATGCCGCTGGAGTAGGTGGACACGGGCTTGTCGATGAAGTCGCCCAGCTCGGAGAACGCGACGATCTCGTCGTAGCGCGCGCGGATCTCCTGCAGGGGCAGGCCCATCAGCAGCCCGACGAGGTAGATGTTGTCCGCGCCGGACAGCTCGCGCTGAAAGCCCACGCCGATGGCCAGCAGGGACACGGAGTGGCCGTGCAGGTCGATCTCACCCTCGTCTGGGGAGAAGACGCCCGCGATCGCGCGCAGCAGCGTGGACTTGCCGCTGCCGTTCTTGCCGACCAGGCCCGTGATGCCGCCGCGGCGCACCGAAAAGGACACGCCCCGCACGGCCTCGAACGCGTCGCGCTTGGCGCGCGGATTGGAGAGCAGCTGGCGCAGGGGCACGGAGCGGATCGTGCGGTAGGTGATGCGCACGTCCCGTACGTCGATTGCGTTCATGCTCACACCACCTTTACGTAGCTGTTCTCGTGACGGTACGTCAGACGGATGCCGGCGGCGGCCAGCGCAAGCCCCACCAGGAACCAGGCGAGCAACACGGGCAGGTTGGGCGCGCTCTGGTACATGACGGCCTGGCGCAGCGAGTGGATCAGGAAGGCGATGGGATTGAGGTGCAGCAGGATATCGCTGTAGGGCTGGGGTACGCCGCTCTGAATGTCGAAGAAGATGCCCGACATGTAGTAGACGAGCCGCAGCAGCACGCTCATGATGTTGGACAGGTCGCGAAAGTACACGCCCATGTGCAGCACGATGCTGCTCAGGCCGAAGGTTACCACGTACAGCGAAAGGAACAGCGGGAGGCAGTAGAGCAGGTTCCACGTCAGGCGCACGGAGAAGGCCGCGCACATGACGAACACCAGCAGGAACGCGACGGACATCTTGAACAGGGCGACGAAGATCTTCGTGTTGAGCAGGATGAACTTGGGCACGTAGACCTTGGACAACAGCCCCTTGGACGAGCGGATGAGGTTCGCGCTGGCCATGACCGAGCCGTTGAACATCTTCCACACGTTCAGGCCGATGAAGACGTAGATGTGGAAGTTGGGCATCCGCTTGTCAAAGACGACCTGCACGATGAACGTATAGACCAGCATGAACAGCAGCGGGTCCAGGAACCACCACAGCCAGTTGAGGTAGGCGCCGGCCACCTCGCTCTTGAGCGTGGCGCGCACGGCGTACAGGCAGTAGGCGTTGTACTTCTTAAGATCCCGAACGACCCGGCGGATCATGCGGGGCGTCCCCCTTTCTGATGGCGCTCAGCGCCTTGAGCTTGAGCCGCCAGTAGAGGCGACGGGGCAGCTTGAAGGTCCGGACAAAGCCGGCGCGCAGTAGCAGCGGCATCACGCTGCCGCAGTTGCGCCGGCACCAGCGCAGCACCTCGCGCTTTTGCCGCCAGGTGCTCTTCGTGCCGGAGAAATAGTAGCGCACGGAGGAGAAGACCTGCTCGCGGTACCACGCGCGCACGTCCCCGCCGTAGCGCCGCTCGGCCAGGCGGCAGATATTTGCCTTTTCTTCCAGATTGTCCATCAGGAAGCCGTGCGGCAGCGCGCGGGAGATGTTGCCCCCGTGCACGCGGTAGGCGCCCACGACGCAGGGCAGCAGGAACGCGTCGCCAAAGCACAGCGCGCGAAGGTACAGCGAGGCGTCGTTCATCATCTGCATCTGCGCAAAGCCCGCCTGCTCCAGCACGCTGCGGCGAAACACCGCCGGGAAGCTGGAGGAGGGCTTGTCATACCTGCGGATGAAGCCCAGCAGGTAGTCCCGGCCCGACAGAAAGCCCGTGACGTTCAGCGGGCGGAACGAGCAGAACCGCTGCTCCGCGCTGTAGGTGACGGTGTTGCCCGCCACCAGCGCGCAGCCGGGATGCTCGCGGTGCGCGCGCAGCGCCGTCTCGAAAAAGCGCGGCTCGAGGTACTGGTCGTCGTCGTCGATGTAGACGACGAACGCGCCGCCGCTGGCCAGATAGCCGCGCCTGCGCGCGCCGCCCGGCCCCAGCGAAGTCTCGTTGCGCAGGTACCGCACGCGCGGCTCGCCGCCAAAGCGCGCGGCGACGGCGTCGGCGGTGCCGTCGGTCGAGGCGTCGTCCACCACGATCACCTCCACGCGCCGGTGCGTCTGCTCCAGAATGCTGTCCACACAGCGCAGCAGCAGCTCCCGGCGGTTGTGCGTGGGCACGATCACGCTGATGAGCGCGCCGTCCGGATCGTCTACAGGCGGCGGTTCGGGTTCGCGCCATTCCAAGCCGCACAGCGCGGCGATGCGGTTCAGGCACGCGGGCGAAAAGCGCTCCCGGTCCTCCTGCGAGAGCCGGAGCAGGTCCTCGTCGGTGGCGATCATGGGCGGTCCTCCTTCAGCAGCGCGTCCAGCGCGGCAAACTGCGCCTGCGCTCGCCGGCAGATGTCGGCGCAGTCCGGCGCGGGCAAGGCGAGCAACTCGTCCGCGGCCGCGCGCGCGTCGACCTGGTCGATGCGCAGGATGTCGTAGCCCGCGAAGAAGGGCACGTCCTGCAGCGCGTGGCGCATCTTGTCGTCGTAGCACAGCGGCATGACCGGCTTGCCCAGACGCCAGCCGATCACCATCGCATGAAAGCGCGAGGCGACGACGCAGCGGCATGCGGCGAACGCGTCCAGCAGCGCGTCCAGGTCGCCGTCGTAGCACAGCACGGACGCGTTCGCAAAGCCCGCCTCGCGGCAGCGCGCCTCCAGCCGCCGGGCGACCTCATCGTCGCGCTGGTCGGCGCAGAAGGCGGCAAAGCAGGTCTCCAGGCCCCGCTCCTGCAGGCGGCAGGCGAGCTCGAAGAGCTTCTGCTCGTAGGCGGGCTCCATCCGCCGCAGCGCCTCCGGCCGTCCGGCGCGGCTGCACAGCAGCACGGAGAGCATCGCGACGGGCCGTGCGGGCCGCTCGCGCGCGGCCAGCGTGAACGCCGCGTCGGGCGCCCAGCGGACGTTGGACAGCGCGGGGAAGAGCGCCTTGGAATAGCTGTCGCGGAAGCATACGTCCGTGACGCGGGCAAAGCACGCCGCATAGTCCGCGCGGTAGCCCTCATCCGCATAGGGGCCGAAGTTCGCGCTGACGATCAGGTACGAGCGGGTCAGCAGCGTGCGCTGCAGCTGGCGGCGCACGCCGCCGGCCCAGCGTTTGCCCCGCTGCACGAAGACGCTGCCCGCGATGTACACGCCCACGGGATAGCGGCGCGAGAGCAGCCGGGCGATGCGAAACGGCAGCGCGCAGCGGATGCCGCGGTTGACGAGCTTGGCCTCCAGCCCGGTCAGCTTGACGGCGAGCGTCACGCGACGCGAGGGCTTGAGGTTGGGCAGCGCGCGCAGCGACGCGCTGCGCACCGCCTGGCGGGAGATGTAAAACGTCGCCTGCGGGTAGCGCTCGCACAGCAGCCGGACGAACAGGTCGTCGCCCACGTTGTTGGCCAGAAAGGCGTATACCAGGACCTTCTTGTGTTGCATCGGCTCTCCCTCCGTCAGCGAAGGCGCGAAAACAGGTTCATCCCCAGCAGCGTGCAGGCCGCTGCCGCGCGGTTTTTGGGCCGCGCCTGCGCGTCGGCAAGCATCCGCCAGCGGTCGGCGCGGATCGCGCGCCACAGCGACACCTTGCGCGCATACAGCGGGTCGCCCGGCCCGACGTCGCGCATCCAGCGCAGCACCTGGCAGTATGCGCTGAACCGGCGCGCCAGCGCGGCCGGGAGCGCCTCGGGGCAGCGGGACTGCGCGAAGGAGACGATCTCGTCGGCAGCGTCGGCCGCATCCAACACCGCCGGGCGAAACGCCTGGCGCATCGTGCCCTCGGGATTGATGCGGTACAGGTACAGCGGCTCGCGCACATAGGCGACCCGTTCGGCGTCAAAGAGCATGCGGTAGACGGCGAACAGATCCTCGAAGATGCGCCCCTCGGGGAACGGATGCGCGCGCACGAGCTCCGTGCGGTACATTTTTCCCCAGGGGCTGGTGTCGTAATCCCGCTGGTAGAGCATCCGGCGCATGGCCTGCGCGCCGGTCATGACCTCGACTCCGCCGCGCTTGGCAGGCGCAGGCGGCACGTCGGCGCAGAAGGTCCGCGCGTCGCACACGGCGGCGTCTGCCCCGGCCTGCGTCATCGCGCGCAGCAGCGCGACGACCAGATCCGGCTCGATCCGGTCGTCGCTGTCCACGAACGTCAGGTATTCCCCGCGCGCGGCGGCGACCCCCGCGTTGCGCGCGGCTGCCTGCCCGGCGTTGGGCTGATGGATCACGCGGATGCGCGCGTCCTCCCGGGCGTAGCGGTCCAGCATCTCGGGGCAGCGGTCCGGGCTGCCGTCGTCGACGCACACGACGTCCAGCGCGCCGTAGCGCTGGGCGCGGATGCTCTGCATGCAGGCGGGCAGATAGGCCTCCGCGCGGTAGACGGGCACGACGAGCGAGATCAGCGGCTGGGGCATGGGCGGGCCTCCTTTGGCGGCGCGGACGATGAGAATGATTGTATCGCGAAATCCATTCCCTGTCAACCGGCCGGCGCACAGGGAGAAATGCAAAAAAAGACGCCCGGCCGGCGGGCGTCAGGAATGAATGGAAGGTTCGCAGGCGGGCAGAGCGGGCTCCGATGCGCCCTCTTCCAGCGGCTGGGACGGCGGCGTCTGCGGGCAGAAGTGCAGCGTAAAGGTGAAGGCGCTCCCCTCGCCCTGGACGCTGTGCACGGTCAGCTCCTCGCCCAGCTGCTTCATGATCTCATGCGCGATGGCCAGGCCCAGGCCGGTGCCCTTGCCCTGATGGGCCTTGTCGGCCTTGTAAAAGCGCTCAAAGACGTGCGGCAGGTCGGCCGGCGCGATGCCGGGCCCCGTATCCTTGACGGTGACGCGCAGCAGCTCGGGCGTCGGCTCGGCGATCAGGTCGATGGTGCCGCCCTCGGGCGTGTACTTCATCGCGTTGTCCAGGATGGCCACGAGCACCTGCTCGGTGCGGTCGGGGTTGCCCAGCACGTCAGGCAGCGCGTCCGGCGCATGCAGGCGCAGCGTCTGCCCATAGTCGTCGGCGTACTGCGCGTAGGCCTCGAAGACCGAGCGGAGCATGCGGATGGGGTTGAACGGGCACTTTTCCAGCGAACACGTGCCCGATTGCAGGCGCGACAGCTCGAGCATGTCGCTGACCAGGCGCGACAGGCGCATCGTCTCGCGCAGGATGATGTCGTACAGGTGCTGGCGCTGCTCCTCGTCCTTGACCAGGCCGTCGCGCAGCGGCTCGATCAGGCCGCGCATGGCGGTCAGGGGCGTGCGCAGCTCGTGGGAGACGTTGGCTACGTAGTCGCGGCGCGTCTGCTCCAGGCGTTCGGAGGCGGTGATGTCGCTGAGCACGCCGACTGCGCCCGCAAAGCGGCCGTGTTCGCCCTCGAGCGGGGACACGGACGCGCGCACGACCACGTCGCCAAAGTGGACGTTCATCGCGTGCGGCTGGCCGGTGCGCAGCACCTCATCGTACAGGTCCCACACCTCGCCGCACGAGACGAGCGCGAGCCGTCCGCTGCCGGTCATGCCTTCGGCCTGCAGGCCGGGCTGCGCGTGGAACAGCGCGCGCACGGCGGGATTGGCGTGGGTGATGGCGCCCTGGGCGTCCACGGCGATGATGCCCTCGGACAGGCCGTTGAGCGTGGAGCGCAGGCGGTTGCTCTCCACGCGCAGCGCGGAGATGGAGCGGCCCAGCTCGCTGGAGAGCATGTTGAGCGCGCAGCCCAGCGAGCCGATCTCGCCGGGGTCGCCCTCGTCTGCGCGCACGGTGAAGTCGCCCGCGGTCATGGCCAGGGCGACGTCGCGCATCTGGCGCATGGGGCGCGCCAGGCGGAACGCAAAGAAGAAGACCGTGGGCAGCATCAGCAGCGCGACGCCGAAGACGGAGATCATCAGCGCGTTGGTCAGGCTGTCCATGCCCGCAACGACCTCGTCCATCGACTGGGCCATGAAGACCGCAGCCTGCACCTGATCGCCGTAAAAGACGGGCACCGCCACGGCGACCATGCTGCCGCTGATCTGCTCTGCGCTGTCGTTCGTATCGCCCGACGCGCTCTTGAGGTTGCCCAGCGCATTGCTGAGCACCTGACCGGTGCCGGACCCGGAAGACGTGCCCGCGCTCTCGGCGACGTTGTCGTTGAGGTTCAGCGCGCCGATATGGGTGCACTCCTGACCGGAGAGCACTTGAGGCAGCAGGCTCCACAGCCCCTCCGGCAGCGTGCCCACGCGCCGGCCGGACTTCTGCTGCGTGCGCAGGATCGTCTCGCCGTCCAGGTCCACGACCCAGACGGTGGCATCCCACTGGGCCGTATTGGTGCCGATGAGTGCGATGAGCAGCGAAGAGGGCAGCTGGCCGGAGAGGTACTGCGCGAAGTTTTCGGCGATGAGCCGGCCCTGGGGCAGCATGTCGGCGATCTTTTCGGCGGCGAAGATCCGCGGCGAGACGAGCGAGTAGATGCCCGCGATCAGCAGGGCGAACACCAGAATGGTGGACATGACCAGCAGGAGCGTGCGCCGCAGGAAGGAACTGCGAATCATGCGGTGACCTCGAATTTATAGCCCACGCCGTAGACGGTGACGATCTCCCAGCCCTGGGGGTTGCTCAGCTTCTGGCGCAGGCGCTTGATGTGGGTGTCGACGGTGCGGGTGTCACCGAAGAAGTCGTAGCCCCAGATGCGCGAGAGGATCTGCTCGCGCTCGAACACGCGGCCTGGATGGCTGGCCAGCAGGTAGAGCAGCTCGACCTCGCGCGGGGTGCAGGCGACGGGCTCGCCGCCCAGGCGCACGCTGTAGCGCTCGGGCTGGATCTCCAGATTGCCGTAGCGCAGGGTGGTCAGTTCCTCCTGCTTGTCCGCCTCGGCCGAGTTGCCGGCGCGGCGCAGTACGGCCTTGATGCGGGAGATGACCTCGCGCGGGCTGAAGGGCTTGACGATGTAGTCGTCCGCGCCCATCTCCAGGCCGAGGATGCGGTCGATCTCCTCGCCGCGCGCCGTGAGCATGATGATGGGCAGCTGGCTCTTCTTGCGGATCGCCTGGCAGACCTCCATGCCGGACAGCCCCGGCATCATCTGGTCGAGAATCATCAGGTCAAAGCGGTTCTGGTCGATCATCTGCAGCGCCTGCTGGCCGTCGTAGGCGTCGGCGTGCGTGAATTCCTCGTTGTCCAGGTACAGGGCCAAGGACTGATGGACGACGGGGTCGTCGTCGCAGATGAGAATGTTGGGGGCTTTGGTCATGTGGATCACCTCGTTTTGCGGCGTCTTGCGGCGCTGCATACAGCATAGCACGGCATTGTGGCGCCGGTGTGACGGCGCAAAGGGGAAATGATGAAGGCGGCGGTTCAGCGGGCCGGGCGCTCCTGCGAGCGCTCCTGTACGAAGGCCTGCAGGCGGCCGACGGTCTCGTCGCTGATGACGTGCTCGATGCGGCAGGCGTCGGCCTCAGCCGCCTGGGGCGGCACGCCCAGCACGTCGCGCATGAAGGCGAGCAGCACCTCGTGCCGCCAGGCGATGCGATGGGCCATTTCCACGCCGGCCTGGGTCAGCTCGATGCACTGGTAGGGCTGCTGGCGCACATAGCCCCGCTCCTTGAGCACGCGCAGCGCCTTGTTGACGCTCACTTTGCTCACGCCCAGGCGCTCGGCCACGTCCACCGAGCGCACCGGGCCCATGTGCGACAGGTCGTGGATGACGTCCAGATAGCCCTCTGCCGAAATGGTGAGCGGTTCGCTCATGCAATCCCTCCGATCTCAGGGCGGTGTCAGGCGAGCGGAAACTGGCTGATGCGCAGCGCCGTCGCGCCGTAGGGCACCAGCCGCACGCGCGCCGCGCGGGCGCGGTCGACGGGTGGCGCGATGGGCGGCTGCTGGCAGCTGCCCTCCTGCATCGTCCAGTCCAGTACGGGCGCGGCCTGCACGTACAGCGCGGCGGGGCAACCCTCGCCGAAGGCGCCGGCCTGCGCGGGGTCGAGCTCTTCCTCGACGTCCGCGTCCGCCAGCAGCGCATAGTTCCACGGCGAGGAGGTGCTCGCCGCAAGGTCGGGCATGGGCCCGTGCGCGTCCAGCTCGGTCCAGTGCTCATCCAGGGCCAGCGCGAAGACGAGCGGGCCGCGCTCCACGGCCGCGCTGGCATGGTACCAGCGCGTCAGGCGGGGGCGCATGGGCAGGTTGAGCAGGATCACGTCGCCGTCGTGCCACTGGCGCGAGAGCGTCGCAAAGCCGCCCGGCGCGCAGTCCGTCACGTCGCCGCCCACGGCCGCGGTCGCCCCCTCGGCCCAGGCGGGAATGTGCAGGTGGATGGGGAAGGCCGCATCCTCGGACAGCGACAGCTCGATGCGTACCGCGCCGTCGTAGGGATAGGCGCCGTCGACGGCGACGCGCACGGCCGTCTCCCCCAGGCGGTAGCGCAGCGTGCAAGGCGCGTAGCTCATCGCCGCCAGGCCGCCGTCGCGCGAGAGCATCCAAAGCGACGAGGCGTAGCCGGGGAAGCCCCGATGCACGGCGCTGAGCACGTCGGCGTTGGAGCTGCCGGTAAACAGGTTCGCCTCCTCGCCCGCGTCGTAGAACGCCCGCGCCTCGCGGCTGACGCGCACCTGGTTGGGCTGCTGGATCCACTGACAGGCGCGCATGTCCCGCGTGTACATTGCCGGCAGCGCGTTGAACGCCAGGCGCTCCAGCGCGTCGGCCGCGTCCGGCGCGCCCTGCGCGTACAGCTCGGCCTCCAGCGTCTTCATCAATTCGTGCACGGCGCGCGCGTCCACGCCCTGCGAAGGATTGCCGCCCGCCAGCAGCGTATCGCCTGTAAAGCATCCGCACGCCACGCCGTGCGCCTTCATCAGCTTGGAAAAGCCCGCCTCGAACGCCTCCTCCTGCTTGCCCGAGCCCGTGAGCACATAGCCCAGCGCAGGCACGCGCAGCCCCTGCGCCACGTTGCAGGCGCGCGTCGTGCGCTGCAGGTGCGCGTAGTAGGAGCGCTCGCCGTCCGACGCCCGCAGCAGCGTGTACATCTGCGCCGGCGGCGTGTGCTTGTACATCGGCGCGCGGTAGGGGAACGTGTGGCAAAAGCGCGTCCAGTCCTTGCCCTGCAAGAGCAGCAGGCGGCACAGGTCCAGCAGCGGGCGCTTGCCCGTCACATTGTAGGCGCAAAGGGCCACATACAGCGTATCCGCGGTAAAGGCCGCATCCTGCGGCGCCAGCGGCTCGTCGCTGAGCCGGTAGAGCAGGTACTTCAGATAGCGCAGCAGAAACAGCAGCGCCCCACGCTCCGCAGTCGCGGTGTAGTATTGCCATACCGCCATGAGCATCGCCCCGCGCGCGACGAAGGCGTCCTGCGTCTGCGGGCCGAAGGAGCCGTCCTCGCGTTGGCTTTTCAGCACCTCGTCCACGCGCGCCCCGGCCCGCGCGCGCAGCCGTTCGTCTCCCGTCAGAAACGCCAGCGGCACCAGCCCCTCCAGATAGCGCGCGGCGCGCAGCGCGGCCTCGCCGCCCTCCAGCCATGCGTCGCCCTCGCACACCTGCGGCAGCGCCTGCGAAAGGCTGCCCGTCAGCCCCTCGGCCTGCGCCTGCAGCTGGCGCAGCAGCCATCCCTTGGGCTTGAGCGCGCCCAGCGGCAGCGGCGCGAACCGCCCCGGCACCAGCGGCGCGCGGTTGAACATTGTCTTTGCGATCATGCGTATATCTCCTATCTGCATCCCGACGCGGCGCGTCGGGTCGTATCCCCGATTTGTCTTCTATTATACCTGAATTCCGGCCGCAGGTAAAGGCCGATGTAGTGTGCGGCGCCCGGGGATTGTTAGCACTCTCTTTTGCTGAGTGCTAAAAAAGGCTTGACACGCGCCCTGCACGGTACTACAATAACCCCCGTAAGCGGATTTTTTGTTCCAAGGGAGGTTTTATATATGGAAAAGAAGACGGGGAGCGTGTCGATTCACGCGCAGAACATCATGCCCGTGATCAAGAAGTGGCTGTATTCGGATAAGGACATCTTCGTGCGCGAGATGGTGAGCAACGCGTGCGACGCGGTCACGAAGATGCGCATTGCAGGCGGGGAGGACGACTATCAGGTGCATGTGGAGGTGGACGCGGCGGCCAAGCAGCTGCGCTTCATCGACAACGGCATCGGCATGACGGCGGATGAAGTTGAGCGCTACATCGGCCAGGTGGCGTTTTCCGGCGCGGAGGAATTCCTCAAGCAGTACGACGACAAGGAGAAGGACGGCGGCATCATCGGCCACTTCGGCCTGGGCTTCTACTCGGCGTTCATGGTCGCCTCGAAGGTGACGATCGACACGCTGTCCTACAAGCCAGGCGCGCAGGCGGTGCGCTGGGAGAGCGAGGACGGCATGACCTACACCCTGTCGGACAGCGATTGGGACCGGCGCGGCACGCGCATCACGCTGGACATCGCCCCGGACGAGGAGGAGTTTTTGCGGCCCTACCGCGTGCGCGAGGTGCTGGAGCGCTACTGCGCGTTCATGCAAACGCCCATCTTCCTGGATGAGATCAAGCCCGAGGGCGCGAAGGACGACGGCCCGAAGTTTGAGGAAACCAAGGACGAGGAGGCAAAGGGCGAGGAAAAGAAGCCGGCGGCGCCCGTGCCGGTCAACGACACGCACCCGCTGTGGCTGAAGAATCCGTCGGACTGCACCGAAGAGGAGTACAAGGCGTTCTACCGCAAGGTGTTCCGCGAGTTCGAGGAGCCGCTGTTCTGGGTGCACCTGAACGTGGACTATCCCTTCAACCTCAAGGGCATCCTGTACTTCCCCAAGCTGCGCCAGGACTTCGGCGGCATGGAGGGGCAGATCAAGCTCTTCAGCGGCCAGGTGTTCGTGGCGGACAACATCAAGGAGGTCATCCCGGAGTTCCTGATGCTGCTCAAGGGCGTCATCGACTGTCCGGACCTGCCGCTGAACGTGTCGCGCTCGTTCCTGCAAAACGACGGCTACGTGCGCAAGATCAGCGCGCACATCACCCGCAAGGTGGCCGACCGGCTGACGGGCATGTTCAACACCGACCGGGCGTCGTTTGAGAAGTACTGGCCGGACATCCATCCGTTCATCAAGTACGGCTGCATGCGCGACGAGAAGTTCTACGAGCGCATGAAGGACGTGCTGCTGTACAAGACGGTGGACGGCCGGTTCCTGACGCTGGCGGAGTACACGGCGCAAAACGGCGAGAAGGCGCCGGACAAGGTGCTCTACACGAGCGATGAGAGCCGCCAGGACGCGATGATTCGTCTGTACCGCGATCAGGGGATCGACGTGGTCGTGCTCGACACGCCCATCGACGTCAACTTCGTATCCTTCATGGAGTATTCGGGCCAGAAGGACGGCAAGCTGCGCTTCTGCCGCGTGGACGCGAATACCGACGCGCTCAAGGCGCAGGACGGCGAGAGCCCCGCGCTGGATGCGCAGGCGCTCACCAAGCTGTTCCGCGAGGCGACGGGCATGGAGTCGCTCAAGGTGGAGCTGCAGGCGCTGCGCGACGAGCAGTTGCCGGCGATGCTCGTGGAGGACGAGCAGACGCGCCGCTTCAAGGACATGTCGCGCCTGTACGGCGAGAAGGGCTTCTCGCTGCCGGATGACTTCACGCTCGTGCTCAACAGCCGTAGCGCGCTGGTCGCGGCGCTGGCGGGCGCGAAGGACCCGCAGCGCGCGCAGCTGATCGCGGCCGAGCTGTACGACCTGGCGGAGCTGTCGCGCGCGCCGCTCTCGCCCCAGCAGATGACCGCGTTCCTCAGCCGCTCGATGCGCCTGTGCGCGCTGGCGGCGGAGAACGACTGAGTCACAGCCCGGGCTCGACGAAGTGGACGGCGTACCGGTCCCAGTAGCCGTGAAAGACCCGCGCGCCGTCCCCGTCCAGGTTGAGCTGGTACATGCGGAAGGTGACGTGCACGTCCTTGGGCTGACACTGCTCCTCGTACGAGTAGCGGTACGTCATGCCCAGGCGGCGCATCACCGCGCCGCTGCGCGGGTTGTTCACGTCGTGCGTGGCGGTGATGAAGGGCAGGCCGTCCTCGCGCAGGCGCGCGATCAGCGCGCGCCCGGCCTCGGTGATCAGCCCCTGCCCCCAGTGCGCACGCTCCAGCGCGTAGCCGAAGTCGTGCGCCTCGTCCATGTCCGCGTGGATGTAGCCGACCGGCCGGTCTGTCTCCCGCAGGCACACGGCATAGCGGTAGGCGCACGGGCGCGCATAGTACTGCCCGAACCGCTCCTCGTAGAAGGCCGCGGCCTCCTGCCTTGTGCGCAGGGGGAACCAGGGCAGGAATGTGTTGACCTGCTCGTCGCCAAAGAGCGCGAGCAGCGCGTCCAGATCGTCCGGGGTGAACCGGCGCAGGGTCAGGCGCGGCGTGTAGAGCGTGGGCGTGTTGACGGGCGGCATGGGCATCTCTCCTCGATTTGAAGATGGATGAAAGGCGGGCGCTTTCACATGCGGACGGAAGATCGCAGGCCGGTCCTGGAGACGGAGCGGCTGATCCTGCGGCAGATGGATGAGGGCGACCTGACCGACCTGGCGCAGATGCTGCAAAACCCGCGCGTCATGTATGCGTACGAGCACAGCTTCACGGATGCGGACGTGCGGGCGTGGCTCCTGCGCCAGCGCGCGCGCTATGAGCGCTACGGCTTTGGCCTGTGGGCGGCCGTGCTCAGGCGCACGGGCGAGATGGTCGGTCAGGCAGGGCTGACGATGCAGCCCTACGCGGGCGGGGAGGTGCTGGAGATCGGCTACCTGCTCAAGGAGGCGCACTGGCGCAACGGCTATGCGAGCGAGGCGGCCGCGGCGTGCAAGGCGTACGCGTTCGGACCGCTGGACCGGGAGAAGGTCCATTCGATCATCAAGGTGGACAACGAGCGGTCCATCCGGGTGGCGGAGCGCATCGGCATGACGCGGGAGGCGACGTTCCTGGCGCGCTATTACGCCGGGGACAGGCCGCATTACCTCTATTCGGTCCGCCGGGACGCGGCGGGCGCATAAAGCACGGCGCGCTCCCCGAGGGGAGCGCGCGATGGCGTCATTGCTTTTTCTTCAGCGGCGCCCAGGTGCCGTCCGCCTGCTCGACGCGCACGGCCTTGAGCGTCTCCTCCATGTTGCGGCGGAACTCGGACAGATACTGCGCGCGCAGCACCTGCTGCTCGGCCAGTTCATCCGCCGTCAGGCCCACGGTGCGCTTCTTGCGGGCGAGCTCGTTGATGCGCAGGATTTTCTCGTGCTCCAAGCGGCACTCCTCCTTTGGAGCGTCTTTTCGACGTCTTGTCGGGGGAACAGTTCGACGCGCGGCCGCGTTTTCCCTGCCGCGCGGGAGAGGATGATGGTGTGTGATTCGCGGAAGGCTTTTGCCGCCGGGTGCGGACATCGCGCAGGCGCTGCGCGTGCGCGCGGCGGTCTTTGGACAGGGCGCGGCGGATGAGACCGACGCGCAGAGCTGGCATGCGCTCGTCTACGACCGGGTGGACGGGGCCGGCGAGCCCGTGGGCGACGCGTGCGGCGCGGGCCGCATCTGGTGGCAGGACGGGGCGTTTCACATCGGGCGCGTGGCGGTCATGCCCGACAGGCGCGGCCTGGGCCTGGGCGACCTGCTGATGCGCATGCTCCTGTTCAAGGCGCTTCAGCACGGCGCGCGCGCCGTCGTGGCGCATGCGCCGCAGGACGCGGCCGCCTTCTGCGCACGCTACGGGTTTCCGCCTGAATGGACCGTGCCGGACCCGGACGGCGTGGCGCTGCGCGCGACGGCGGAGCAGATCGACCTGTCCGGCTCGTGCTGCGGGCACTGAGCGGTGCGGTCGGCCGCTCAGGTGGCGGCCGGCGGCCGCTGAGGGGTCAGGCGCCGCCAGAACGGGATGAACAGCGAAATGGCCACCAGCATGGCGATCAGATCCGCAATGGGCGTCGCCCATACGATGCCGTTTACACCGGACAGATGGTTTAACAGCAGCATAAACGGAATATCCAGTCCGCCCTTGCGAAGCAGCGACAGCACGGCGGGCTGGACTTTTTTGCCCACGGACTGAAACGCCGTGATGGTCAGCATTGTGACGGAGATGCAGGGGCCGGTCACGCAGATGATTCGCTGGAAAAGCTGACCGTAGCGCACCGTTTCGGGATCGTCGATAAACGCCCGGACGATGGGGCCCGCGCAGGTGAAGAGAAAGATGGTCCCCAGCAGCGCAAGGGCAAAGCTGAATGCAAAGTCGGTCTTGAGGGCGGCCTTCATGCGCCTGATGTTCCTGGAAGAATAATTGTAGCCAATCAACGGCAGCGCGCCCTGCGACATGCCCGTGGCCACGGCAAAGGTCAGCATGTCAATCTTTTTGGCCACGCCGATGCCCGCCACCGCGGCGTTGGAGTAGCTGGCCATCAATTTGTTGATCGTGACGTTGGAAAGCACGCCCATGAAGTTCATCAGGAAGCTGGGCAGGCCCACCAGAAGCACCTCCCTGGGAATGCCGGCTCGCCATGTGTAGTGCCGGGGATGGACGGAGATGTCGGCCGCATATCGCTTCCCGCGCAGCAGGATAAGGTAATAGATCATGGCAAGCACATTGGAGATCATGGTGGCGATGGCCGCGCCGGCGACTTCCAGGCGCAGCCCGAAGATGAAGAGCGGGTCCAACAGGATGTTCAGCACGCCGCCCAGCGCGACGCCGAAGCTGGCCTGTGAGGAATGCCCCTCGGCGCGCACCAGATGCGCCAGGGCCTGATTCAACACCGTGGGCACAGCGCCGATGGTGATGGTCCAGAACATGTACTGACAGCAGAAGTCGTAGGTTTCGGCATTCGCCCCCAGGACGGGCAGGAGGGATGCCCGCGCCAGCAGCCAGCCGATTCCATACAGCAGCGCTACGCCGGCGGCGGTCCAGATGCTGAAAGCCGCCGCCTGACGTGCCTTGCCGCGGTTGCCGCATCCCAGGCTGCGGGCCATCAGGCTGGAGCCTCCGATGCCAAACAGGTTGGCAAAGCCGGTCAGAAACACAAAGGCCGGCATGCACAGCGACACGGCGGCCACCTGATTCGGGTCGCCGATTTGCCCGATGAAGAAGGTGTCGGCCATGTTATACACGACGGTAATCAGTTGACTGATGATGGTCGGTATCACCAGCGACAGCACCGCGCGCGGTACGGGCGTATCTTCAAACAAAATTTCTTCTCTGGTTTTCATCGTTTGATCCCCTTGTCTGCCGCGATCCGTCCGATCAGCGGCATTGCTGTGTCGTGGAGGGCTGCGCCTCCGCCGCGTCCGCCGCGCACGCGCACATCCACGCGCAGCACAGCGGCAGCACGTCGGGATCGACGCGGAACAGGCCGTTGTGGTGCGGATGGCAGCAGCCCTTTTCCGGCGCGCGCATGCCGACCTGCACGTAGCAACAGGGGGCGATGGCGCGGTATTGCGCAAAGTCGTCGCCGAGCATGGAGGGCTCCTGGGGCAGGATGCGCTCGGGCGGTACCAGGCGCGCCGCCGCGGCGTTGGCCAGGGCGCACAGGTGCGGGTCGTTGTATACGACGCCCGCGACCTCGTTGAGCGCGACCTCCGCCGTGCAGCCGTGCGCCGCGGCCACGTCGGTGGAGATGCGGCGCAGCGCGTCGATGAGCGTGCGGCGCACGCCGTCGTCGAATGCGCGCAGCGTGCCCTCGAGCACGGCCTCCCCGGCGATGATGTTGCAGCGCGTGCCGGCGTGGAACGAGCCGACCGTCAGCACCGCGCCCTGCGTGGGCGGCACCAGACGCGAGACGACGTGCTGGAGCGACTGCACCACCGCCGCGCCCGCCGCCACCGCGTCCGCGCACAGGTGCGGCGTGGCGCCGTGGCCGCCGCACCCGTGAATCGTGAGCGTGAACATGTCGGGGCTGGCGCACACGCCGCCGGGCGAGGCGTGCAGCGTGCCGGTCGGATACAGGCTCCACACGTGCAGGCCGAAGAAGGCCTGCGCGTCGTCCACCAGGCCCGTGCGGATCACCTCGTCCGCGCCGTGCTCGCCCTCCTCCGCCGGCTGAAAGATCACCTTGTACCTGCCCGAAAGCTCCGCACGCCGCTCGTGCAGCAGCAGCGCCGCATGCACGCCCACGGCCGTGTGCGCGTCGTGGCCGCAGCCGTGCATCAGGCCATCCGCCTCGGAGCGGTAGGGCAGGTCGGTCAGCTCCTGCATCTCCAGCGCGTCGGTGTCAAAGCGCAGGCCCACGGTCCGGCCGGGGCGCGCGCCGTGGATGACCGCCACGGTGATGTTGTCCTTGGGGCAGAGCAGCTCCACGCCCGCGCGGGAGAGGATCTCGCGCACGCGTGCGTTGGTGCGCACTTCCCGGTGCGAGGGCTCGGGGTGGCGGTGCAGGTCTTCAAAGAGCGCGCGCATGCCGTCAAAGCGGGTCTGCGCCTCGTGCATCCAGTCGATTGTCATCGCGTTCACGCCTTTCCATGGGGTTCATGCCTGTAGGATTCTGCGCGCGCGGGCCGATTCCTGCCGGCAGGGAGATGTCACCCTTGACTTTGCGCGCGCGCCTGCTGTAAGATGAAGGCATGATCTACGCGCACAAAGGGGATGAAGTATCTTTATGGAACGTTTCGCATGGAAGGGCACGGTGCTGCCCGGCAAAATCGAGGAGTACAAGCGCCGCCACGCCCAGATCTGGCCCGAGATGACCGAGGTGCTCAACCGGGCCGGCGTGCACAACTACACCATCTGGCTGGCGGGCCACGACCTGTTCGGCTACTACGAGTGCGAGAGCGTGGACTATGCGGCCCGCGTGCAGGCGGAGAGCCCCGTCGTCGCGCGCTGGAACGAATCCATGCAGGGCATCATGCGCATGGATTACGACGGGCGCACCGGCGAAGGCGGCATGGAAAGGGTGTTTTATCACGCCTGACATCATGGCCAGCGCACGGCGCACGCTCAAGGCTGTGTTCGGCTACGACGACTTTCGTGCCGGGCAGGAGCAGGCCGTCCGGTCCATCCTGCAGGGACGCGACGTGCTGGCCGTCATGCCCACGGGCGCGGGCAAGTCGATCTGCTATCAGCTGCCGGCGCTGCTGCTGCCGGGCGTCACGCTCGTGGTGTCTCCCCTGATCTCGCTGATGCAGGATCAGGTGACGGCGCTGGTGCACAGCGGCGTGCGCGCGGCGTATCTGAACACGTCGCTCACGCCCGGGCAGATGCGCCGCGCGCTGCAAAATGCCTGCGCAGGCCTGTATCGGATCGTCTACGTCGCGCCGGAGCGGCTGCTCACGCCGTCGATGGAGCGGCTGCTGCACAGCGTGCCCGTGCCGCTGGTGGCGGTGGATGAGGCGCACTGCGTGTCGCAGTGGGGGCAGGACTTTCGGCCCGGCTATCTGGACATCGCGCGCTGCATTCAGAACATGCCCAGGCGGCCCGTCGTCGCGGCGTTCACGGCCACGGCCACGCGCGAGGTGTCGCAGGACATCCTGCAGCTGTTGCAGCTGCGGGATCCGGTGCGCGTGCAGACGGGTTATGACCGTCCGAACCTCTACTTTGAGGTGCGCCGGCCCGACGACAAGGAGGAAGAGCTGCTCGCCCTGATGGAAGAGCTGGATGCGCGCAACGTCTGCGGCATCGTCTACTGCTCGACGCGGCGCAACGTGGAAGGCGTGGCGGCCCTGCTTCGCGCGCATGGGTATCGCGCGCAGGGATATCATGCCGGCATGGACGACGTGCAGCGCATGCGCGCGCAGGAGGCGTTTGTGCGCGGGGAGATCGACGTCATCGTGGCCACGAACGCCTTCGGCATGGGCATTGATAAGTCGGACGTGAGCTTCGTCGTGCACTACAACATGCCCAAGGACATGGAGAGCTACTATCAGGAGGCGGGCCGCGCGGGCCGTGACGGCGCGCCCGCGCGCTGTGTGCTGCTCTACGAACGGCAGGATGTGGCCACCGCGCACTTTCTGATCGAGCAGGCGGAGCACAACCGGGAAAGCGGGGACGCATACGCCCGCGCGATGGAGCGGCTCAGGCGCATGACGCTTTACGCCACGACGAGCGGCTGCCTGCGCGCGGCGATCCTGAGCTACTTTGGCGAAAGCGCGCCAAAGCGCTGCGGCCATTGCGGCAACTGCCTGGCCGGCGGGCGAAGGCGCGAGCGGCGCCGGCCCGAGGGCGGCAGGGCGCCCGCGGGAAGCGATGAGGCGCTCTTTGAACGGCTGGCGCGCCTGCGCAAGCGCGAGGCGCAGCGGCTGGGTGTGCCGCCCTTTGTGGTGTTCTCCAACGCGACGCTGCTGGACATGAGCCGCAGGCGTCCGCAGACCATGGACGCGCTGCTGCAGGTATCCGGCGTGGGCCGGCAGAAGATGGCGCAGTACGGCGCGCTGTTCATCCGCGAGATCGACGACTTTCTGGCCGGCCGGTGACGGCGGCCATGGCGCAGGAAACAAAAAAGAGGGGAAACGACATGGAAAAAAACGTCGCCGCAAGCATCGAACAGAACGTCTCCCGGGTCGTCGTGGGCTGCGGGCAGACCGTGCGCCTGCTGCTGGCTGCGCTGCTCTCGGGCGGGCACGTGCTGCTGCAGGATGTGCCCGGCACCGGCAAGACGACGCTGTGCAAGGCCGTCGCCCGCTCCATCGATGCGCGCTTTTCGCGCATTCAGTTCACGCCGGACCTGCTGCCCTCGGACGTGACGGGGCTGTCGTACTACAATCCCAAGGAAGGCGCGTTCGTCTTCCGTCAGGGGCCGGCCTTTTGCAACGTCCTGCTGGCCGACGAGATCAACCGCGCCACGCCGCGCACGCAAAGCGCCCTGCTGGAGTGCATGGAGGAGCGCCAGATCACCGTCGACGGCGTCACGCGCGCGCTGGCGCGGCCCTTCTTTGTCGTCGCCACGCAAAACCCGGTGGAGACGGCGGGCACGTTCCCGCTGCCCGAGGCGCAGATGGACCGGTTCCTCATGCGCCTGAGCATGGGCCTGCCCTCGCTGGAGGGCGAGGTCGCCATGCTGGAGCGCTTCGTGCAGGACAGCCCGCTGGAGGAGCTGCAGCCCGTATGTACGGCCGGGGAGATCGAGCGCGCGCAGCAGGCCTGCCGGGAGGTGTACGTGCACCCCGCGCTCATGGAGTACGTGGCGCGGCTGTGCCGGGCAACGCGCGAGAGCCGGGAGGTCGCCTGCGGCGTCAGCCCGCGCGGCACGCTGGCGCTGCTGCGCGCGTCGCAGGGCTACGCCATGGCGCAGGGACGCTCGTTCGTCACGCCCGAGGACGTCAAAGCCGTCGCGCCCGCCGTGCTCACGCATCGCCTGCTGCCCGAGCGGGCGAGCGGCGCGCGCATGGAGGATGTCGTGCGCGAGGCGCTGGCGACGCAGGCCGTGCCCACGGAGGCGTGGGGCGCGGCGCGCGCATGAGCGCGCTGCTGCTGCTGGCGGGGCTGCTGCTGTTCGCGGCGGCGCTGGATCGGGCGTTTCGCGCCTGGTGGCACAGGGGGCTGTCGCTTTCGGTGGCGTTTGGCGAGCCCACGGCCTTTGAGGGCGGCCAGGCGCAGATCGTGGAGACGGTCGAAAACCGCAAGATGCTGCCGCTGCCCATCGTGCGCGCGACGTTTGAGATCGACCGCAGCCTCGCCTTTGAGGGTCAGGAAAACGTCAGCGTGTCCGACCGCTGCTACAAACAGGACGTGTTTTCGCTGCTGTTCTATCAGCGCGTGACGCGCGCCATCGCGCTCACGTGCACGCGGCGGGGGTTTTACCGCGTGGAGCGCGCGGACCTCATCGTCAGCGCGCCGCTGCTGGAGCGCGAGCATGCGCGGACGTTTCCGCAGCGCACGGCGCTCTGCGTCTATCCGCGCGCGGTGGACGCGGCGCGGCTGGAGGCGCCGTTTCGCCGCCTGACGGGCGAGATGCGCGTGCGCCGCTTCGTGCTGGAGGACCCGTTTGCGTTTCGCGGCATCCGCGAATACGCGCCGGGCGATGCGATGAACGCCGTCAACTGGAAGGCCAGCGCCCGGATGGGCAGCCTGATGGTCAACCAGCGGGATACGACGGCCTCGCAGTCGGCGCTCGTGCTGCTCAACGTGGAGGACGACACCGCCTGGTATGACGAGGAGATCCACGAGGAGGCGATCCGCGTGGCGGCGGGGCTGTGCCTGCGCCTGCTGGACGCGGGCGCGAGCGTGGGCCTTTGCAGCAACGGGCGCGATCTGGAGACGGGCGAGGCGACTGATGTGCGGCCGGGCATCGGCGCGCGTCAGCGCGCGCTGCTGCTCACGGCGCTGGCGCGCATCGACCTGAAGCTGCAGGCCGCGCCGTTTGAAGCCCGGATGCGCGAAAGGGCGCTGGAGGGGCGCGACAATCCGCCGATGTACGTGTTGGTCTCCAAGAGCCAGCGCCCGCCCGTGCGCGAGGCGTTTTGGGATATGGACGGCGCGCTGATGGTCGTGCCGCTGCGCGCGGACGGCGCGCTTGTGCCCGCGCCGCGGGGCGGCTTTGACGTCATGCGCTGGGAGGTGGCCTCATGAGGCGAAGAACGCGCGCCGCGCTGGGGATGCTGGGATGCGCGCTGCTGGCGTGCTGCGCGCTGAGCGCGCCCGCGCTGCTGCTGGGCATGGACGCGGGCCAGACGGCGCTGTGCTGCGCGTACCTGTGCCTGTGCGTCGCGATCACGCATGCGCTGTGCGCGTGCACGCGCGCGCTGTGGCAGTACGTGCCGGCATGCGCGCTGGCCTGCGCTGCGGCGGCGCTGCTGCCCGTCTGCCTGCCGCTTCGCATCGCGTCCGGCGCGCTGTGCGCCGTGCTGTGCGTGTGGCGGCTGTACGGGCGCGCGGCGGACAAGCCCGTCCTGCCGGATACGCCCGTCTATCCGGCGCTGGCGGTCTTCGTGATCGCCTGCGTCGCGGGCGCGGCGCTGGAGGACGGGCGCGTCGTGCGCCTCTCGTGCGCGCTGTGCGTGCCCTATGCGCTGACGGCCATGGCCTTCCGCGCGCAGGAGAACCTGGGCGCGTTCCTCTCGCGCTACGGGATGATCGCACGGCTGCCGGAGCGGCGCGTGCGCGCCGGTGCGCGCGGCATGCTGATCGCCTGCTGCGCGCTGGCGGCGCTGTGCATGGCGCTGATGGCACTCTCCGGCGCGGAGCGGATCGCATACCTGGCCGGCGGCCTGCTGCTGTCGTGCCTGCGGTTCCTCGTCTCGCTGCTGCCCTCGGGCGGCGATGCGCCGCAGGAGCCGTCGCTGGACACGCCGGGCGGCGGCATGGGCGGCCTGCCCGCGGTGGAGGCGGCCGAACCCTCGGCATTTTGGCTGCTGATGCAGCAGGTACTGCGCGTGCTGACGATCGGGGCGCTGGCCGCGGGCGCGGTCGCGCTGGCGGTCTACTGCATCTACCGGCTCAGCCGGCGCTTCGGCGAGGGGGGCGTGCAGGCGGGCGACCGGGCGGAGTTCATCGCCCCGCCCACGCGGGAGGAGCGCCTGCGCCGGGCGCGGGCGAAGGGCGTGGATGTGGCGCTGCCCTTCACGCCCGAGGGCGCGGTGCGTCGCGCGTTCATGGCGGCGGTGCGCTCGCGCACGCGGGCGCGGCCCGGTCCGGCGCTGACGCCGCAGGAGATCGAGGACTTTGCCGGCATGGAGCCGGGCGAGGCGCGCAGCGCGCTGCACGAGCTGTACGCGCGGGCGCGCTACGGCGGCGGCGTCACGCGCGAAGAGGCGCGCGCGCTGCGCATGACGTTGAAACGACGGGCCGCCGCACGGTCGGCCCGAAAGTAAAGGAGTGTTGTCGCATGCGATTGGGAGCACAGCTGTACACAGTTCGGACGTACATCCAGAGCGAGCGCGACTTTCGCGAGTCCATGCGCCGCGTGGCGGCCATCGGGTATCGGGACGTGCAGATCTCGGGCGCGGGGCGGATCGATCCGCGGACGATGCGCGCGATCTGCGACGAATATGGGCTGAAGATCGGCTTGACGCACACGGACCCCGAGCGCATCCTGAACGACGTGGAGGGCGTGATCGCCGACCATGACGCGCTGGGATGCGACTACGTGGGTATCGGCGGCATGCCGGAGCGCTACCGCAGCGCGGCGTGGGTCGAGCGGTTTGCTGAGGATTTCACGCGGCCGGCCGAGCGCCTGCGCGCGGCGGGCAAGCGGCTCATGTACCACAACCACAACTTCGAGTGGGAGCGCATGCCGGACGGCCGGCGGATGATCGACGTGCTGCTCGCGTCCATGCCCGCGGAGTTGATGGGCATCACGCTGGATACGTACTGGGTGCAGGCGGCGGGCGCGGACGTGCTTGCGTTCATCGACCGGGTGCAGGACCGCATTCCGTGCGTGCACCTCAAGGACATGGCGGTGAAGGGCTTTGAGCAGCGCTTCGCGCCGGTGGGCGAGGGCAACATCGACTTTGCGCGCGTGCTGGCGCGCCTGCAGCAGATCGGCAAGACGCAGTACATGTATGTCGAGCAGGACGCCAGCTATGGCGAGGATCCGTTCGACTGCCTCCGGCGCAGCTACGACAACGTGCGCGCCATGGGCTACTGAGCGCAAAAGGGCCCGCCGCCTGCGGCAAGCAGACGGCGGGCTCCTTTTGGGTGGGGTCAGGCGTTTTGAAGCCTGTATTCCTCCAGCGCCCGGGCCAGCTGGTCGGGGCAGGAGGTGTTGCCGCGGCACTGGATGCCCTTGAGCATCTGGATGACGTCGTCGACGTTGCGGCCGATGACCAGGCGGGCCACGCCCTGCGTGTTGCCCGTGCAGCCGCCCTCGAAGCGGCAGGCGGTGACGATGCCGTCCTGTACGTCAAAGTCGATGCGGCGCGAGCAGGTGCCGTGGGTCTGATAGCTGTGCATGGAATGATTCTCCTTTGTTCGTCGGATTGATGGGGGCATATACGCCCTTCTTCTTTTTTCGCGCGCGCGCCCTGAATTCCTGCCTGCGCACGGCAAAAAAACGCGTGCGGGACGCGGCGCGGGCCGCCCGCATAGGATGCTGCAGACGGGTTGGCGGGGGAGGAGAGGCGCATGGGGGGACGGCTGATCGCGGCCGACAGCGCGGCGGGCGCGCTCTACAGCCTGGGTCCGGCGGGCGTACGGCGGGCGCCGCTGCCCGGTGCGGCGGCGCTGTGCGCGCACGGCGCCGCACTTTACTGCGCTTCAAAGCGCGAGGATGTCATCTGGCGGCTGGATGCGCGCACGCTCTGCCCGCAGGCGCTGTTCGCGGGCGGACCGAACGTCACGCGGCTGATCGCGTCGCCGGGCGGGGAGACGCTCTATGCGCTGTGCCAGGACGGGGACAGCGTGCTGGCGCTGTGCGCGCGCACGGGCGCGCCGCAGATGCTGGCGCGCGCGGGACAGCAGCCGCGCGGCATGGCGCTGGACCCGACGGGCCGGCTGCTGGCGGTGGCCGGCGGCGGGCGCTGCGAGGCGCTGGTGCTGGATGCGCGCACGCTTCGACTCGTGCGGCGCGTGCCGCTGCCCGGACCGGCGGCGGACGTCGCGTTCGGCGGCGGGATGCTGTACGCGCTGCACCAGGCGGGCGAGACGGCCGGGCGCGTGGTGGCGCTGCGCGCGCGCGGCGGCATGGCGTGGAGCGCGCCCGTGCCGGGCCTGCCGGGCGGGCTGTGCGCGGTGCCGGGCGGTGTGCTGGCGGGCGCGGAGGGCGTGGCCTGCCTGACGCGCGGCGGGGCGCTGTGGCGCGCGCCGATGGAGGGGCTGTGCGAGCGCGTGCTCGCGGCACAGGGGCGTGTACTGCTCTCAGATGCGCTGCTGGGCGGCGTGTACGCGTTGACCCCGCCGCGCGGCGGCTGCGAGCAGCTGCTGCCCGCGCAGGCGGACGATCTCCTGTGGTATACGGATGCGCCGTAGAGGCAAGGCTAAACGCCGGAGGCGATGGGCATGCAGGCGGTCAGTCTGGCGTTTTGGGGATACTTTGGAGCATGCGTGACGTTGGATGCGCGCAGGCGTTCGGGCCGTACGGGCGGGATGCTGTTCACGCTGATGGCGCTGTCGATGGCCGTCACGTGCGCCTGCGTCGTACAGAGCGGCCTTCCGCTGGTGCAGACGCTGCTGCCGCTGCATCTGTGCTCGCTGTGCGCGCTGCTCGCGGCGGCGTTTTATCTGCATCCGACGAATGGCGTCTATCACTTTCTGTGGTATCTGGGCATGCCGGGCGCAGCGCTGGCGCTGGTGTTCCCCTCCGTGCTGCAGGTGCCCTGGCAGGCGCCGCTGGAGGCGGCATTCTTTTCCACGCATGCGCTGATTGCGATTGCGCCGCTGTGGCGCGCCGCGGGCGGGACGCTCCCCATGCCCGCCGCCGCGCCGCGTGCGCTGGCGCAGTGTAATCTCTTCGCCGCGTTCGTCTATGCGGTCGACCGGCTGCTGGGCGTCAACTACCTGTTCCTCCTGGCCGCGCCTCCGGGCACGCCGCTGGCCTTTTTTGAGTCGTTGGGCCGCATCCCGTACCTGCTTTCGCTCGAGGCAGCGGCGGCGCTGTGCGTGGGCGCGATGGCGCTGGCCGCCCGGGGACTTGCCAGGCGGCCTGGGACGTGGTATAATCCCCTTGCGCGCGATTCCGACCCAAGCGGCAACGCCGTGAGGTGAAGAGGCGCGGGCGCGAGTCCGATTTGACGCAAGGAGCCCGGCTCTGAGCGGAGAAGAAAGGGGATGCTGGAATGTTCATATGCATACGCGGCGGCTGAGGCGATCGGTCCGCCGTTTTTTGACGGGCTTCGGCCCGGAACCGTCGGATGGGAGGACCGCCGTGGAACGCATCGGCTTTGTGGGCATCGTGCTCGACGACAGCGCGGTTGCCCCGCGCGTCAACGAGATCATCGGCCAGTATGCCGACATGGTGACCGGACGCATCGGCGTGCCGGACCACGAGCGCGGGCGCGCCGTGATCGGCCTGATCGTGCGCGCAACGAACGAACGCGTCGGCGCGCTGACGGGCAGGCTGGGCAATCTGCCCGGCGTCACCGTCAAGAGCGCGCTGACGACCAAGGAACCGTAAAGCAAAGGAGAGAAAACCCATGAAAAAGTACTTCAGCCTGCTCATCGCGCTCGCGCTGCTGGCGGCGCTGGCGCTGCCCGCCCTGGCGGAGGATGCACCCATCAACGTGCTGGCGCTCAAGGGGCCGACCGGCATCGGCATGGTGCAGATGATGGACCAGAACGACGGCACCTATGCCTTTGCGCTCGCGGGCGCGCCGGACGAGGCAGTGGCCGCCGTGGCCAGCGGCTCGGCCGACATTGCGGCCGTGCCGACCAACCTGGCCGCCACGCTGTACAACAAGACGAATGGCAACGTGCAGCTGCTGGCGCTCAACACGCTGGGCGTGCTGCACATCCTGGAAGCGGGCGAGAGCATCCAGAGCGTGGAGGACCTGGCGGGCCGCACGCTGTATGCGACGGGCCAGGGCTCCACGCCGGAGTACGTGCTCAACTACATCCTTTCGCAGTACGGCCTGACCGATCAGGTGACGGTCGAATACAAGGCGGAGCACAGCGAGCTGGCCACGCTGGCCGCGGCGGGCGAGGTGGACCTGGTCATGCTGCCCGAGCCGAACGTGACGAGCGTGCTGATGAACAACGCGGACTTCCGCGAGGCGCTGGATGTGACCGAGCTGTTCGGCCAGGCCGCGGAGAAGGCCGGCCAGGGCGGCACGGTGCTCTCCATGGGCTGCGTGATCGCGCGCAAGGACTTTGTCCAGCAGAACCCGGAGAAGGTCGCCGCGTTCATGGACGCCTACGCCGCGTCCGTGGCGTTTGTCAACGGCGATGTGGAGGCCGCATCGGTGCTCGTGGAGGAGCAGGGCATCCTGCCCAAGGCTGCGGTCGCCGCGCGCGCGATTCCCAACTGCCACATCGTGTTTATCGAGGGCGAGGAGATGAAGGCGCAGATTGAGCCCTTCTTCCAGATGCTCTACGACGCGAATCCCGCGTCCGTGGGCGGCGCGCTCCCGGGCGAAGACTTCTACTATGCGCGCTGAGGCGCGCCGGATGGCGCCAAGGCGCTGGGCGGGGAAGGTATTCTCCGCCCTTTTTTGGCTGTCGGTCTGGGCGCTGTGCTATCGGGCGGTCGGGCAGGACCTGCTGCTCGCCTCACCCCGGCAGGTATGCGCGCGGCTGTGGCAGCTGTCGGGCGAGGCGTCATTTTGGCAGACGGTCGGCGCGTCGCTGCTGCGCACGGCGCTGGCCTACGCGCTGGGCGTGTTGGGGGCGGCGCTGCTGGCGGCGGGCGCGAGCGCGCTGCCCGCGCTGCGGCAGCTGATCGCCCCGGCGATGACGGTCGTGCGCGCCACGCCCGTCACGTCGTTCATCATCCTGGCGCTCGTGTGGCTGCGCGCGGACAGGGTGCCCGTGCTCACGGGCGTGCTGATGGTGCTGCCGGTGGTGTACGCCAACCTGATGGAGGGCATCGCCTCGACGGATCCGCGGCTATTGGAGATGGCGCGCATGTTCCGCTTCGGCCGGCTGCGAACGGCATGGCGGGTGTACGTGCCCTCGGCGCTGCCGACGTTTGCGGCGGCGTGCGAGGCGTCCATCGGCCTGTGCTGGAAGGCGACGGTCGCCGCCGAGGTGCTGGGCGTACCGCGCGGGGCGATCGGCACGCAGCTGTACAACGCGAAGATCTACCTGGAGACGGACGCGCTCATGGCCTGGACGGCCGTGGTGATCGTCGTGAGCATGGCGCTGGAGCAGGCGTTCGTGCGCGCGATGCGCGGGCTCGTAGGCAGGAGGGAGGCGGCGCATGCGCGGTCTGTATGAGGTGACCAAGCGCTACGGCGACCGGACGGTGCTGGATCGGTTCACGCTCGCGCTGCCGCAGGCGGGCGGCGTGTGCCTGTTTGGCCCGTCGGGCTGCGGCAAGACGACGGCGCTGCGCCTGCT
>CALVNS010000016.1 GCA_944349855.1 uncultured Eubacteriales bacterium | reverse complement strand
AATATGCCGGGATGCTGGACGAATTCACCGGCATGGTACACATTGAGATAACACTGGAGATGCCTGACGAATTGCCGAAATTCCAGCTTGTCCGTGTGGACGTGACGGAGGCTGATGAAGATACTGAGCACACGGAGGTCTGGACAGGGATAGAATACAATTATGAAGACGGCGTGTTGAGTTTCGACACCGATGCGGCAGGGGTGTTCCTGCTGCTGCCCGTCGAATAATCTAGCTCACTTAGAGGATGCAGGCGTATGGCTTGCATCCTCTTTCACATGTTATACGGTACGGTTGGTAACCACATCGTGTATGTCGCGCCGCATTCGGGCAACACATGCCGGGTATTCATGTTGAATAGCGGATCATCTCAACATGAATGCCCGCAAACTGTTGCCGATGTCCGACCGCTCATTGTATTAAAATTCTGATTATAACCAACTCTGACGGATATGCGCTGGCGAATCGGACAATCCTGTTCATTCATCCACCTTTATCAGTTGTCATCCGGTTGTAGCCGAAAGGGGGATTGTCCGCTTGCGTCCGGCTTGACCAAAAATGCAAAACAAAAAAACCGGATATGCTTTCGCAAATCCGGTTTTTGGTGGTCGAGGTGACAGGATTTGAACCTGCGACCTTTTGGTCCCGAACCAAACGCGCTACCAAACTGCGCTACACCTCGACATGGAGCCAATGAAGGGACTCGAACCCTTGACCTGCGGTTTACGAAACCGCTGCTCTACCGGCTGAGCTACATTGGCAAATCCGCAAACGGATAAGCCGTTTGTCGGACAGATAGAAATTATAGCAGACAATTGGATAATTGTCAAGCGCAGAAGCTGAAAAAATTCACATGGGGAAAATCAACGTGCGGTGGGGTCATCCGCAGCATCCAGCTCCGGAAAGTTCTGCGGCAGGGAGAAGAGGCACCACGGCATCGCGTTGGCGGGCGGCGGCGCGTAAAAGCGCAGCCGTTCACCTTTCGTCGGGTGCGTCAGACACAGAAACGCACCCCACAGCGCGATCTGTTCGCCCGGACGGCCGCCACCGTAGCGTGCGTCACCCCACAGCGGCAGCCCCGCGTGCTGCAGCTGCACGCGGATCTGATGTGAGCGGCCGGTGTAAAGCTTGACCCGTACGAGCGAGAGTCCGTCCCGCTCTCCACAGGCGAAGCAGCGCAGCCGAGCCTCCTTTGCTCCGGGCTGGTTCGCCGCCGCCACGCGCACCATATTGCGCGCGCCGTCCTTGACGAGCCAGTCGCGCAGCGTCGCCTCCTGCGACGCCTGTCCCCGTGCGACGGCCAGATAGCCGCGCGCGAGTGTCTTTTGGCGGACCTGATCGGACAGCCGCGCTGCGGCCTTGGACGTGCGCGCCAGCGCCACCAGGCCGCCCACGGGGCGATCCAGCCGGTGTACGAGGCCCAGATATACTGCGCCGGGCTTGGCGTAGGCCTCCCGGACGTAGTTCTTCATCGTCGTGAGCAGGTCGGGATCCCCGCTCTCATCCGCCTGGGTGGGCATGTTGGGCGGCTTGACGGCGATCAGCAGGTGGTTGTCCTCATAGGCGATGCCCACGCCGCGGTATTCACGCATCGGCCTGCCACCTGCCCGACGCACCGCAGGGCAGCACACCGCCCGCCGTGACAGGCAAGCCGACTTCGTCCGCCTCGCTGCGGCCCCCGTGGCGCTTGCCTACGGTCATGTCAATCATGTTCTTGAGTACGGAGGCCTGCAGGCCCGTGGTGTAGCTGTTGATGAGGAAAAAGAGCGGTTGCTCTGTCAGCGCGCCGGCGCAGGCCTCGACCAGGCCGTACAATTCGTTTTCCAACTTCCAGATCTCGCCGCCCGGACCGCGCCCGTAGCTGGGCGGATCCATAAGGATGCCATCATAGAAGTTGCCGCGCCGCTTTTCACGCTGCACGAACTTGAGCGCGTCGTCAATGATCCAACGTGTGCGCTCCTCGGGCAGGCCGCACAGGTCGCGGTTCTCCCGCGCCCACTGTACCATGCCCTTGGCCGCGTCCACGTGGCACACCTTCGCGCCAGCCGCCGCGCAGGCCATCGTCGCCCCGCCAGTGTAGGCGAACAGGTTCAGCACGCGCACCGGCCGTCCCTGCATGGTGGCCTCACGCACGAGGCTGCCCATCCAATCCCAGTTGACGGCCTGCTCCGGGAACAGGCCCGTGTGCTTAAAGCCCGTGGGCCGCACGTAGAAGGACAGGGCACCGTAGCGCACCGTCCAGCGCTCAGGCAGACGGCGGAAGAACTCCCACTCACCGCCCCCGCGTTCGCTGCGGTGATACCAGGCGTCGGCCCGCGCCCATAGATCGGGATTCTGTTGGGGCCAGATCGCCTGCGGATCGGGACGGCGCAGGATGACGTCCTGCCACCGCTCGAGCTTTTCGCCGCCGCCGCAGTCGAGCACTTCGTAATCCCGCCAATTGGATGCCAGATACATGGAACGCTCCTTTCGGCCGGCTCGACGCCGGCTGTCGGGTCTCGTATATAATGAAGAGAACGGTCAAAACCGCGGCAGCGCGCTCGCGGCGACCATGTCGTCGACCGTATCCAGCGCGTAGAGCAGGTCGACGCCCGCCAGCGCGGGATCCGCCTCCAGCGCCTCGCGCAGCGCGATGCGGTCGCCGAACGCCGCTGCCTGTGCATAGAGCAGGTTGGCCTCTGTCACGCGGTCGAGCAGCTCTTCCAGCGCCATGGGGAAGGGGGGCAACGGCTGCGCGGACAGCTGCGGGCCGCTCACGACCGACGGCAGCAGCACGAAGCGGCCGTCCGGCACGCAGGCGATGGCGCCGTCGTTGGGGCGGATCAGCCCGGGCTCATACAGCGCCGGCACGCGGCCGGACAGCGCATGCACCAGGCGCATCGGCCGAAGTGGCCCTGCGCTTGCGCGCATCGCCTCCAGCGCCGCGCGGCCTTCGGCCTTCAGCGGGCCGTGGACGGCCAGCGATGCGAGGTGGCGCAGACGCAATTCGCAGTCCGCCTCGCCCGGGACGCCGGGCAGCTGCGTCAGGCGCGGACTCTCGGGCGTGTCCTGCATCATCTGCCACTCCAGGCCCGAGGCGGGCAAGGCGTCATACCAGTCGACGTACTGCGCGCTGAGCAGATCCGCGCGCGTCTCCTTCACCTGCGGCTGCAGCAGGCCCGAGAGCGACCCGCGCACGTCCGCGTCGGGCTTAGCTGCATCGGCGGCTTTGGCCTCCTCGGCGGCGCGCTCCCGATCTCGGACGCGCTGCTGCGCCGCGTCCTGGAACAGACGCTCCTTGACCTGATCCAGGCAATCCCGGCCGCCGGACGTGCAGCCCAGCGCCCAGGCAAAGCCCCAGGTGCCCGCGCAGGGCGTCTCAGGCGCATCCTGCAGGCCGAGCAGGTCCTGACACCGTTTGGCGGCGTCGTAGGGCGCGCGGCTCAGGCCCAGCGCGCGCACGCCGAAGGAGCGCTGCGCCAGCTCGCACAGGCGCGCGACGGGCCCCGAGCAGACGATCAGCGCGGCCTGCGGGCACACGCGAGTCATCTCCTCGCACACGTCCGCAAGCGCGCCGCCCTCGCGCAGCGTGGTCATCGCGCCGCCGATGCCGCCAAAGGGTCGCGCCTGCTTGCCCAGGCCGATCGCATCCAGCGCGGCCAGATCGCGGGCGAAGTCCGCGGCGTCCGGCGCCTCGCGGCACCAGAGCACGTAATCCGCATCGGGCAGCGCCTTACGAGGATTGGCGGTGTAGAACACGCGCGCGGGAAGCGCCGCAGCGCGGGCGAGCGACTGCGCCGCCCGGGCGGTGAGCTCCGCGGTGTCGAGGCTGTCGTCCACGATCCACAGGTCGCAGACGGTCTGATACTGGACGAACAGGTCGTCCAAAAGGGCGGGGGCAAGCTCATATGCCCCCGCGCCCAGGATGACGATCTTCATTTGAACAGAGCCTTTCTCGCGGTCACGCCCTGCGCACGGAGAGCGTCGCCGTCTCGCCGTTGATGTTCCACTCCTTGGCGTACGCGCCCTCCGGGGCCGGGCCCAGGTCGATGGAGCGCGCCAGCACGCCGGCGGCGATCACATCGCGGTTGCGCTCGACGATGGCGGCCAGCGTCTCGCCCGCCTCGCAGGTCACGCAGATGCGGTCGGTCACGTCGAAGCCCGCCTCCTTGCGCATCGTCTGCAGCTTGGAGACGACCTCGCGCGCGAAGCCCTCCTCGACCAGAGCCGGCGTCAGGTTCGTGTCCAGCACGACGGTGACGCCCTTGTCGGTCTCGGCCACGAAGCCGGGCTTCTGCGACGGCTCGGTCAGCACGTCGCTCTGCGCCAGCTCCACCTGCACGCCGTCCAGCTCGAAGCGGACCGTCTCGCCGGCGTTGAACGTGTCGACGACGTCGTTGCCATCCAGCGTCTGCAGGTGCTGGCCGATCTTGCCCAGCAGCTTGCCATAGCGCGGCCCGAGGGTGCGCATCTGCGGCTTGAGCTTATAGGTCGTGAACGCGCGCGTGTCTTCGGTGAAACGCACGGCCTTGACGTTGAGCTCGTCCTCAACCAGCTCGACGAAGGTCTCGGGCAGGTTCGCGCCGCGCACGTACAGGGCGGCGGCGGGCTGACGCACCTTCATGTTCGCCGAGGCGCGGCAGGCGCGGCCCAGCTGCACGACCTCCAGCAGGTCCGCCATGTGCGCCTCCAGCGCGGGATCGATGCGCGAGACGTCGCAGGACGGATAGTCGCACAGGTGCACGGAGACCGGCGCGTCCGGGTTGACGGAGCAGACCAGGTTGCGATAGATGCTCTCGGCCATGAAGGGGACAAACGGCGCGATCAGGCGCGAGAGCGTCTCCAGCACGGTGTAGAGCGTGATGAACGCGGCCTCCTTGTCGCCGGCCATGCCCTTGCCCCAGAAGCGCTCGCGGCTGCGGCGGACATACCAGTTGGACAGCTCGTCCACGAAGTCGCCGATGGCGCGCGCGCTTTCGGTGATGCGGTAGTGCATGAGGCCGTCGTCCACGTCGCGCACGAGCGTATTCAGGCGCGAGAGGATCCACCGGTCCATGAGCGTGAGCTGCGCCTTCTCCAGCGGGTGATCCTTGGGATCGAACCCGTCGATGTCGGCGTAGAGGACGAAGAAGGCGTAGGTGTTTTGCAGCGTGCCCATGAACTTGCGCTGCGTCTCGGCGACCGCCTCGGCGTAGAACCGGTTGGGCAGCCACGGCGCGGCGTTCACGTAGAAGAACCAGCGGACGGCGTCGGCGCCCTGCGCGTTGAGCACGCTCCACGGGTCGACGACGTTGCCCTTGTGCTTGGACATCTTCTGGCCGTCCTTGTCCTGCACGTGGCCCAGCACGAGGCAGTTCTCAAACGGGCTCTTGTCAAACAGGCACGTGGAGATCGCCAGCAGCGTGTAGAACCAGCCGCGCGTCTGGTCGATGGCCTCAGAGATGAACTGCGCCGGGAAGCGGCGCTCGAACTCCTCCTTGTGCTCAAACGGATAGTGCCACTGCGCGAAGGGCATGGAGCCGGAGTCGTACCAGCAGTCGATGACGTCCTTGACGCGGTGCATCTCCCCGCCACACTTGGGGCAGGTAAGCACGACGGCGTCGATGTAGGGGCGGTGCAGTTCGATGTTCGGGTCGACGCCGCGGCCCATGCGGCACAGCTCCTCACGCGAGCCGATCACATGCACGTGGCCGCACTCGCACGTCCACACGGGCAGCGGCGTGCCCCAGTAGCGCTCGCGCGAGAGGCCCCAGTCGATGACGTTCTCCAGGAAGTTGCCCATGCGCCCTTCCTTGATGTTGTCGGGCATCCAGTTGACGGAGCGGTTGTTGCGCAGCAGGTGATCGCGCACGGCCGTCATGCGGATGAACCACGAGGAGCGCGCGTAGTAGATCAGCGGCGTGTCGCAGCGCCAGCAGTGCGGATAGTTGTGGGTGAACTTGGGCGCCTTGATCAGCAGTCCGCGCGCGCGCAGATCCTCCAGAATGAGCGGATCCGCATCCTTGACGAACACGCCGGCCCAGGACGTCTCCTCGGTCAGGCGGCCCTGCGCGTCGACCAGCTGCACGAACGGCAGCCCGTACGCGCGGCCCACGCGCGCGTCGTCCTCGCCGAACGCCGGCGCGATGTGGACGATGCCCGTGCCGTCCTCGGTGGTGACGTAGCCGTCGCACACGACGTAGAAGGCCTTCTCGCGCGGGGTGACGAAGGGGAACAGCGGCTCGTACTCCATGCCCTGCAGTGACGCGCCCTTGAACGTGTCGACCACCTCGCACGCATCCGCGTCGGCCCCGAAGATGGAGTCGACCAGCGCGCAGGCGAGGATGTAGCTGTCGCCCCGGAACAGCAGGCGGCAGTAGTCCACGTCGGGATTGACGCACAGCGCGACGTTGGACGGCAGCGTCCAGGGCGTCGTCGTCCAGGCCATGAGGTAGGCGTTTTCCTGCCCTTTGACGCGGAAGCGCACGACCGCAGAGGTCTCCGTGACCTCCTTGTAGCCCTGCGCGACCTCGTGGCTGGACAGCGCCGTGCCGCAGCGCGGGCAATAGGGCACGATCTTGTGGCCCTTGTACAGCAGGCCCTTTTCGGCGATCTGCTTGAGGCTCCACCACTCCGACTCGATGTACTCGTTCTCGTAGGTGACGTAGGGGTTCTTCATGTCCGCCCAGAAGCCGACGCGCTCGGACATCTCCTCCCACTCGGTCTTGTACTTCCACACGGACTTCTTGCACTCCTGGATGAACGGCTCGATGCCGTACTGCTCGATCTGCGGCTTGCCGTCCAGCCCCAGCAGCTTCTCGACTTCCAGCTCCACGGGCAGGCCGTGCGTGTCCCAGCCGGCCTTGCGCAGCACGTCATAGCCCTTCATCGTGCGGTAGCGCGGGATCAGGTCCTTCATCGCGCGGGTGAGCACGTGGCCGATGTGCGGCTTGCCGTTGGCCGTGGGCGGCCCGTCGAAGAACGTAAAGGGCGTCTGGCCCTTGCGCTGCGCGGTCTGGCGGTTGAAGATGTCGTTGTCCTTCCAGAATTTAGCGATCTCTTCCTCGCGCGCGGCAAAGCGCATATCGGTGGGAACCTTCTGATACATGGGAAACCTCCTTTAAGCAAACGCGGTGTTCGGATGGACAGAAAAAAGCCCTCGCCCCGACATGGGACGAAGGACTTCGCGGTACCACCCAAATTGGCGCAATGCGCCCGCTCTGCGGACGGAAGCGGATTCCGTCCGTCCCGATGACGGGGGACAGGGCCGTCCCGCGCTCCGCCGGGGCATCGCGCGGGCCGCTCCCGAGTGATACAGACACATGTCCAAACCTCCGGCCTCTCACCCCGGGCCCAGCCCCGCCGGTTCGCTTTGCGCCGGACATGCGCACGTCTCGATCATCGCGTTTTTGTTATTCTCTACTATTATATTCGACGCGCGAAAAATGTAAAGGGGTTTTGCAAAAATTTTGCGCTCACGCCAGGTCGCGCCGGCCGAAGCGCCACAGCGCCGGCGGCACGCACAGCAGCGACGCCGCGGCATGTGAAAGGGCGGGCAGCGGATGCACCGTCGCATCAAATGTGTAGATCGGCGAGAGATAGCGCGCCCAGGCCGGCAGCACGCCGGAGAGCGCGAGCAGCGCCGCGCCGTGCAACAGTACAAAGAGCACCACCGTCGCCGCCAGCGCGCGCTCACGGCGCAGGAAGATCCCGGAAAACATGAACCCCGCCAGGAACGCGCACAGCAGCGCGGGCAGGCGCAGCGCGGTCTGGGCCGCCAGCAGGCGCGCAAAATCCCGCCCAGCCGCGAGCGCGCCGCACGCGGCCAGCACGCACAGCCCACAGGCCGCCGAAAGCGCCAGCGCACACGCGTGCGCGCCCAGGCGCACCAGCGCCAGCTGTTCGCGGCTGAGCGGCAGCGCGCCGATGCGATCGGCGTCGCCGGGCCCGGAGAAGTCCAGGCTGTGTATGCCAAGCGACGCGCAGCGCAGCAGGATGAGCAGGAACAGCAGATCCATCAGCGCGAAGAGCAGCGAGGGCAGAAACGTGCGCAGCGCGCTCAACAGGCCGTACAGGCCGCTCAGCCGCGCGTATTGAACCAGCAAGAACAGGCAGAACCCCATGCAGGCGCCGTAGGCTGCGGCGCCGGGCGCAATGCGGCGAAAACGTCCCCACAACAGATTCATGGCGTCCCCTCCTCCCCCGCGAGTGCGAGCAGATCGTCCGCGCCCGCCTCCTCAACCGTCATGTCCCGCGGATGCAGCGCGCACAGCGCGGTCAAAAGCTGGTCTGTGCCGCCGTCAAAGAAGAACGAGACGCCGTCCGGCAGGTCGCGTATGCCGAACGCGCGCAGCGCAGTCAGCGCCGGGGCGTCCGCGCGCACGCCGCGCAGCGTCACCCGCCGGCATGGCAGACGAAGCCGTTCCATTGCGCCGTCCGCCATCACGCGGCCCGCGCGCAGCAGCAGCGCGCGCGTCATGGTCAGGGGCGGCGTGTCCGCGTGCGCGGCAGTCACGAGCAGCGTCGTGCGCGCGTCCAGCTCCCGCTCCAGCGCGCGGGCGAACGCGGCATTTTGGCCGGCAGGCGCATCCGGCAGGAACGGCTCGTCCAGAATGAGCAGCTCCGGCTGTGCGCACAGCGCCAGTGCCAGGCCCAAGAGCCGCTGCTGCAGTGGCGTCATGTCGCGCGCGCAAAGCCCCGCGGGCAGGCCCAGGCGCTCAAGCAGCTGTCCGGCGCGCTGGGACGAGGCGCGCGGATAATGCGCGAGCCGTCGCCGCACGTGCTCGGCGGCATCCAACTCCGGATCCAGCCCTGGCTGCGCAGGCATGTAGCCCGTGCGCTGGCGGCAGATGCGCCCGCCCAGCAGCGCGTCGTGCCCGAAGATGCGCGCGCTGCCCGACGTGGGCGCGAGAATGCCCATCAGCGCCCGGCACAGCGTCGTGCGGCCGCAGCCGGGCGCGCCGGCCACGACGAGCCGCTCACCCGGCTGCAGGGAAAAGGTGACGGCGCAAAGCGCCTGCCTGCCGTCAAACGACTTGGTCAGGCGGTCAACATCCACGACGGACATGCAAAGCCTCCTCGCTGGGCCGAGCCCTCTTTGCCTTCATGATAGCACCCCCGCGCGCCCGGCGCAACAGGGATTTGACAAGCGGTCAGCGGCATGGCATAATATAAAAATGGACGCCGTTGCGGCACGCGGGGAGGGAACGACGTGATCTTTGAACTGCCGCTTGCGCTTGCGCTCTCCTGTCTGCTGGCAGAGCTGCCAGCCATCTATGACGCGATGCGCGCTTTGCCCGCGCGCCTGCACCGCCTGTTGGAGCGCAGCATCGCCCGCAGACGTCCACAGGACGCATCTGCCCTGGCAGCCTGGGCAGCGCTCGCCTGCATGGCGCTTGTGGGCGCGCTGGGCGCGCTCCACCCGGCGCTGCGCGTGGCGCTTCTGGCGCTTGCGCTTCCCGCGCGCGCCGTCGCACAACAGGCGATGCACGTGCGAGCGCACCTGGATGCGGGCGATGTGCCTGCGGCGGCCGTTCAGGTGGGCGAGCATGTGGGCGCGACCTACGAGCAGGTCGTGCGCGCCGCCTGCGGGCGCCTGAGCCGGACGTTTTGCAGCGCCGTGTTCGCCCCTGTGCTGCTCGCCCTGCTGCTGACGCCCCTGAGGCTGGGGGCGGCGGCAGCCTGGGCGTTTGCCGCGATGTCGGGCCTGTCCGCCGTTTCGCCCGGGATGGGACGTGCCGTCGAAGGAGGCCTTCGTCCCGCGCGATGGCTGCTCGCCGCGCTGTGCGCGCTGTGTACGGCGCTGTGCGGGCTGGAGATGGACGCCGCGCTCGCCGCGCTGAGGACGCCTGCCCGGGACCGCCTTGCGTGCGTCGTGCGCGCCGCTGTGGGCATCGGCGATGAGCCCACCCACGCGCCGCTGGCTGGCGATCTGGTACAGGCCACGCTGTTGCTCTGCCTCGCGCTGGGCGTCGCGGTCATCCTGGGCACCCTGCTGCTGCTGCCGCTGATGGGATGAATGGACGCTTGTTTCAAATGAATTTCCTTGTTTTACAGCTTTAGACTAATTATTACGGAAATGTTAAAAATCATATTGACAAATCACGCGTGCCGTCATAAAATATTCACACAAGAATAAAAGTGGGGTGCGCGTGATGTTGCAGGGAAGGATCAACGGTGTGAGAAAGGCGGTGTGCCGCGTCGTGGCGGGGGCGCTGACGGCCTCGTGTCTGGCGGCAGCGCCCTTTTCTGCGCTTGCGGATACGGTGCTCGCCAACGGGCACGTCTACCTGCGCAAAGGGGCGTCGACGGTCAGCGACATCCTGCTCGTGCTCCAGCCCAACGCGGAGATGGAAGTCATCGGCACGCAGGGCGAGTGGTACCAGGTGCGCTACGGCGCCAAGGAGGGCTATGTGCGCTCCGACGTGGTGACGCTCAAGGGCGGCACGACGTTCACAGGCGTGATGACGGGCTACAACACGTCCGTGACCTCCTACCGGACGCTGCGCGAGGGCAGCTCGGGCGAGGACGTGCTCACGCTCGAGTCGCGCCTGGCGACGCTGGGCTTTTTTGACGGCATCCCGGATCAGAAGTACGACGACCAGACGGCTTACGCGGTGCGCCTGTTCCAGGAGGAGAATGGCCTGAGCGCCGACGGCGTGGCGGGCGAGAAGACGCAGGAGCTGCTGCTGGGCGTGATCGGCACATCAGCGGCGACGGCGGGCACGACGGGCGCGTACCGCTCGCTGGACTTGAATGACACCGGCTCGGACGTGCTGGCTGTGCAGCGCAAGCTGCAGGAGTTGGGCTACTATGACGGCGAGCTGACGGGCACCTACGGCAACCTGACCAAGGAGGCCGTGCGCCAGTACCAGAAGAAGAACGGCCTGGGAGCCGATGGCATCGCAGGCGAAAAGACGCAGACGAAGCTGCTGGGCGCGGCGGGAAGCGCGACGAGCACGACCACCGTCACGACCACGCTGCGCGAGGGCAGCTCCGGCAACGATGTGCTCACGCTCCAGCAGAAGCTGAAGGATTTGGGCTACTACACGGGTGAGCTCACGGGCAGCTACGGCAGCCTGACGAAGGAGGCCGTGCGGCTGTACCAGCGTGCCAACGACCTGGGCTCTGACGGCATCGCGGGCCCCAAGACGCTCTCCAAGCTCTTTGCGCAAGGCACGACGGACACGACGGGCACCACGGGTTCGACCGGTGGCACCACGGGCGCGACCGGTTCGACGGGCGATTCGGCGGCACAGACGAACCTGACGCTGCGCGAGGGCGACAGCGGCGCGCAGGTGACGGCCCTGCAGCAAAAGCTCAAGGACCTGGGCTATTACACGGGTTCGGTGACGGGCAACTACGGCAGCCTGACGAAGGAAGCCGTGCGGCTGTACCAGCGCGCCAACGACCTGGGCTCTGACGGCATCGCAGGCCCCAAGACGCTCTCCAAGCTCAACGCCACGCCCTCGACCGGCGCGGGCAGCACCACCGGCACGACGACCGGGGGAACGACGGGCTCCGGCGTGACCGATGAATCGAATAAGGTGACCAATCAGGTGCTGCGCTATGGCGACCGCGGAGATGTCGTGCGCAACCTGCAGCAGCGCCTTAAGGATCTGGGCTATCTGGCCGGCAGTGCGGACGGCGTGTTCGGCCAGGCGACCGATGCGGCGCTGCGCAGCTTCCAGACGTCCAATGGCCTGGCTGCGGACGGCATCGCGGGCAGCAAGACGCAGACGGTGCTCTACAGCTCCAGCGCCAAGTCCTACTCCAGCGCCACGGATTCCTCCACGCTCAAGCAGGGCAGCCAGGGCACGCTGGTGCAGAACATGCAGCAGCGGCTCAAGGACCTGGGCTACTACGACGGCACGGTCACGGGCAACTTCGGCCCGCTGACGGAGGAGGCGGTCAAGCGCTTCCAGAGCGCGCAGGGCCTGACGGTGGACGGCATTGCGGGCGTGAACACGCTCAACAAGCTCTACGCCATGGCCACGGGCTCCGGCTCGACGAGCTCGGGTTCGAGCGGCTCGACCAGTGCGGGCGGCACGGTCATCAGCGGCATGGCGACCACCATGCCGGATCCGGCCAGCGTGCAGAACGTCAACTGGTACACCTACATCCGGCCCAAGTACGACGCGGGCACGGTGATGCAGATCTACGACTTCTCCACCGGCTATACCTGGCAGTGCGTCATGATGTCCAACGGCGCGCACTCCGACTCACAGCCGCGCACGGCGGACGACACGGCGGTCATGTACAAGGCGTTTGGCAATAAGAACACCTGGACGCCCAAGGCCGTGTGGGTGACGTTCCCCGACGGCAAGACGTACATCGCCTCCATGCACAACGTGCCGCACCTGTCCGGCTCCATCAAGGACAACAACTTCGACGGCCACCTGTGCATCCACTTCCCGCGCGAGATGGACGAGGCGGAGGAGACCGGACCGTATGCGGTCTCCCACCAGCAGGCGATCATCAAGGGCTGGGAGCAGACGCAGGCCATGATCAAGTGACGCGAAAGACATGCGGGCGGCGAACCGTCCGGGTACAGCCCGGCGGCGCGCCGCCCGCGCTTTTTTGGAGGCAGACAATGAGCAACGCTTTTTCCCGCACACAGATGCTCCTGGGCGAGCAGGGCATGGAGCGGCTCGCGCGCGCGCATGTGGCGGTGTTCGGCGTGGGCGGCGTGGGCTCCTACGCGGTGGAGGCGCTGGCGCGCTGTGGCGTGGGCGAGCTGACCGTGGTGGATGACGACGTGGTGTCGCTCACCAACGTCAACCGCCAGCTCGTCGCCACGCTGCGCACCGTCGGGCGGCCCAAGGTCGAGGTCGCGCGCGAGCGCATCCTGGACGTCAATCCCGACTGCCGCGTGCACGCGCTGCGCCTGTTCTACGGCCCCGACACGGCAGATGCGCTGGACATGGCCGCCTTTGACTACGTCATCGACTGTATCGACACGGTCTCGGCCAAACTGCTGCTCGTGGAACGTGCGCGCGCGGCGGGCGTGCCGGTGCTGTGCTCGATGGGCACGGGCAACAAGCTCGACCCCACGCGCTTTCAGATCGCCTACATCGAGGACACGAGCGTGTGCCCGCTCGCGCGCGTGATGCGCACGGAGCTCAAGCGGCGCGGCATCCGCCGCGTGCCGGTGCTTTTTTCCACCGAGCCGCCGCGCGCGCCCTTCCCCTCGGACGAGCCGCCCGCGCCCGGCCGGCGGCAGATGCCCGGCAGCGTGTCGTTCGTCCCCTCCTGCGCGGGGCTGATGCTCGCGGGCCGGGCCGTGCGCGACCTGACGGGCGTATAAAAAAAGACGCCGGCTTTGCATGCAAAACCGGCGTTCGTTTGCGCCTCAGCCCTCCCCGAGCACGCGCAGCGCGACGTCCGGGTAGTTGGTGATGATGGCGTCCACGCCCATCGCGAGGCAGGCGCGGATGTCCTCCTCGCGGTTGACCGTCCACGGGTGCACGCGCACGCCCAGCGCATGCGCCTCGCGGCAGGTGTCGTCAAAGGAGAGGGAGACAAAGTCCGGATGCAGCGCGTCCATGCCCAGGGAGCGCGCGTAGTCCCAGGGCCTGCAGGGCACGTCGCCGTAGAGCAGGCCGCAGGGCAGGGAGGGGTCGATCTCCTTGACGCGCGCGACGCTGTAGTGGTTGAACGACGAGTACAGCACGCGCTGCGTCATGCCCATCTTCGCCGCCAGCTCGATGCAGGCCGCCTCCAGCCCCGGATAGGGCACGCGGCTGGTCTTGAGCTCGACGTTGACTGTCAGCCCCAGCGGCAGGAGCAGCTCGTACACCTCGCGCAGCGTCGGGATGCGCGCGTTGGCGTACTCCGGATGCGTCTTGTTGAACGCAAAGCGCTTGAGCTGTGACAGCGTCATGTCGCGCACCAGGCCGCTGCCGTCGCTCACGCGGTCGATCGCCTCGTCGTGCGTGACGACGATCTCGCCATCGCGGGAGAAGTGCACGTCCAGCTCCACGCCGTGCGCGCCCTGCCGGGCCGCCAGCTCGAACGCCTCGAGCGTGTTTTCCGGCGCATAGCCGCTCGCGCCGCGGTGGCCCCATACCTTTGCTGCCATGGGATCAGACCTCCTTGCGAGCCCGTAGGCTCGATGCTTTGCCTTCATTATACCACCGCGCAGGGGGAAAGGGAAGCGGACAAACCGCGGTTGAGGCGCCGGGCGCAATGTGCTATAATGAACTCCGTCCGGCGGCGCGTGCATGGCCGGATGCGGAAGGCATAGCCTTTCGCCGATAAACATGGTATAATGAAACATCACGGATTGCGCCCCCTGCGGGGCAAAGTGGGATGTGAACACATGCAGGCGCCCTTTATCTCGCTCGTGCTGCCCGTGCGCAACGAGGAAAAGTACATACGCGCGTGCGCCGAATCGCTCTTCTTGCAGGACTACCCCGAAGAGCGCATGGAGGTGCTCTTTGTCGACGGCTGCTCCACGGACGGCACGGTTGGCATCCTGCGGGAGATCCAGCGCGTCCATCCGCTGCTGCGCGTATTGAATAACCCCAACCGCACCGTGCCCTACGCCATGAACATCGGCATCCGCGAGAGCCGCGGCGAGTTCATCGTGCGCATGGATGCGCACGCCGAGTATGCGCCGGACTACGTCTCGCGCTGCATCCGCGCGCTGCAGACGGTCGAGTGCGACAACGCGGGCGGCGTGTGCGTGACCCGGGGCCGCGGCTATATGGGCAGGGCCATCGCGGGCGCGCTGTCCACGCCCTTTGGCGTGGGCAACTCGATGTTCCGTCTGGACGTGCGCAGCGGCTATGTCGACACGGTGCCCTTCGGCGCGTTCCGGCGCGAGCTGTTCGACCGCATCGGCCTGTACGACGAGCGCCTGACGCGCAACCAGGACAACGAGCTCAACTACCGCATCCGCAAAAACGGCGGCAAGATCTACCTCGACCGCGAGATCCGCTGCACGTATTACTGCCGCGACACGCTGCGCGGCATCATGAAGATGGGCTTCCAAAACGGCATGTGGAACGTCATCACGATGTTCCTGTGCCCGGGCTCCATGGGCCTGCGCCACTTCGTGCCGCTGCTGTTCGTGCTCTCGACGATCGGCCTGGCGCTCCTCTCGCTGGCATTTGGGCCGCAGGTCTTTGGCGTGCTGCTGCTGCTGGAGTGGTTCGCCTACCTGTCGCTGGACGCATTTTACAGCTACACCGTCGCCCAGAGCCTGGGCCTGCGCTACCTGCCCGTGCTGCCGGTCATCTTCCCGGCGTTTCACATCGCCTACGGCCTGGGCTCGCTGCGCGGGTTCTTCGCGCTGCGCCGCTTCGCGGGCGGAAAGCGGGGGAAGGCATGACGACGCTGCACATCTGCTGCAATTATGCAGGCCCCAAGGTGTTTCACAGCCTCTTTGCGCACCTGGCCGCGCAGGGCGTGCGCCAGACCGTCTACGTGCCCGAAAAGCACGCGGCGAACATGGGCCGCAACCTGCCCGAGGACGGCGCGTTTGACGTGCGCTACAGCCTGATCGTGCGCCCGTGGGACCGGCTGCTCTACTTCACCAAGGCGCGCCGCGCGCTGCCCGACCTCATGCGCCGGGTGGACCTGTCGGACGTGGGCCTGGTGCACGCGCATACGCTCTTCACGGACGGCGGCATCGCCTACCGGCTGCACCGGCAAACGGGCATGCCGTTCGTGGTGACGGTGCGCTCTTCGGACATCGAGTTCTTCTATAAATACGAGCCGCACCTGCGCCCCCATGCCACGCGCATCCTGCGGGCGGCGCGGCGGGTGATCTTCCTGTCGCCCGCATACCGCGACCGGGTGCTGGCGCGCCATGTGCCCGCGTCCCTGCGCGAGGAGATCGGGCGCAAGTCGGCCGTCGTGCCTAACGGCATCGACGAAGCGTGGCTGACCGGGCATGCGCATGCGCTGCGGCCGGATCGGCTGAAGATTGCGTTTGCGGGGCGGCTGCTGGCGGACAAGCAGCCGGATAAGGCGATCGAGGCGGCGCAGGAGCTCGCGCGCCGGCTGCCGGATCGCGAGGTGACGATCGAGCTGGCCGGGGACGGACCGCTGCGCCCGCGCCTTCAGGCGCTGCCGGCCGTGCAGGCGGGCCGCGCGCGGCTGCTGGGCAACCTGCAGGGGCGCGAGGCGCTGGAGGCGTTTTACGACGGGTGCGACCTGCTGCTCGTGCCCTCGCGGGTGGAGACGTTCGGCCTGGTCTATCTGGAGGCGATGAGCCGCGGCCTGCCCGTGCTCTACACGCGCGGACAGGGCTTTGACGGGCAGTTCGCGCCCGGGGAGGCGGGCTTTGCGGTCGATGCGGACAGTGTGGCGGACATGGCGGACAAGGCGCTGCAGTGTCTGGAGGGATACGAGGCGCGCAGCGCCCGATGCCTGGAGCTGGCCAAAACGCTGGCCTGGCCGCGCGTGGCCGGCCGGCTGCGCGAAATCTACGAGGAGGCGTGCGCAAGATGAGCGAGAGGCCGCTGCGCGTGCTGGTGCTGATCCACCGGCAATGGGACGACAGTCCCTACTGCGCGTTCGTGCACGATCAGGTGCGCGCGCTGCGCGCGCGCGGGCACGACGTGGTTGTGATCGCGCCCGTGGGCACGCTGCCCCTGCAGGGAAAGCTGCGCCCGAACGCCGCGCGCATCGCGCGCGCGACGCCCAAGCGCGCGGTGATCGACGGCGTGCCGGTGTACTATCCGCGCTTTCTGGCGCTGGGCGACGTGGGCGAGCGGATGTTTGGCGGCGGGCTGGAGGCGCGCGCCGCGATGGGCATCGCCCATCGGCTGCACAGGCTCAAGCCCTTTGACCTGCTGCATGCGCACATGCTCGACCGGGATGGGCACGCGGGCCTGTTCATCGCGCGCCGGCTGCACATTCCGATGGTGCTGACCGTGCACGGCACGGACGTGATGCGCTACTTTGGCGAGGGGAAGATGCCCACGCCGCGCAATCTGGAGACGGCGCGCGCGGTCGACGGGCTGATGGCCGTGTCGGAGCGGCTGCTGGCGCTCGTGCGCCCCTATCGCGGGGAGGGACTGAGCGCGGTGATCCCCAACGGCGTGGATACCTCGCAGGTCGATCCCACGCCCGTCAACGCGCCGCGGCAGGTGCTGTTTGCGGGCGCGCTGCGCGCGCAGAAGTGCGCGGACGCCGTGCTGGAGGCATTTGTCGCCTTGGCGGGCGACTATCCGGACGCGCGGCTGACGATCGTCGGCGATGGGGCGGAGCGCGGCGCGCTGGAGCGCCGCGCGCGCGAGGCGGGCATGTCGGAGCGGGTGCGCCTGACGGGCCGCCTGCCGCGCGCTCAGGTGCTGCAGCTGATGGCGCAAAGCGACGTGTTCGCGATGCCCAGCCGTCAAGAAGGCTTTGGCATCGTCTATCTGGAGGCGATGGCCTCCGGCTGCGTGACGATCGGCAGCCGCGGCGAGGGCATCGACGGCGTGATCCGCGACGGCGAGAACGGCATGCTCGTGCCCGCGGGCGACGCGAGGGCGGTGGAGGCGGCGCTGCGGCGGGCGTTCGACGCGCCGGACCGCATGCGGGCGCTGCGCGAGCGGGGCCGGGCCGACGCGCTTTCGTTCACCTGGGAGCGCAACGCGCGGGAGACGGAGGCGTTTTACAGGCAGGTGCTGTCCTGCAGGTCCGGTCGCGCGCGCTGACCATTCCCGGGATCCAAGAGAGAGGTGGTCACATGAAGAAGGGCGGATTGGACTTTTCGTGCCTGACCCGGCTGTATGACAGGGCCGTGGGCGTGTTTGCAGAGCTGTTTGACACGCGCCTGCTCACGCCGATGACGACGGCGCTGATGCTCTATACGGTGCTGTTCACCCAGCGCAAGTTCCCGCTGCGGTGGATGTTCTTCGTGCTGTTCGGCATGGTGCTGGTGCTGATCGTCTCCTTCACGGCGCGCACGCCAGGACTGCAGCGCGTCAGGTGGCATCGCGGCATGACGGCGCTGTTCTTCCTGCAGCACGGCTGGATGGCGCTCTCGGGGCTGTTTTTCGAGGACTGGCTGCCCGAGGCGGTCGCGCTGCTGGTCGCCTATCCGTTCGTGTTCTCGGTGTTCTCCGCGCGCGAGGACCGCAGCACGTTCCGTGCGATCCTGCGCGCGTGCGTGTTCGCGGTGTTGCCGTTCCTCGTATGGTCGTATGCGACCGTGCCGCTGACGTTTGGCTATCCGGGCTACTACGGCGTGTTTTACAACGCCAACGGCCTGGCCATGTGCTGCATCGTCATGAGCGTGAGCGCGCTGCTGCTCGCACAGACGGCCGTGCAGGAGCGCGCCCGCGCCCGCGCAGTCTTCTACGGTGCGATGGCCGTGCTCAGCGGCGCGACGCTGGCGCTGACGCTCTCCCGCTCGGCGCTGCTGTCCTACATCGGCGCGCTGGTGATCGTCGTGCCTGCGATGCTGCTGCGCACCGCGCGCAGGCCGCGGCGCGTGCTGGCGCTGACGGTCGTGTGCGTGCTGGCACTGTCGGCCCTGGGCGTCTACGTGACGCAGCTCAAGTTCCGGCAGGTGGCGCAGGACGACTGGGAGACCGCGCTGTACAACTACGAGCACTACGACGCGCCCATCATCGTCGATCCGCCCGAGGAGCGGAAGATGACGCTAGACGATCTGACGAGCGACCGCTACGGCATCTGGAAGATGGCGCTTCAGAACCTGACGCTCACGGGCCATGAATCCTCCGTCGTGGAGGAGTGGGCCGCCTGGGATGGCGGTGCGCGCCGCTTCAACGCGCACAACTCGTTCATTGCGATCGCCTATCAGAACGGCTGGCCCGCGGGCCTGTTCATGCTCTGCTATGTCGCGCTGTCGACGTATCGCGCGGCGCGCTACTACTGGCTGCACCGGCGCAAGAGCCCCCTGTACATGGCGCCGCTGGCGTTCTCGGTCGTGTTCATCATGGAGAGCCTGTTTGAGGCGGTCTACGCGCCCTTCTCCGTCGTCGGCTGCGCGTACCTGCTGGTGCAGGGCGTGTTGCTGCGCGCGGACCTGAGCGATGACGGTGCGGAGGTGGCAAGATGAGCGAGATCAAGGTTTCCATCGTCGTCCCCGTATACAACGGCGCGCGCTTTTTGAAGGAATGCCTGGATTCGCTGCTGGGCCAGACGCTGGAGGCGTTCGAAGTGATCGTCGTGGACGACGGCTCGACAGACAGCACGCCCACGCTCCTGACGGATTACATGCGGCGCGACGCGCGCGTGCGCGTGCTCAAACAGCCTCAAAACGGCGGCGTGTCGAGCGCGCGCAACGCAGGCATCGACGCGGCCCGGGGCGAATACGTCGGCTTTTGCGATGCGGACGACTGGATCGAGCCGCCGATGTACGACATCCTGTATGCGGAGGCGAAGCGGCGCGGCGCAGACATGAGCTTTTGCGGCGTGTACAAGAATATGGAGCACGGGGCGGCCAAGGTTGACCTGCCGTTTGCGGACGGTACGCTGCTGGATGCGCAGGCCATCCGCGAGCAGCTCATCCCCGAGATGCTCGCCACGAAGACGGACAGCGAAGAGCTGCCCATCAGCGGCTATACGCCGCGCAACCTCTTCCGGCGGGAGATGCTGGGCGCGCTGCGCTTTGACCCGGAGGTGCACTACGCGGAGGACCTGCTCTTCATCGTGCAGGCGCTGCTGGAGGCCAACGCCGCAGTGGTGGTCAATCGGCCGCTGTATCACTACCGCTTTCACGACGGCTCGGTCACCAAGCGCTTCAGCGCGCACGTGCCCGCCTCGCACGAGGCATGCGATGCGAGACTGGAGGTGGCGTTTAAGCGGGCGGGGCTTTTGCAGGCTTACGCGCCGCGCATGCGCATCAAGCGGCGCAAGACCGCCGCGCAGGCGGTGGAAAATCTCTGCCTGCCCGGTACGCCCTACGCCTTTCCTGAGCGCGTGCGGCGTGCGCGCGCGTATATGAACCGCGAGGACGTGCGCGCGCTGTTTGCAGACGTGCGCCTGAAGGGCCTGCCGCCCAAGCTGAGGACAAAGTACGCGCTGATGCGCGGCCGGCATGCGCTGGCGCTGACGCTGCTGTACAGCCTGATGAGATAGGAGGAAAGCGCGTGGACGGATGGGAGGGCATTGAAGCGGCGCTGCAGAAAAAGCGGGTGCAGCTGGCGCTCAAGCGCGCGCTGGACGTGCTGCTCTCGGCGGCCGGGCTGGTCCTGCTCTCGCCTGTGCTGCTGGCGTGCGCGGCGGCGGTCAAGCTGGACTCGCCGGGACCGGCGCTGTACCGGCAGGTGCGCGTCGGCCGCGGCGGACGGGAGTTTCGCATCTTCAAGCTGCGCACGATGACCGACGGCGCAGACGGGCGCGGCATGCAGATCACGGTCGGCGGCGACGCGCGCATCACGCGCGTGGGCGCGGTGCTGCGCAAGTACAAGCTCGACGAGCTGGCGCAGCTGCTCAACGTGCTGCGGGGCGAGATGAGCTTTGTCGGCCCGCGGCCGGAGGTGCCGCGCTATGTGCGCCTGTACAGCCAGGCGCAGCGCAAAGTGCTGCTCGTGCGCCCGGGCATCACGGACCCGGCATCCATCGCCTATCGCAACGAGAACGACCTGCTCGCCCAAAGCGACGACCCCGAACGCACCTACGTCGAGGAGATCATGCCGGCCAAGCTCGAGCTCAACCGGCGCTACATCGAGACGTTTTCGCTGCTGGGCGACCTGCGGCTGATCGGACGGACGATTCGGGCCGTCGCGGGAGGCAGGGGGCCGGAGGCATAATCTGCTTTCAGGAAGGAAGGAGAACGGCATGGCAGAACCCTATGCGATCTTCAAATATGTGGACCTGAACGACCCGTGCGTGACGGCGGGCGACCGGGCGTACCTGATCGGCACGCAGGATGGCCTGTTTCCGGACATGGGGCGCGCGATCCCCGGCGAGATGGGCGGCCTGTGGGCCGGCGATATGAAGCTGTGCGACGGCTTCTTCTTTGCGGTCGATGACGTGCCGCTGCGCGCGTGCGACGCCTTTGAGGCGCGCCCGGAGGGGTGCACGTTCCATTACCGGCTTCAGGAGGCCGGGCTGCACGTGGCGCGCAGCCAGTTCATCCCGGACGGCGAGGCCGCCTGCATCGTCGAGCTGACGGTGGAAAACCTGCGCGCCGCACCACGCATGGCCGAGATCTCCTTCACCGTGCGTACGGACATCCTGCCCGCGCCCGGCGCGCGGAGCCGGCGCGAGCCCGGACGCGACGTGTGCGAGTTCGACGCGCGTACGCAGGCGTTTTACGCGCGCGATACGTTCAATCCCTGGCATGTGTGCTGGGGTGCGCAGGCAGATGCCGCCGTGCTGCTGTGGGACCTGCCGCGCGACATCTACGGCTTTGGCAATACCGCTGGACGGGGCGCCAACGGCCGGCTGTTCTACCGGCTGCGCCTGCAGCCGCAGGGACAGGCGACGCTGCGCCTGTTCATCGCGGGCGGGCGCGTCGCGCGCTCGCAGGCGGAGGATCTGCTGCAGCGCCTGCGCGAGAGCGCCCAGGATCTGCTCGCAAAAAAGCGGGCGCGCATGTGCGAGGTGGCGTCCGTCGCCCGTGCGACGCTGCCAGATGCGGACATCGCGCGCGCGTGGAACTGGGCCTGCGTCAACTTCCAGTGGCTGCTGCGCGCCGTGCCGGGCGGCCGCGCGCTGTGCGAGAGCCTGCCCGAGGCGCGGGGCTTCTTCCTGGGCGACGACGAGGAGGCCCTCACGGCCATGCTGCCGCTGGGCGGCGCGCAGACGCTGGAGGACGCGCTGCGCCTGCTGCGCGACGCGAGCCGGCGCGATGAGGACGCCGCGGGCCCCGTAGGCTGCGTCGTTGGCGGCATCGCCGCAGACGGCAGCGCGCTGTGCCAGGGCGATGCGCTGACAAGCGCGCGGTTTGTGTCGCTCGTCTGGCGCGTGTTCGAGTGGACAGACGATCGCGCGTTTCTCGCGGAGATGATGCCCTTCCTCGTGCAGTGCATGCAGTACGTGCGCCGCGAGACGCGCGACCTCTCCGATGGATCGCGGGTGCCGCGCGAGACGCTGCGCCGCCTCGCCCTGCGCTATGCCGGCATGCTGGAAGCGCTCGGCTACCCTGACGCTGACCGCTGGACTGCCCTGGCCGAGGGGGTTGAGCCGGAGCCGGAGCAGGAGCTTGCGCCGGATGCGCCGCTGTCGCGCAGGGCCGCGTGGCACGGCGCGCGCGGGCACGTCGAGCAGATGACCGGCTGCGTGCGACGCATCGCCGAGACGCTGGCGCAGGGCATGCCCGGCGCGCTGACGGAAGAGGACGCCGCAGACGGCGCGTTTGTGCAGGCCAAGGCGCCGGCCGGCATCGTCTGGCCGATGACGCGCTACCTGTTCGGGCTGCACCCGCAGTCCCCGCGCCGTACGATCCGCTGGGAGCCGCATACGCCCATCGGCTGGGACGGCTGGAAGCTGGAGGACCTGCGCGTGGGCGACACGCGCTTCACGGTGGAGAGCCGGCGCGTCTCGCAGGGGCGCGCGGCGTATACGATCCGCGCCAGCGAGCCGGGCTGGACGATCGTCACGGTGCAGGATGGGGCGGAAGAGCGCCATGCGCTGCAGGGCGAGCTGACGCTGACGATGCCGGACTGACGGAGGAAGAGACATGGCAAGACTGGGATTCATCGGCGCGGGCAACATGGCCTGCGCGATCATCGGCGGCGTGCTGCGGGCAGGGCTCGTCGCGCCGCAGGATATTCTGATCACCGCGCGCACCCAGCAGACGCGCGAGCGCGTCTGTGCGCGCTTTGGCGTGCGCGAGGCCGCGTCGAATGCGGAGTTGGCGCGGGAGAGTACGTGCGTGCTGCTGTGCGTCAAGCCGGTGTTCCTGCCGGGTGTGCTGGAGGAGATCCACCCGGCGATGGCGGGCAAGCTCGCAGTGTCCATCGCCGCGGGCTGGGACGTGCCGCGCCTGCGCGAGGCGCTGCCGCAGGATGCGCGCATCGTGCGCGTGATGCCCAACACGCCGCTGATGGCCGGCGCGGGCATGAGCCTGCTGGACGCGCAGCATACCGCCACGGAGGAAGAGTACGCGTTCGTGCGCTCCGTGTTCGCGTGCGCGGGCGAGGTGTGCGAGGTGGAGCCGCGCATCTTTGACGCGGCCTCGGGCATCAGCGGCTGCGGGCCGGCGTTTGTGTATCCGTTCATCGAGGCGCTGGCCGACGGCGGCGTGCGAAACGGCGTGCCCCGCGCGCTCGCGTATCGCCTGGCCGCGCAGACGGTGATCGGCGCGGGCCGGATGGTGCTGGACACGGGCGAACATCCCGGCGCGCTCAAGGATGCGGTCTGCTCGCCCGGCGGCACGACGATCGAGGGCGTGGCCGTGCTGGAGCGGCGCGGCCTGCGCGCGGCGGTCATCGACGCGGTGACGGCCACGGTAGAAAAGACGGAAAGGCTGAAGCAATCATGAAGACGCGCATTGCGGCCCTGGCGCTGTGCCTGTGGCTGATCCCGACCGGAGCGCTGGCCAGCGTTGCGGAGCTGATTCAACCCACGGCGGGCGACGCGGCCGCCCCGGCGACGGCGTCCGAGGCCACCCCGGCGACGGCCTCCGAGGCGGCCTCGGAGGGGGAGATGCCGGAGAAGATCCGGCGGTTCATCGAGGTGGCGCAGAACGAATTCACCCAGACGAACTGGGAGCGCCTGCCCAAGGACAACAAATATACCGTCTGGTTCTACGGCGACCACCGGCAGATCGGCTGGTGCTCGGTGTTCCTGATCTGGTGCGCGAACGAGGCGGGCATTCCGCTCTTTGAGATGGAGTCGGTTGAGGTGCCGCAGGACGGCGTGTTCAGTTGCCGCGAGGGGCGCGTGGGCAACGTCAAGCTGGGCTTTGAGAGCGTGGGCCGCTGGACGGAGACAGAGCCGCCGCGCCCGGGCGACCTGCTGATCTACGGTGTGCGCGGCTCCACGCCCTATACGCACATCGGCATGGTCGAGACGGTGACGGACCTGGGCGATGACGTGTATGAGCTCACGACGATCGAGGGCAACGTTGGCTCGACGGTCAAGCGCTATCGCTTCCGCTACGACCTGACGCCCAAGCGCGCCTACCACAACATGTCCGAGGTGCCGCAGGACGAGCGCACGGACGAGAACTGCCAGTACAAGCTGCACGACGAGGAATGGTATGTGTTCGGCTTTTGCCGCACATGGGAATGAGCGGGCCCCACGCGGGCCTGTAAGGAGGGAGCGCGCATGGCAAATCCCCTGCACATCTTCGCGTTTGCGGACGAGGCCAGCCCCAACCTGGACGGCCAGATCGCCGCGATGCGCCGCAACGGCCTGAACGGACTGGAGATCCGCGGCGTGGACGGGGAGAATGTCTCCGACATCAGCCCCAAAAAGGCGCGCGAGGCGCGCGAGCGCCTGGACGAGGCGGGCCTGACGGTCTGGGCCGTCGGCTCGCCCATTGGCAAGATCGGCATGGAGGAGCCGCTCGCGCCGCACCTGGACAAACTGCGCCGCACGGTCGAGCTGGCGCACATCCTGGGCGCGCAAAACATCCGCATGTTCTCGTTCTACATCCCCAAGGGCGCGCGGGCGCAGGACTTTTACCAGGCCGCGATCGACCGCGTGGGCGCGATGCTGGCCGCCTGCGAAGACAGCGGCGTCGCGCTGTGCCACGAGAATGAGAAGGGCATCTACGGCGACACGGCCGACCGCTGCCTGGCGCTGCTGACGGCCTTTCCGCAGCTGCAGGGCGTGTTCGACCCGGCCAACTTCGTGCAGTGCGGCCAGGACACCTGGCAGGCCTGGACGATGCTTGCGCCGCACATAAAATACCTGCACATCAAGGATGCGCTGCACGATGGGACGGTCGTGCCCGCAGGCCGGGGCGAGGGCAACGTCGCGCGCATCGTCGCGGCGTTCCGGGCGCGGGGCGGCGCGCATGTGACGGTCGAGCCGCACCTGCAGGTGTTCTCCGGGCTGGAGGCGCTGGAGCAGGCGGGCGCGCGCAGCGGCGTGGGCGCGTACGCCTATGCGAGCGCGGATGAGGCGTTCGACGCGGCCTGCGCCGCGCTGCGCGCGTTGATCTGAACGCAAGGAAAGTCTGAACGCAAGGAAAGGAGAGGAGCGCATCATGGATCCCATCACGGGCCGCATTCGAGTCGGCATCATCGGCATCGGCAACATGGGCACGGGCCATGCCCGCCACTTTCTGGAGGGGCGCTGCCCCGAGTTCACGCTCGCGGCGGCGGCGGATACGAATCCTGAGCGCATCGCGTGGGCGAAGGCAAACCTCTCGCCCGACATCGCCTACTTTGACGATGCCCTGCAGATGCTCGACAGCGGGCGCATCGACGCGTGCATGGTCTGCGTGCCGCACTACGACCATCCGCGCTACGCGATCGAGTGCATGCGCCGCGGGCTGCACGTCATGGTCGAAAAGCCTGCGGGCGTCTATACGCGCCAGGTGCGCGAGATGAACGAGGAGGCCGACCGGCATCCGGACGTGGTGTTTGGCATGATGTTCAACCAGCGGACCAACTGCCTCTACCGCAGGATGCGCGAGCTGGTGCGCTCGGGCAAGTATGGCCGCATCCGCCGCACGAACTGGATCATCACCGACTGGTACAGGCCGCAGGCGTACTACGACTCCGGCGCCTGGCGCGCGACCTGGGCGGGCGAGGGCGGCGGCGTGCTGCTCAACCAGTGCCCGCATCAGCTGGACCTGTGGCAGTGGATCTGCGGCATGCCCAAGCGCGTGCAGGCGCACCTGAGCTATGGGCTGTGGCACGACATCGAGGTCGAGGACGACGTGACGACGTTCGTCGAATACGAAAACGGCGCGACGGGCGTGTTTGTCACGACGACGGGCGACGCGCACGGCACCAACCGCTTTGAGATTCAGATGGACGGCGCGAAGCTCGTCGCCGAGGAGGGGCGCCTGAAGCTGCTGGAATACGAGCAGCTCGAGCCCGAGTGGACGAAGACGAACACGGCGTCGTTTGCAACCGTGCCCTGCCGCGAGGTGGAGGTCGAGCTGGACGGCGAAAACCCGCAGCATGTGGGCGTCATCAACGCGTGGGGCGGCGCGATCCTGCGCGGCGAGCCGCTCGTGGCAGACGGGCGCGAGGGCATCCACGGGCTGACGCTGTCCAACGCGATGCACCTGTCCGCGTTCCGGGGACGGGCGGTCGAGATCCCCTTTGACGAGGATGCGTTCTACGACGAGCTCATGCGCCGCGCGGCCACCTCGCGCTACGGCGCGCGCAAGGCCGCCAAGGCCGTCTTTTCGGACGTGAGCGGCACCTACGGCGGAAACCGGTGAGGAGGGCGTGCAGATGGTCAGAGCCGCGGTGATCGGCGTGGGCAACATGGGCACGGCCCACGCCGCCTGCCTGCGCGAGGGACGGATCGCGGGCATGACGCTCTCGGCGGTATGCGACGTCGACCCGCAGCGCCTTTCGTACGTTGAGCAGCGCATGCCGGAGGTGGCCCGTTTTGCCGACTGGCGCGCGCTGCTCGCATCGGGCGCGGCGGATGCGGCGATCGTCGCCGTGCCGCACCGGCTGCACGCGCAGATTGGCGCCGCCGCGCTGGAGGCGGGGTGGCATGCGCTCGTGGAAAAGCCCATCGACGTGTCCGTCTCCCGCGGACGCGCGCTGTGCGACGCGGCCCGGCGCAGCGGGCGCGTGTTCGCGCTCATGCTCAACCAGCGGACGAACCCGCTCTTTCGCCGCTGCCGGGAGATCGTGCGCGGCGGGCAGCTGGGCGAGCTCAAGCGCTCGGTCTGGATCGTGACCAACTGGTACCGCACGCAGCATTACTACGACTCCGGCGCGTGGCGCGCGACATGGGCGGGGGAGGGCGGCGGCGTGCTGCTCAACCAGGCGCCGCATAACCTGGATCTGTGGCAGTGGATCTGCGGCATGCCCGAGGCCCTGACGGCCTACTGCGACACGGCGCGCTATCACCACATCGAGGTCGAGGACGAGGCCACGATCCTGACGCGCTATGCAAATGGCGCGAGCGGCGCGTTCATCACGTCGACCGGCGAATACCCGGGCACCAACCGCCTGGAGATCTCGGGCACGCTGGGCAAGATCGTGCTCGAGGGCGGCAAGCTGTGCTGGTGGCGGCTGCGCGAGCCGGAGGACCATGTGCGCTTCGCCTCGCCGGAGAGCTTCGCGCGCATCCCCGCCGACTATGAGGAGATTCTGCCAGAGGGCGAGGAGCGCGCGCACGCGGGCATTTTGCAAAACTTTGCGGACGCGATCCTGCACGGCGCGGCGCTGATCTCCCCAGGCGAGGACGGGCTGAACGAACTGACGCTGTCCAACGCGGCCTACCTGTCCCAGTGGCAGGGCAACGTCCGCATTGACCTGCCCTTTGACGAGGCGCAGTTTGACCGCCTGCTGGCCGAGCATGCCGCCGCTTCGCGCTATGCACAGGATGGCGCGCAACGGAAAGCGCCCGGCGGCGAAGCCGACGGGCGCTACAGCGAACGCTGGCGGGTCAATTGGTAGGCGGCTGGCTTTTGCGCCGCCTGCGGGTGCGGCCAGCCGAGCCGTCGGCGCCGCCGGCCGGCTTTTGCGGGTGCACGGCGTACAGGTCGGCATAGGCCTCCGCCTGCGCGTCGTCCTGCACGGCGGCGGGCGAAAGCCCTGTGCATTCCGTCGCAGAGGCGACGTGTTCCACATCGTAGAAGCTGCTTTGCGTGTCGGGCGTGTGTTCCATGGCGTTCCCTCCTCTTTTCGCACAGTATGCCCGCGAGGGAACGCACGTACAGCAGAAAAAAATTGCCGTGTCGAGCGAAAAGCGGCCGGACGGGTGATCCCGTCCGGCCGTTTGACTTGTGCGTTTACGGATCCAGCAGTGCGCGGAGGGCTTCGGGCAGCGGGGATTCGACCTCGACGCGCGCGCCGGTCATCGGATGGCGGAGCGAGACGCGCGCGCTGTGCAGCGCAAAGCGCCCCGGCAGGCGCGGATCGGCATGCCCATAGAGGAAGTCGCCCGCGACCGGACAGCCCAGGTGCGCCAGGTGCACGCGGATCTGATGCGTGCGGCCCGTCTCCAGCCGAAGCCGCAGCAGCGCCCGCCCGCCGCCTGCGCCGATCACCTCATAATGCGTGCGCGCAGGCCGTCCGTCCGACGCGACGCACCGGCGCACGCCCTGCTCCAGCGCGATGGGCGCGTCGATCACGCCCGCATCCCGCGCGGGCCGTCCGTCCGTGACGGCGAGGTATTCGCGCACGAAGTCCTCCGTGTGCAGCATCTCGCTCAACAGCTTCTGCTCCAGCGCGCCGCGCGCGCAGACGATCAGGCCGCTCGTCCCCTTGTCCAGCCGACTGACGGGGCGGAATACGAAGCCCGGCGGATTGCCGAAGTACGCGGCGGCGCGCCGCTGGAGCGTATCGCCGCCCTGGCGGGCGGAGGAGAGCGTCGGCAGCGGCGCGGGCTTGTCCACGACCATCAGATGCGCATCCATCAGGCGCACGCAGAGGGCGTCGGGGCGCACGGCGCACAGGTCGGGCGCATCGCCGGGCAGCAGCAGCGTCACGGTCTGCCCGGCGCGCACGGGCTGCGTCACGCGCGCGGGAACGCCGTCGAGCAGGATGCCGCCGGCAAACTTCAGGCTGCGCATTGCGCCCTCGGAGAGCTGCACGCGCCCCAACAGCAGCCGCTTGAGCGCGCGGCCGTCATCCTCGGGCGCGACGCGGAACGTCAGCGGCCGCATCACGCACGCAGCGCTGCGTCCAGCGCCGCGCGGATCGCCTCCTCGTCTGCGCAGGCGACGGAGCCCTGCACCATGTCGCGCGGGCCGCCGCCGCGCCCGCCCAGCGCGCCCAGCAGCGCCTTGCCGGCCGGGCGCACGTCCGCATCCCGTGCGCACAGCGCAAAGCGGCATCCGTCGCCATCGGGCGAGAAGGCCGCGCCCACCTGCGCGCGCTCCGCGAGCGCCGAGGCCAGGCGGCGCACCTGCGCGGGCGCAAGATCCGGCAGGAATGCAACGGCCAGCGGCGCGCCCTCGGGCGTCTGCGCGGCCAGGTCCGCAAATACGCGGCCCCAAACCGCATCCAGCTGCGCCTTGAGCGCATCGCGCTCGTCCATCAGGCGGCGCACGCCCTGCACCACTTCCGCGGACTTGGCGCACAGCATCGCGCCGATCTGGCGCACCGAGTCGTGCTTGTCGCAGGCATCCTGCAGCGCGCGTGCGCCGCACAGGATGCTCACGCGCACGCCACCCTTGTAGCGGATGCAGTCGACGACCTTGATCAGCCCGATTTCGCCGGTGCGCTGCACGTGCGTGCCGCAGCAGGCGCACACGTCGCAGCCCGGCACCTCGACGATGCGCAGCGCGCCGTCGATCTCCTTCTTGCTGCGATAGGCGATGTGCGCAAGCGCCTCGGCGTCTGGATAATAGGCGCGCACGGGCAGATCGCGCCAGACGGCCTCGTTGGCCATGCGCTCGACGCGGGCGAGATCGGAGGCCGCCAGTTCGCCGTTGAAGTCGAGCGTCACCGCGCCGGAGCCGATATGGAAGCCGACGTTGTCATAGCCGTAGAGCCGGTGCACGATGCCCGATACGATGTGCTCGCCGCTGTGCTGCTGTGTGAAGTCCATGCGCCGCGCGTCGTCCACCAGGCCCTGCACGCGCGCACCGGGCTGCAGCGCGCGATCGACCTCGTGCCAGACGACGCCGTCCCGGGCGTGCGCATCCAGCACGTGCGCCTCCCCGAGCGTACCCTGGTCCGCAGGCTGCCCGCCGCCTTCCGGGAAGAAGGCGGTGCGGTCCAGCGTCACGCGAAAATGCGCGCCGTGCGGCTCGCAGGCGAGCACCGTGGCCTCGAACGCGCGCAGCGTCGCGTCCTGTTCGTAGAGTTTTTCGGTCTGCAAGAAGATCGCTCCTTTACATGAAAACGGCGTCACTGGGACGCCGTCAGGGTCGTTCCGTCCGTGTGAACCGTCACGTCGCCGTCGTCGGTGACATACACGGCCGCCCCGGCCGAGCGCAGCGCGCGCAGCACCGCCTCGTCCGGCAGCCCGTCCTCCGTGCCGCGCTCGCAGGGGATGACCGCGACTTCGGGTAGCACCGCCTGGAAGAACAGCGCGGAATTGTCCTCCGCGCCGCCGTGGTGCGGCACCTTGAGCACCTCCGCGCGCAGCGCCTGACCCGAGGCGAGCAGCTCCTGAAGCAGATCCTTCTCCGCATCCGCCGCGAAGAGGAAGCGCGTCTGTCCGTACTGCGCGCGCAGCACAAGCGAAAGGTCGTTTTCATCCTCATAGTCCGTGCGCTGCGGGCCGAGCACGAGCAGGGACAGATCGCCGAAGGAGAGCGCGTCGCCCGCCTGCAGCGTCTGTGGCACAAGGCCCGCGGCCTCCAGCGCCTCGCCGAACTGGCGAGTCTGCTTGCTGTCGACCTGCAGCGGACCCACGTACACGCAATCTGCCGGGATGGCTTCCAGAATGACGTCCGCGCCGCCAACGTGGTCCTTGTGCGGATGGGTGACGATCAGCGCGTCCAGGCGCGCAACGCCCATCGCCTGTAGCCGGGAGAGCACGTATTCGCCCGCGTCCTGCGTGCCCGCGTCGATGAGCACGGCATGATCGGCCGTGCGCAGCAGCGCACTGTCGGCCTTGCCGCAGCGAAAGAACGTCACCGTCAGATCCCCCAGCGCATCCGCAGGAGCGGGCAGCTGTGACACGCCCGACGGCGCGCAGGCACAGCACAGCACAAGCAGGCAGCAAAGCGCGCAGAACAATCGGATTGGCAAGAGATCTCTCCTTTCCCATGGAGGTTGAAGCCGCTCAAGCGCGCAGCGCGCTGTGCAGCACCGTCAGCACGCAACCCTTGAGCGTGCACAGGCGCTCGCAGGTGCCAAAAAGCGCCGGGGCCTGGGCCGTACCGCGCTGCACGGCCTGCGGGGACAGCACGCCGTCGTCGCCCGCGCGCAGGAGCAGCTGTTGGATCAGGCGGTTGACGTAGCGCATGACGCGGGCCGGCCGGGGGCGCGGCCAAGCGTTCAGATGCGCAAACAGCGCATCGGTCTCCTGTTCGACGCGCGACATCGAGCGCGCGCACAGCGCGCCATAGAGGGCCTCCTCCGATGCGTACAGATAGGGTACGTCCGCGCCGGTCATGGGCAGCAGATCCTCTGCAAAGGTGATGGAGGACCGATCCGGCTCGGCAAAGAAGCGATAGGAGAGGGCCAACCGCGCCTGATCGGCCGCGGCGTCCAACGCGTCTTCCGGGATGCTCAGCAGCTCGCTCACGCCCACGCTCATCGCCGCGCCTTCGCTGTAGCGCATGTGCGCCGCGGCGGCCTCCAGACGGGCGCGCAACCAGTGCGCGTCACGCTCGCCCGCTGGATAGACCAGCGCCCAAAGCAGATCGCGCGTCTGTTCACGGGCGAGAAGCAGGTCGTTCGCTGTGCGCAGGTACGCGCGAAGCCACTCCTCCAGGCGCGCTGGATCGACGCCCGACTCCGGGCGTGCGCACAGCATCAGCACACGGCCGTGGGGAATACAGCGCAGCAATGCCTCTCGCGTGCCCTCGTCGCGCCGCCCGGACGCCCATGCGCTCAACAGCGTCTCGCCCTCGCACTGCGCAGGTGAAGGCGAGGAGACGTCGATGGCGGGCATGCCGGCGCTCGCCTCGCGCAGCGCCTGCGTGCGCTCCTCGATGCCAGCCAGCACGCGCGCGATGTCGGCCGTCTGCAGCGGCAGCAGCACGAAGTCCACCGTTCCCGCGCGGGTGGCCGCATTGCGCACGAGTTCAAAGTCCTCCATGCGGCATACGACCACGCAGCTGACCTGCGGACAGAGCACGTGCATGTCGTCCAGCAGGCGCAGCGTGCCGTGGCGCTCGGAGTCCAGCGCGGTGATCAATACATCGGGACGCACCGCCTGTACGAGGCTGGGGATGTCCTCAAGCGTCGAAACCTCGCGGATGCTCGCGCCGGGCTGCGCCTCGTGCACGGCCTGCACAACGGTACGGCGCCTGTGGGCGTCCTTGATGGCGACAAGTATGGTTTGCATGCGCATCCTCGCTTTCGCAACAGAAATCGACTGCTTTGATTGTACCGCAACGGCGGGAAAAATTCAACAAAACGCGCATTTTGTCGAATCCTCAATTTGCGGGCGGCACGCTGAAGAGCAGCTTCAGGTGCGGCCCGTCCGGACCATGCTCCACGCGGTACAGGCTGTCCGTGTAAAGCTCCCCGGCCACGAGCGGCGCGAGCCGTTCGTCTGCCCAAAGCACCACCGCATAGTCGCAGGCGTCCAGCGATTCGCGAACGGTTTGCAGGTTCATATCCGGCGAGGCCATGAAGTCGCCCCCCGGCACGGAGACTTCGTAATCTGGCGCGAGCTCGTAGCGCAGCGCGATGGCGTTGCCGTCGCCAACGCAGACGATGGATGCGCCCTGCGGCGCGTGCATGCGCACGGCCGCGGCCAGCTCGCCCGGCGTATAGCGCTGCCAACGCATCAGCGTGACGTTTTCCCGCGCGATGACCGTCTCATAGAAGAAGCGCGTATTGCCCACGCACAACAGCACGCAAGCGCACGCGATGCATGCGGCGCGCGCCATTCGGGAGGCGCGGACGGGACCGGCCTCCCGCGCGGCCTGCAGGCACAGCGCGGCGCCGACCAGCCCGCACAGCAGCGCCGGCAGCGTCGTATAGCGGTCGAATTCGCTGAGCCGCGCGGCCTCGTAGTCGCGGAAGATCAGCAGGTAGGACAGCGCGATGAACAGCAGATAGCACAGGCAGAGCGCGAAGAGCGCAGCCACGGCGCGCCGGGCGCGCGTCCGCTTCGCAGCAGGCAGGCAACCTGCACCCAGGACGCACAGCCCCGTGGCGAGCGCATACAGCAGCGCGGGCGGGACGGGCAGGCCGTAGCTGCTGTAGATGTTCGCCGGCCTGTATGGCGTGTTGAACAGCGCCAGAAGAAAGCGCAGCGGCGCGGAGGCGTTGGCCTCTGGCAGCGTGCCGTGCAGCAGCGCCGAGACGTTTTGCGCAATGCCGGAGGAGAATGCGCTGCCAAGGCCGCACAGCGCGCAGTATGCCTGCCAGGAGGCAAACGCCAGCAGCGCCGGAACGCCCGCGCGCAGCGCGCGGCGGCCGCGCACATACCACGCGGCGAGCAGGTACAGCGCCGCGAAGAAGATGCCCGTGTTCTTCGTTAGCGTCAGGAAGCACAGGATCAGCGCCTCGCCCGCGCCGCTCAGGGGCCGCTCCCGCAGCGCCAGCGAGGCGAACAGCAGCGCCGTCAGCATGGCCAGCGCCGGCTCGCAGAACAGGCGCGACGTCCACAGCGGGAAGCCCGCATTGAGCACAAGCAGCGGCAGCAGCAGCGCCACGGCCGCGCGCAGCGGGTGCCGCCAGCGCGCCTCCCCTGCAAACGGCAGCGCGAGTGCGCACAGCAGCACCTGATTGCCCAAGAGCGCGACGCCCTCGCGCGCACCCAAAGAGCGGCAGAACAGCCACTCGATCAGGGCCAGCGCGGGCGGATAGTCATGGAGCATGAACGGCGCGCTTTCAGGGCTGCCGAACAGGCGGCCCGTCCCATTCATCAGCTTGACCGCCAGACCCCAGTGGCTGAACTCGTCGTAACTGATGTATACGCGCTCAATCGCGCCCCAGTACAGCAGCGGGCAGAGCAGCACGAAGCAGCACAGGCCGGGCGTCAGCCATGCGCGTAGCGCCCGCAGCGGGTCGATGCGGCATGCCCACAGCGCCCCCACCCAACAGCCCAGCGAGCAGGCGAAGAGCGCGTACAGGCCCACGTCCAGCGGCAGAAAGAGGCCCACAGCATAGAGCAGGAGCGCCTGCGCGCACATCGTGGGCGCAAGGCTCTGCTCGGGCCGGATACCCCGCCGCGCCGCAAGCAGCGCGCCGGGGCCTAGCAGCAGCGCGAGCAGCGCGCCAAGTCTGATCGCGGTCATGCAATCCCTCCGTTTGTATGGATCGCTTCTATTGTAACACATCCCGGGCAATGCGTCCATTTTTCGCTTTGCGCATTGCGCGCCTTGTGCTACAATGAAGAGGACGGCGCGGAGCGCGGCGCGATGGGGGCGCTCCGGCGCAGAGCAATCGAGCGAGGAGGCATCACCATGGCATTTTTACAGGTCGGCTTTTTCTCGGACGTGCTGGGCATGTGCATGAGCATGAACGTCATCCTGCCCCAGCAATCCAAGCGCCAGATCGGCATGGCGGCGAAGGATGCGGGCGGCAAGCTGCCCACGCTCTACCTGCTGCACGGCCTCTCGGACGACCACAGCATCTGGCACCGGCGCACGTCCATTGAGCGCTACGTCGCGGACATGAACCTGGCGGTCGTCATGCCCACGGTTCACCGCGGCTTCTATACCGACCAGAAGGACGGCTACGACTACTTTACATTCGTCGGGGAGGAGCTGCCCGCAATCTGCGAGCGATTCTTCCCACTGTCGGACAGGCGGGAGGATCGCTTCGCTGCAGGCCTGTCCATGGGCGGCTATGGCGCGATGAAGCTGGGCCTGCTGCTGCCCGAGCGCTATGCGGCGGTGGCGAGCCTGTCGGGCAAGCTCGACGTGACTGCGGAGCGCCGCGCCGGTTCGCCCGAGCGGGAGAGAGAGAACCTGCGCACGTTCGGCACGCACGAGGAGCTGGTCGACTCGGACAACGATCTGTTCGCCGCCGCGCAGCGCCTGATCGAGTCAGACCGGCCCAGGCCCCGCATCTTCGTCGCCTGCGGCACGGAGGACTTCCTGATCGAGGAAAACCGCGCGTTCAACCGGTTCTTTGGCGAGGAGCTGGACGTGCACTATGAAGAGGGACCCGGCGCGCACACCTGGGATTTCTGGGATGCCTACATCCAGAAGGTGCTCAGATGGCTGCCGCTGGAGGAGCAATGAGCGCCAAGCGCATGCCCGCCTGGGAGCGCATGGTGCGCGAGGGGCTGGTGTCGGATCGGGTCGAGGCCGAGCGCTGGATCCTGACGGGCAAGGTGCGCGTGGGCGCCGTGCCGGTCCGAAGCGCGGGCGAGCCGGTCGCCATGGACAAGCCGCTCACCGTGCAGGGCCTGTTTGACCGCTACATCTCCAAGGGCGGGTATAAGCTCGAGGGCGCGTTGCAGGCATTTGCGATGGATGTGCGCGGCCGCGTGGCCATCGATGCGGGCGCGTCGACCGGCGGGTTTACCGACTGCCTGGTGCGCAGCGGATGCACGCGCGTCTATGCTGTAGACGTCGGCTTTGGCCAGCTGCACGGCAGCCTGCGGCAGAACCCGGCGATCGTCAATCTGGAGCGCACGAACATCTCCGACGAGAAGCTGCTGACGCTCTCGCCGCGCCCTGACCTGGGCACGGTTGACCTGTCCTACCTGTCGCTGCGCAAGGGCATTCCCGCGTTTTCGCAGATCCTGCACGGCAAGGGCGAGCTGATCTGCCTGGTCAAGCCGCTGTTTGAGATCGACGACGCTGAGGCGCGCCGCGCGGGCGTCGTGCCGCCGCAGGCCTATGCGCCGCTGCTGCGCGGGCTGTGCGCGGACATTGCGCGGGAGGGCCTGGGCTTTGTCGCCGGCGTGACACACTCACCCGTCACGGGCAACGGCGGAACGGTCGAGTTCTTCCTGCGCGTAAACCTGAACGACCCACACGCGCAGTGCCCGCCGGAGGCGCTGCGCGCGCAGATCGACGCGGCGGTCGAGGCCGGGCTCTCGCTGGAGCGATACCACAAGGGATGAGGCGGCGTGCCGCCTTGCCGGCAGAACGGGTGCAAAAAATGCGCCGGGCAAACCGGCGCAGGCAAAACGAAGCGCGCCCCCGCGCGGCAGCAGCTGTGCGGGGGCGCGCTTCGTCAGCCCTCCGCACACGGCAGAGGGCCGGGAAGGCATGCAGGCCAATTCCACGGAAAAGCGCCGCAGCAACGCATCGGCATGAGCTTGCGTTCAGCCGATGCGCTTATGGCGCTGCGCCGGAGATGTCCGCGTCGATGGGCAGCGTAAAGCGCAGCGCCGCGCCGCCGGACGGTCGATTTTCCGCGCGCAGCGTGCCGCCATGCGCGCGCACGATGGACATGCAGACCGAAAGCCCGATGCCCATGGAGCGCGTCGTGTCCGAGAGCGGATGCTCCGCCCGCGTGAGATAGCCGTCGAACAGGTGGGGCATCGCGCTTTGCGGAATGCCGCAGCCATCGTCAAGCACGGAGATGACGCATTCGTCGCCCCTGTGCTCGACGGTGAGTTCGGCGCGCGTCGCGTCCTGTGCGTGCATGACGACGTTTTCCAGCAGGTTGACGATCACCTGCTCGATCAGGATGGGGTCCATGCGCACCATGAGCATCTCGTCGGGCATGCGGATGGAGACGGGCAGGGAGGGAAAGCGCTTTTTGAACTTGCGCACCGACTCGGCGACGACTTCCTCCACCGCCTCTGGCTGCGCCTTGATGCGCGCAGCCTCGCCGTTGATGCGCGTGATGGACAGCAGGTTTTCCACCATGCGCAGCAGGTCCTCCGCGTCCTCGCGGATGTCCTCGATCATGCGCCGCTGCGCCTGGGGCGGCAGCGCGGCCGGCCCGTCGAGGATCGCGCTGGAAGAGCCGATGATCGATGTGAGCGGCGTGCGCAGGTCGTGCGAGACGGCGCGCAGGAGGTTGCCGCGCATCTTTTCCATCTCCGCCTCCCGACGGATGCGCTCCTGTTCCTTGATCTGCGTGGTCATGGCGCTGGTCGTCAGCGAGGCGACAAGCATGCTGATGAACGTGAGCGGATAGCCCGAGATCGTGAAGTTGAACGCAAAGTACGGATAGGTGAACACGTAATTGACAAAGACCACGCCGGCAAACGACGCGACGATGCCGTACAGGTAGCCGCGCGTGACGCGCGCGGTGATCAGCACCGCCAGCAGAAAGATCATCGACACGTACACGTCGCTCTTGTCCGCCGTGCGCAGCAGCACGCACAGCAGCGCCGCCGCGGACAGAATCACCACGCACAGCAGCGCGTCGCGCGAGGAGACGGGCAGGTACCGGCGCGTCCAGGCGCGAAGGCCGCGCACGCCGCGCCCGGCGATGGGGCTGAACGAACGTCGCAAGACGCGGTCTCGTTGTTTCACCGTCGACACCTCCGGGCTTGAACTGTCCCTATCATACCATTCCCACGCTGCGGATTCAACAAAAATCGCGCTCCATCCGCGCACAAAGATAATGGATGAAATGCGCCGCAGGCTGTGGTATAATGAAGACAAACGAACGATTTTCTCCGCGCCGCGCGGAAAAGGAGCAGAGGATGAAGCAGTACGACCTTCTCATCGTCGGGGCAGGGCTGTTCGGCGCGGTGGTCGCGCAGCAGGCGCGTGAGCGCGGCCTTCGCTGCCTGGTCGTCGAGCGGCGCGATCACGTCGCAGGCAACGCCTTTACGCAGGAGATCGAGGGCATCCAGGTGCACCGCTACGGCGCGCACATCTTCCACACGTCCGACGAGGCGGTTTGGGCCTACGTCAACCGCTTTGCTACGTTTCGCCGCTACACGCATTCGCCGGTGGCCAACTACCGGGGCGAGCTGTACAACCTGCCGTTCAACATGAACACGTTCAGCCGCATGTGGGGCGTGCGCACGCCCCGGGAGGCGATGGAGATCATCGAGCGCCAGCGCGCGCAGGCCGGCATCGGCGAGCCGCGCAATCTGGAGGAGCAGGCCGTCTCGCTCGTGGGCGAGGACATCTACCGCAAGCTCGTGCAGGGCTATACCGAAAAGCAGTGGGACCGGCCGTGCCGCGAGCTGCCCGCCTTCATCATCCGCCGCCTGCCCGTGCGCTTCACGTTCGACAACGACTACTTCAACGATGCGCACGAGGGCATCCCAGAGGGCGGCTATACGCGCATGGTTGAGCGCATGCTGGAGGGCGTCGAGGTGCGCTTGGGCGTGGACTACCTGCGCGAGCGCGCGGCCCTGCGTCCGCTGGCCGGACGGGTCGTCTACACCGGCCCCATTGACGCCTACTTCGGCTACGACCTGGGCGCGCTTACCTACCGCAGCCTGCGCTTTGACACGCAGGTGCTGGACGAGGAAAATTACCAGGGCTGCGCGGTCGTCAACTACACCGACCGGCACACGTCCTTTACGCGCGTGATCGAGCACAAGCACTTCGCGCCTGCGAACCAGCGCAGGACGGTCGTCACTTGGGAGTACCCGGCGGCATGGCAGCCCGGCGACGAGCCGTACTATCCCGTCAACGACGCAAAGAACGGCGAGCTGCTCGCCCGGTATCAGGAGAAGGCTGCGCGCGAGGCGGACGTCCTCTTTGGCGGCAGGCTGGGCGAGTACCGCTATTACGACATGGACAAGGTCGTCGCCTCGGCGTTGGCGCTGGGCAGCCGGGCGCTGGACGCGCCGGCGCGGTGAACGCGCAGGCGGCGACACAATGCAGTCAGCAGCCCCGCGCAAGGCGGGGATAGATAGAGGAGGATGCGTATGATCCTGGGCGCTTTGGAGGCGGGCGGAACGAAGATGGTCTGCTCCGTCGGAGACGAGCACTGCAACGTGCTGGACAGGTACAGCCTGCCCACGCGCACGCCGGAGGAGACGGTGCCGCAAATCATCGAGTACTTTCGCGACAAGCACATCGAGGCGCTGGGCATCGGCTCGTTCGGCCCGGTCGACCTGAACCGTCAATCGCCGACGTACGGTTCCATCACCTCCACGCCCAAGCTGGCGTGGGTGAACTACCCGCTCATGCCTGCGCTGCGCGACGCGCTGCGCGTGCCCACCGAGGTCGATACAGACGTCAACGTCGCCGCACTGGCCGAGGCGACGATGGGCGCAGCCAAGGGCCTCAAAAACTGCATGTACGTGACCGTTGGCACCGGCATCGGCGCGGGCCTGATCGTCGAGGGGAACCTCGTGCACGGCCTGGTGCATCCGGAGATGGGGCACATGCTCATGCGTCCCGCAGAGGGCGACCCCACGCCCGACGGCTTTTGCCCCTACCACAAGGGCTGCCTGGAGGGTGTGGCAAACGGCCCGGCGATTGAAAAGCGCTGGGGCGTGAGCGCAAAGCAGCTGCCCCCGGACCATCCCGCCTGGACGGTCGAATGCGAGTATCTGGCCCAGATGTGCATGAACGCCATCGTCACCCTGTCGCCCGAGTGCATCGTGCTGGGCGGCGGCGTCATGCAGCAGGAGCACCTGTTCCCCCGCATTCGCAAGCGCACCCTCGAGCTGCTGGGCGGCTATGTGCGCACGCCGCGCATCGAGCGGGACATCGACGGATACATCGTGCCCCCGGGACTGGGCATCAACAGCGGCGTGACCGGCGCGCTGCTGTTGGCGCAGCGCGCGCTGCAGGCCTGAGCAGAATCGAATCCCAAGACGGCGCCCCCGGCGGAATGCATTCCGCCGGGGGCGATGTTGTTGCCGTCCCTTCGCCGCGCGATCGGGCGACATCAGATGAGACCCAGTTGAACTTCAACGCGACGCAGCCGCTCTTCCCATTCGCGGGGAACGCTCATCGTGGAAAGCGCGGGCGCTTCCCCCTCCAGGGCTGCCAAGTCGTACTTCTTGACTTCCGTACGTGCAAGCAGGTAGTCCACCGACACTTCCAACGTGTCGGCCAGCAGACACAGCGTCTCCAGACTGGGCTGACGCAGCCCGCGCTCGTACAGGCCGATGGTGTTCAGACTCTTGCCAATGATGTCGGCCAACGCCTGCTGGCTCAGTCGCTTCGCGTTGCGCGCGGCTTTTAATCTTTCGCCGAATCGTACCATAAGCACTTCCTCCCGTCCATCTATAGATATAGTATACAAATAGAATTTGTATGTGTAAAGTATCAGAAAGTGTGTCTTTTCGTGAAGTTGCAAAAAATTCGACAAGCAAATTATGCAATGCATACATTTTGAGTGGAAAAAAGTTCTTGATTTTTTGGGGCGGAGGACGAATTTTGACGAGCAAATGAGAAGGTCTCTCAGAAATATTGATTCTCAAAATAAATTACTTGACATTCAAAGAATTTGCGGTATAATGAGAAGCCGAAATCATGACGTAAAGGAGAACGCCCATGGCAGTTCATTTGATTACCGATTCCACGAGCGATATCACCCCTGCGGAGGCGCAGCGGCTGGGCGTGGAGATGATCCCGCTGAAGGTGATCTTTGGCCAGGATGCCTATCGGGAGGGCGTGGACATCGACATGCCCGCGTTTTATAAGCGGTTGACGTCCGGCAAGGAGCAGCCGACGACCTCGCAACCCGCGCCGGATGACTTTCTGACGATCTTCGAGCGCGTGAAGGCCGCAGGGGACAGCGCCGTGGTGCTGTCTATCTCGAGCACGCTGAGCGGCACGATGCAGAGCGCAGTGATCGCGCGGGACCTGTGCGGGTGTGAGGACATCCACATCGTCGACTCGCGCACGACCATCACCGGCCTGCGCCTGCTGGTCGAGTATGCGCTGCGCCTGCGCGATCAGGGCATGGACGCCGCGTCCATCGCCGCGGCTGTGGAAGCGGCGCGCGGCCGGCTGCGCCTGTACGCGGTGGTCGATACGCTGGAATATCTCTGCCGGGGCGGACGCCTCTCCCGCTCGGCGGCCGTGGTCGGTTCGCTGCTCAACGTCAAGCCGCTGCTGTCGCTGCAGGACGGTGCGCTCAGCGTCATGGGCAAGGCCCGCGGCCTGCACGCCGCCTACGCCAAGATATCGCAAGCCGTTCAGGCAGGCAAGGGCGTGGATGAAACCTGCCCCGTCTACTTTGGCTACACGATGACGGACGAAAAGGCGCAGGCCCTGCGCGAGCGGTTGCACGCGGACCTGGGACTGGAGGGGCCGATGTATCCCGTGGGGTGCGTTGTGGGCGCGCATGCGGGCCCGGGCGCCTGCGTGGTGACGTACCTGGAAAAGGCGTAAGCGGGGCACGAGCACAGAGGGCGGCATGCCGACAGGCAACCGTCCTCTCTTTACGCGCAACATCAGGAATGATTCTCATTTTATTTTTCAAAAATACTTGACAAGAAAGAATAAACGTGCTATATTCATGATAAAGAATATCACATTTAACGACGAGAGAGGTGGCGAGCATGAATGGAAAGATCAGCAGACAGGGCCGTCAGGTGCTCGCCGTGCTCAGCGAGCAGCGGATACATCTGACGGCGGAGGAGATCGTCCGCCGGCTGCCGGACGTGGGACAGGCGACGGTCTACCGCAGCCTCGAGCAGCTCGAACGCATGGGGCAGATCCGCAAGCTGAACCTCGGCCAGCGCAGCGCCTACTATGAATATGCGCGCGAAAACCACATGCACTTCGTCTGCGAACGATGCCGGCAGGTAATCGACGTCGCGTGCGACGTGACGGGCGTGGCGCGGGAGGCGGGGGCGCTTTTCGGCCACCGGGTCGACCGGGTCGGGGTGACCGCCGGCGGCCTGTGCGCGGCATGTATCGCGCAGGAAAAAAAGGAGCAACAATAATACGCGGAGGTGATTCTTCTGGCAATCGACTTTGACGCGCTCAACCAGATGTCCTATGGCCTGTATGCCGTGACGGCGATGGATGGAGAAAGGCCCGCGGGCTGTATCGCCAACACCTGCTTTCAGGTGACGGCTGTGCCGCCGGTGTTGGGCGTGTGCATCAACCGCGACAACGATACCCACGGCGCGATCGAACGGACGGGCCGCGTGGCCCTGAGCGTCATCGCCCAGGATGAGAAGCCGCTGACGATCGGCACGCTGGGCTTTCGCTCCGGCCGGGATATGGATAAATTCGCTGCCATTCCCTATGTGCTGACGGAAGGGCTGCCGGTCCTTCAAAGCGCAGTCGCCTGCATCCTGGGCACGGTGGTGGACCGGCATGAGCTGTCCACGCACACGCTCTTCTTCATTCGCGTCGACGCAGCGCAGATGGTCGCGGGCGGCCAGCCCATGACCTACGACTACTACCACAAGGTCGTCAAGGGCAAGACGCCCAAGAATGCCACGACCTACGTGCCGCCCCAGGCGGTCCAAAACAGCTCCCCCGTGCAAGAAGCACAACCTATAATGACAAAAATCAAGGAGGAACCCACCATGAAGAAGTTTGTATGTCCCGTTTGCGGCTATGTCCACGAGGGCGACACCCCGCCCGAAAAGTGCCCGGTGTGCGGCGTGCCCGGTGAGAAGTTCATCGAGCAGACCGAGGGCAAGGTCTGGGCGTCCGAGCATGTGATCGGCGTGGCCAAGGACGTGGACGAGGAGATCAAGGAGGGCCTGCGCGCCAACTTCGTGGGCGAGTGCACCGAGGTCGGCATGTACCTGGCCATGGCGCGCGCCGCGCACCGCGAGGGCTACCCGGAGATCGGCCTGTACTGGGAGAAGGCCGCCTATGAAGAGGCCGAGCATGCCGCCAAGTTCGCCGAGCTGCTGGGCGAGGTCGTGAGCCCCTCCACCAAGGAGAACCTCACCGTGCGCGTCGAGGCCGAGAACGGCGCGACGATGGGCAAGACCGAGCTGGCCAAGAAGGCCAAGGCGCTGGGCCTGGACGCCATCCATGACACCGTGCACGAGATGGCGCGCGACGAAGCCCGTCACGGCAAGGCGTTTGAGGGCCTGCTCAACCGCTACTTCGGCAAGTAAGAGGCCGGGCAGCAGGAGCTCTATGGAATCCGCTTCTTGAGGGGGTGGATTCCTTTTTTCTTGCGCCTGTGCGGCGCATGGGCGAGCCCGTGGAGGCAGCTTTCGGAGCGCTTGCGCGTCGCCGGCAGAAACTTTGAATATACATGTAAAAGGCGCAATTCGCACATTGACATCCACGAAAAATGGAATTATAATAGATGTGTATCGGATAAGATGTCAAAAAAATGCCCCCAATAATCGTGTAAATCAGCAGGATTGGCCTGCTGAAATAAAAAGAAGAGGTGCATTCCCATGAAGAAGATGCTTGCGCTGGCCCTGGCTCTGGTCATGAGCCTGACGATGACCTGTGTCGTTGCCGGAGCGGAAGACGTCGTGGTTTCTTGGTATACGTTTGGAGACGTGTATCTGACCAGTGTGCGTACGGCGCTGGACGCTGCCTTTGAAGAAATGGGCATCAATGTGACGGACAAGGACTCCAACGCCAACCAGCAGACCCAGACCGACGACATCAACACGGCTCTGGTGACGGGCACGAACGCCGTCGTCATCAACCTGGTGGAGTCCGGCGCCATCGGTACGGCTGAGACGCTGATGAACGCGGTCGCTCAGTGGGGCATTCCCGCCGTGTTCTTCAACCGCGCAGTCTCCACCGACGATGCCGAGGCGGCGGCCCTGTTTAACTCGTACGACAAGTCCGTGTTCGTCGGCACGAAGTTCGAGGAAGCCGGCATGATGCAGGGCACCATGATTGGCGAATACGTGCTGGAGCACTATGATGAGATCGACCTCAACGGCGACGGCGTCATCTCCTACGTGATGTTCAAGGGCGATGAGGCCAACCAGGAGGCCATCCTGCGCACGAAGTACGGCGTTGAAAACGCTGACGCCGTGCTGACCGCTGCCGGCAAGCCGGCGCTGCAGTACTACGACGCCGAGGCGACCACCAAGTACCTGGTGGACATGAACGGCACCTGGTCCAACACCGCCTCCTTCGAGTACATGAGCACCATCCTGGCGCAGTACAACGAAGCGAACGGCAACATGGTTGAGCTCGTCATCTGCAACAACGACGACATGGCGCTTGGCGCAATCAATGCGCTGACCAACGTCGGCTACAACACCGGTGTGGAAGGCGACAAGGTGATCCCGGTCTTCGGCGTGGATGCGACCGACGCGGCGAAGGAACTCATCGCGACGGGCCGCATGGTCGGCACGATCAAGCAGGATGCCGAGGGCATGGCGGACGCTGTAGCCACCATTACGGCGAATCTGATTGCCGGCAGGGACAAGTTCGAAGGCCTGAACGAGAACTACACTGTGATCGACAACTGGATGGTCACCATCCCGTATGCTGTCTACACTGGCGAGTGATTGCTGAGCTTTGACGGCAACTTCTGAGATGACTCAGAACGGAGGGGTCTCAAAGGGGCCCCTCCGTATTCTTGCGCATTTGTATGCGGAGCGACCACTTTTCCGCTTCCGAGAACTCTGCCAGGAAGGAGCAGCCACAGTATGGAAGAACAAAACGTACTTCTTCGCATGGAAGGCATCTGCAAGAGCTTTCCGGGCGTGAAGGCGCTGGACAATGCACAGCTTACGGTCAAGGCTGGCACCGTACATGCCCTGATGGGCGAAAACGGCGCCGGAAAATCCACACTGATGAAGTGCCTGTTTGGCATCTACTCCAAGGACGCCGGCCACATCTATCTGGAGGGGAAGGAAATCGAGTTTAAATCCTCCAAAGAGGCGCTGGACAACGGCGTGGCCATGGTGCACCAGGAGCTCAACCAGGCGCTCAAGCGCACGGTGATGGATAACCTTTGGCTGGGACGCTACCCCAAAGTGGTGAAGCATCTGCCCCTCGTTTCGGACAAACAGTCCTACGCGGATACGCTCAGGGTTTTCAACGAACTGGGCCTCAAGGTCAATCCCCGTCAGGTGATGAGCACCATGCCTGTCTCCCAGCGCCAGATGGTGGAGATTGCCAAGGCCGTGTCCTTCAATTCGAAGATCATCGTCTTTGACGAGCCCACCTCCTCGCTGACGGAGACCGAAGTGGAGCACCTGTTCCAGATCATTGACATGTTGAAAAAGCGCGGCTGCGGCATCGTGTACATCTCGCACAAGATGGAGGAGATCCTGCGCATTTCCGACGAGGTAACCGTCATGCGTGACGGACAGTGGGTGGCCACTCGCCCCGCCAAGGAATTGACGATGGAGGAGATCATCCGTCTGATGGTCGGCCGCCCGCTGACCAACCGCTTCCCGCCCAAGAGCGGGAACATCAGCGATCAGGATATCCTCAGGGTGGAGGGCCTCACGGCCATGTATTCCCACCTGAAGGACGCTTCGTTCACCCTCAAGCGGGGCGAGATCCTGGGCGTTGCGGGCCTGGACAGCTCCGGACGCACCGAGCTGCTGGAGAACATCTTTGGCAACGCGACGCGCAAGTCGGGCAAGATCTACAAGGACGGCCACCTGGTGGCCAACAAGAACCCAAAGGACTCCATCAAGAACGGTTTTGCGCTGCTGACGGAAGAGCGTCGCGCGACAGGCATTTTGGGCATCCTCAATATTCGCGAAAACACCGTCATCTCCAGCCTCAAAAAGTATAAGAGCGGCCCGCTCCTCAGCGACAAGAAGATGGCCGAGGCCACGAGCAAGATGATCAATGCCATGCACATCAAGACGCCGAGCCAAAAGACGAAGATCTCGGCTCTCTCGGGCGGCAATCAGCAAAAGGTCATCTTTGGACGCTGGATGCTCACCAGCCCCGACATTCTGCTGCTGGATGAGCCGACCCGCGGCATCGACGTGGGCGCAAAGTATGAAATTTACGAACTGATTCAGGATCTGGCGAAGAGCGGTAAGTCGGTCGTCATGGTATCCTCCGAGATGCCTGAACTCCTGGGCGTGTGTGATCGGATTATCGTCATGTCCGGCGGCAGAATCGCCGGCGAAGTGGACGCCAACAACACGTCGCAGGAAGAAATCATGACCTTGGCTGCTAAATACGCGTAAGGAGGACGACGAAACCATGTCTGAGAAACTGGAAGCTTACAAGGCGTTGCCCGCAAAGGAGAAGCGGCACGCCGTTGTCAACTGGATCCTGGATCATGCAATGATCATCATCATTCTGCTGCTGGCCATCTATGTGCAGATTCAAAAGCCGGCATTCTTCTCCGTGCCTTCGCTGGTGAACATTCTCTCGCTGACGGCCGCCCGTCTGCCGATGGCGCTGGGCGTCGCGGGCTGTATCGTCTTGGCGGGTACCGACCTTTCCGGCGGCCGTGTGGCCGGCATGACGGCGTTCGTCGCGGCCATCCTGTTGCAGAAGGCCGACGCCAACGGCAAGATCCTGACGGGTATTGGCCCGCAGCCGTTGATCCTGGTCATCCTGCTGGTCATGGTCATTGGCGCGATCGTAGGCCTGGTCAACGGCTACTGCATGGGCAAGTTCAAGCTGCATCCGTTTATCGTGACCCTTGCAACCCAGATGATCACGTATGGCACGTATCTGACCATCTCCAACTCCAAGCAGGTTTCGTCCCTGGACACGAGCTACACCACCAGCTTTGTGACCCATCCGCTGTTCAAAATCGGCACCACGTCCGTTATGACCTATGTGCTGCTGTCCGTGATCCTCACGGCGCTCATGTGGGTGATCTGGAACAAGACGACGTTCGGCAAGAATATGTTCGCCGTGGGCTCGAACGAGGAGGCCGCGCGCGTTTCCGGCGTGAACGTGCTGGCTACGATCGTCGGCGTGTTCATGCTGGCCGGCGCGCTCTACGGCTATACCGGCTTTGTAGAGGCGGCCCGTCTGGGTTCCTCTACGGCGACCCTCGGCCTGAACTATGAGTCCGACGCCATCGCGGCCGTCGTCATCGGCGGCGTGTCGTTCGTCGGCGGCACCGGCCGAATCAGCGGCGTCATTCTGGGCGTGTTCATGATGCAGCTCATCATGAGCGGCATGACGTTCCTAGGCATCTCCGGCAACGTCACCTACATCATCAAGGGCGCCGTCATCCTCTTTGCCTGTATTCTGGACATGCGCAAGTACAGGGCCAAGAAGTAATCCGTCATTTGGCACAGGCCTGCCGCGGCGCGTCGCGGCGGGCCTTTTTCCATCCTGAACGCCCCGCGTCAACCGGGAAGGAGATGAAAGAATGGACGATCTGGAGAGCAGACAGGCGCAGGAAAAGCAGGAGCAGGACGCCCCATCCCAGCCGCCGCGCGCTTCCAACTGGATCACCGATATGTACGACAAGATGAACATCCCCGTCAAGGCGCTCGACGTTGCGCTGATTGTGCTGGGGGTGCTGATCGTGCTGCTGTTTGTCTTTGGAAACAGGATTCAGCTGGGCATTTGATCGCGCTAGCGCGAAAATCCGAGCGGCCCTGCCGTCCTTTGCGCGGCCTACGCGAAGAGGGCGGCAGAGCGGATATGCGGGCGGCTGCGCCCGGCGAAAGGAGGAAGGCGATGAAAATTGAGGTGGGTTTGGAACGTCCGGAGCGTTTCCGTCCCGCATACCCGGAGGAATTTGAGCTATTTTCGCACTTTGAGGTGACGGCGGGCATCCCGACGGTCCTGTTTGCGATCACCACCTGGAAGGAGAACGGCAAGCCCAACGTCTGCTTTCACGCGTGGAGCTGCTTTCACGGGGACAGGACGGCGTTTTTTGCCGTGATGGGCGGCCTGTATCAGCACACGCACACGTATGCGAACATCCAAAGGGACGGATGCTTCTGCATCAACTTCCTGCCCCTGAGCGCATACGACCGCCTGGTGGAGACGATCCGCTGCAACGATCCGGAGACGGACGAGTTTGCGGCGGGCGGCTTTACGCTGGCCCGGGCGAAGACGGTCTGCGCGCCGGTCATTGAGGAGGCGTTTCTCCAGGTGGAATGCACGCTGGAGGAGGCGAAGGACCTGAGCGGCGCGGGCATCACGGCCATGGTCGTGGGACGGGTGCGGCACATGGCCGTCGAGGCGGCATATGCGCAGGGCTACGCGCGGTACGGCCGGGAGGGCTTCATGCTGCTGGCGCCTGCGCCCCAGGACCTCGTCACAGGCGCGCCTAACGCGTCTGCGATCGCCACGGTCCGCATCGAAAAATACGACTGACGCCGCGGCGGCGCGCTTGCCGCACGTGGGCAAACGTGCTATAATGCGCCTGTCTGGATTTGACAGGGAGGGAAATGACATGAAAAAGATCCTTCGCAGTATCCTGATACTCGCGCTGGCCGCGCTGCTGGCGCTGCCCCTGACGGCGCTTTGCGAGGGCATCGCCCTGACGCTGGACGAAAGCGGCACGCTGACCCTCAGCGGCAGCGGCACGGTCCCGTCCGACGTGCTTTCGCAGCTGTCCGAAGAGGAGCTTGCGCGCGTGACCGACGTCGTCCTGGAAGAGGGCATCACGGGCATGGACGGCTATGCGCTGGAGCGGATCGGCGACCACCTGGTCAGCGTCACGATCCCCGCGAGCGTGACCACGCTGGGCCCGAACGTCTTGGGCACCAAGGGCGCGCTGAACTACACGATCTACGGCGAGGCGGAGACGCTGCGGCCGCTGCTGTCCGCCAGCAACGAGGACTACGGCTATTTCTGCACGTTCGAGCCCGCGGCGCCGGCCATGCCGGATGTGCCGGCCTCCGCGATCGTGGCGAACCTCGCGCAGGAGATGGCCGGCCTGGGCGCGGAGATGACGCTCACCGCGGCGGAAGAGATGTCCGACAACCACGGCAATGTGCGCTACCAGTACACCTATGCCGCGCCGGAGGACTGCACGGTGCGCCTCACCTCGTTTGACGGCCAGCAGGTCGGCCAGATCACCGTCACGGTCGAGACGCTGACGCCCGGCGAGGCCTGGACGGCGCTGTGCCGCGGCATCCCGCAGACGGCGGCGCTGGGCCTGACCGACGGCATCCGCGAGGCGCTGGCGAGCATCGAGCTGAACAACGGCGGCGGGAGCACGAGCGCAAGCGCAGACGGCTGGGACATCCGCGTCGGCGGCGTGATGGACGCGCGCTCCGCGTGGGACCTGTACAGGCAGGACGCGACCGCTCACTACACCTACGACTGACGGGGCGAAAGGGACGGACACACATGCAGGCATATCTGTTCGTACACTTCCGCGAGCGCACGACGCCCGACGGGGAGCAGGTGTACTTTGGCCTGAGCCGGGACGGCTTCCACTGGGAGGCGGTCAACGGCGGCCGGCCGGTGCTGTGGGCGTACTACGGCGACAAGGGCGTGCGCGACATGACCATCGTGCGCGACGCGCGGGCAGGGAAGTTCCGCATCCTCGCCACGGACCTGAGCCTGGCCTACGGCATGCGCGGCCGGTACCACGGCTCGTGGGACGCGATCGGGCGCGAGGGCAGCAAGGCGCTGGCGTACTGGGAGTCGGACGACCTGATCCACTGGACGGAGCAGCGGCTGATCGAGCTGGGCGACGCGGACTTCGGCTGCCTGTGGGCGCCGGACATCCTGTGGGACCGCGAGCGGGAGGCCTACCTGCTGCACTGGTCGTCCGCGCACCGTAAGAACGGCTACGGTCCCAAGGCGATCTACTACAGCCTGACGCGCGACTTTGCGCATTACACCGCGCCGGAGGAGCTGTACCGCAAGGCGGACAGCGGCGTCATCGACTCGGCCATCTATGAGGAGGACGGCGCGTACTACATGTTCCTCAAGAGCGAGGGCAACCCGGAGCGCATCGTGCTGCTGCGCGCGCAGCAGCTGAGCGGCCCGTGGACGCGCGTGCCGGCCTTTGACGAGGCCATGCAGACGCTGCAGGCGGGGCAGTACGAGGCGCCGACGGCCGTGCGGCTGGAGGATGGGCGCTGGTGCCTGTTCCTGGACTACTACGGCGTGCGCGGCGCGGGGCAGGGCTATGTGCCGTTCGTCGCGCCCAGCCTGCAAAGCGGCGCGTTTGTCCGCTCGGACGCGGCGTTCAGCTTCCCCTATGGATTCAAGCACGGCACGATCCTGACGATCACGCCCGAGGAATACGAACGCATTCAGGCATACCGCTGGCCCGTGGACTGAACGGCCGGCGGGAGAAAGGAGCATGCGCATGAAACTCTACCAGCGAAAGCCCGGCGACACCGCGCCGGCCGGTCAGCCCGATCCGTACATGATCCGCGTGGGCGACTTCTACTATGTCTACGCCACGCACGACGAGGGCGTGCAGCTCTACCGCAGCCGCGCGCTGATGGAGGGCTGGGAGTACCTGGGCCTGTGCTACACCCGCCCGGGCGAAAAGCAGTTCTGGGCCCCTGCCGTGATGCCCTTTGAAGGCAAGTATTACCTGTACTATTCATCCATGCCCGAGGGCAGCGAGGACACGCACCAGCAGCGCATTCAGGTGGCGGTGGGCGATTCGCCCGAGGGTCCGTTTGCATTCGTGCGCGAGATGCTGCCGCCCTTCTCCATCGACGCGCACGCGGTCAGCACGGACAGCGGGCTGTACCTCTTCTACAGCGTCAACGACTACGAGGCCGAGCGCGCCGGCACGCTCATCGTCGCGGACAGGCTGACCGATCCCTGCCACGTCGAGGGCGCGCCGGCCGTCATCGTGCGCCCGACGATCGACGAGGAGATCTTCCAGCGCGACCGGTTCAGGAAGGGGCAGCACTGGCACACCATCGAGGGCGCGTTCTACTTCCGCGAGGGCGACTGGCACTACGTCATGTACAGCGGCTCCGCGTACACCAACGAGACGTACTTCATCGGCTACAGCACTGCGCAGGGCGAGGGCGACCTTCGCCGCCTTGCCTGGCACAAGCATCCGAACGAGCATACGTACAGCCCGCTCGTGTGCCGCAACGCGTTTGTCGAGGGCACAGGCCACAACAGCGTCGTGCGCGAGGGGGATGCATACTACATCGTCTATCACGGCCGTGACCGAGACGCCGACCGTTCGCAGGGCGACGTGCGCGTCATGCGCGCAGACAGGATGACCGTACAGGGGCCCGAGCTGCACGTCGAGGTAACGCGCTGAGCCCGCGCCAAAACATACGCAAATCAAAAATATGGAAGGATCCCGCATCCGGTGTGCAGCAGATGCGGGATCCTTCCATTTGGGGTTGTGTGATGAGGAGGGGGAGAAGAAAAGGGTATGCACCCGGTCGCGGCGTGTGCGGACCGCTGGCGGGTACGGGGGATGTCAAAGCGGGAGGATATGGGGAATCTCTCGCTTTGATGGCCTTATTATATTGGCGAAATGTGTCTACAGTTTGTCCACTGCGTGAAGAAAGATCAAAAAAAGGCCGGCTGGCACAGCGAACGGAGAAGGGTTTGCACATCGCCCTGCGGCGTGCTATAATGAAACAAAAAATGTGGAGGATTTATGCTGTACATTCCATTTGACGACCTGGTGCGCACGCTCGAGGCGGCGCTGGAAAAGGCCGGCGTGGACGCGTCACGCGCCGCCCGGCTGTCCGATGTGTTCGCGCGCAACTCGCTGGAGGGCGTCTATTCCCACGGCGTCAACCGCTTTCCGCGCTTTTTGTTCTGCATTCGCGAGGGCATCGTGCGCCTGGATACCACGCCCGAGCGCGTCGCTTCGCTGGGCGGCATGGAGGTGTGGGACGGCCGCTTCGGCCCGGGCCCGCTGATCGCCGAGGACGCCATGGCGCGCGCGGTCGAGCTGTCCCGCACGCACGGCATCGCGTGCGTCAGCGTGCGCAACAGCAGCCACTGGATGCGCGCGGGCCGCTACGGACGTCAGGCCGCGCAGGCGGGTATGGCCGCCATCCTCTTTACCAACACCACGGCCAACATGCCCGCCTGGGGCGCGGAGGATCCGCGGCTGGGCAACAACCCCATCGTGTTGGCCGTGCCGCGCAGCAAGGGCCCCGTCGTCGTCGACACGGCGATGAGCCAGTTCGCCTACGGCAAGCTGGAGGTCGCCGTGCAAAATGGGCAGATGCTGCCCTTTGACGGCGGCTACGACGAGGAGGGCCGCCTCACGCGCGACCCGAAGGCGATCCTCAAGACGCGGCGCATTCTGCCGGCGGGCTATTGGAAGGGCTCGGCGATGTCCCTGGCGCTCGACCTGCTGGCGGGCGCGCTGTCCATGGGCCGCACGGTGTGCGCCGTCACCCGCGCGCCCGAGGATGAGGCCGGCCTGTCGCAGGTATTCATCGCGATTAACTTCCGCGGGCTGCTGCCCGCGGAGCAGGTCGACCGCCTGCTCGACGAGGCAGTCGAGTTCCTGCTCTCGTCCAAGCCCGTGCCAGGCGGGGCGCCGATCCGCTACCCGGGACAGGACGTGGAGCGCACCGCCGCGCGCAACCTCGAGCGCGGCGTGCCCGTGGCGGAGGAGACCTGGGAGAAGATCCAGGCGCACATGCAACGACCGTAAGGAGGCAGCCATGCACTACATCGAGGAACGCTTTCAGACCATGCCCTGGGACGCCTTTGACAGCGTGGTGTTCGACATCGGCAACGTGCTCATCCGCTTCAGCCCGCAGCACACCCTCGACGTGCTCATCGGCGAGGACGCGGCGCTCAAGGCCGAACTGATGGAGCGCATCTTCCGCTCCCCGCACTGGCTGGACCTGGACCGCGGCACGGTGACCTATGAGCAGGCCGCGCAGCGCATGTCGCAGGGCAATCCGGCCATTCGCCCAGCGGTGGATCGGGTGTTGGGCGGTTGGATGTCCGTCAAGACGCCCATCCGCGAGGGCGTGGACGCGCTGCGCCGCTGCAAGGAGATGGGCAAGCGGCTGTACGTCCTGTCCAACTACCATGAGCCCGCCTATGAGTGGCTGCTGGAGCGCTACGACTTCTTCTCGCTGTTCGATGGCGGCGTGATCTCCTGCTACGTGCATCTGCTCAAGCCCGAGCCCGAGATCTACCGCGAATTGATCGACCGCTGCGCGCTCGATCCCGCGCGCACGCTCTTCCTGGATGATACGCCCGCCAACGTGCAGGGCGCAATGCAGGCGGGCATCGCGGGCTTTCTGGCCGAGTCGCCCCAGAAGGTGGCGCGCTTCTTCGGCGTGTGAGCCGGGGGATGAAAATGCGCCCCGCATTCGTTGATTGATCAGGAAACAGAGAGGGGAGAGACGAACATGGAGCCTGTACGCACATTGGCGGCTTACCTGTTGTCCGCCGTGCTGACGCTCTCCGGCGTGGGCACGGCCGCGGCCGACCCGGCGCTCGGCGAGGGCGAGGCCATCCCCGCCGTGGAGACGGCCGCCACCGCCACGCCCGCGCCGGAGGCCACGCTGCTGCCCGGCGGCATGACGCAGTCGCTGCGCCGCGGCATGGAGGGCGAGGAGGTCGAGCGGCTGCAGCAGCGGCTGTACGATTTGGGCTATCTGACGGACGCGGTGGATGGCAAGTTCGGCATCAACACCCTGCGCGCGGTGAAGGCGTTCCAGCGCAAGCACAACCTGGAGGACGACGGCATCGCAGGCAAGGACACGCTGACGTGGCTGTTCTCGCAGGCGGCCATCGCGCTGCCGACGGCCACGCCCGCGCCCACGCCGGAGCCCACGCCGACGCCCGACCCCACGCCCGCGCCGACGCCGACGCCCTCGCCTTCGCCCGTGCCGGAGCTGACCGAGCTGACGCTTGACCTGGACGCGACGGTGCTGCTGGGCGAAGACGGACTGTCTGTGACGCCCGCGCGCGACGCACAGGGCCGCTGGTACCTGCCCGTGGAGGACCTGGCCGCCAAGGCCGGCTGGGAGGTTGAGCGGACCGAGACCGGCATTTCCTTCATCGTGCCCGGCGATCCGCCGCGCGAGACGGCCATCTCCTACGCGCTGGACGACAGCGCGCCCGTGATGGTGCTCGTGGACGGCAAGCTGTACGTGCCATCGCAGGAGGCGCAGCCCATCGTCGATGGCGGCGCGCTGTATGTGCCCGCGTTCTTTCTGCAGGAGGCCTTCGGCCTGACGCTGCATGTGCAGGACGCGACCCCTTCGCAGGCCACGCCCGCGCAGGCGGCATCCTGACGGGCCGCATCGCGCTTCACAGGACTGCATAGACTTCACATCGGAGGTGACCGCATTGAACGTACTGTTGATCAATGGCAGCCCGCACGAAAAGGGCTGTACGGATACGGCGCTGCGCGAGGTGGCCGGCGAACTGGAGCGTTCCGGCGTGCGCACGCGGATCTTCTGGATCGGCAAGGGGCCGGTCCGCGGCTGCATCGGCTGCGGCGGATGCGCTGGCAAGGGACGGTGCGTCTTTGACGACGACCGCGTGAACGAGGCGCTGGCCCTCGCACAGGATGCGGACGGATTCGTCTTCGGCTCGCCCGTGCACTACGCGGCGGCCGGCGGGGCGATGACGGCGTTCCTCGACCGATTCTTCTATGCGGGTCGGGGCTTTGCGCTCAAGCCCGGCGCGGCGGTGGTGAGCTGCCGGCGCGCGGGCACGACGGCGGCGCTGGACCAGCTGAACAAGTACTTTACCATCTCGCAGATGCCCGTCGTGTCCTCGCAGTACTGGAACATGGTGCACGGGAACACCCCGGACGAGGTCCGTGCAGATCTGGAGGGCATGCAGATCATGCGCACGCTGGGGCGTAACATGGCCTGGCTGCTGCGCTGCATCGAGGCAGGGCGCGCCGCGGGCGTGCCTGCGCCCGAGCAGGAGCCGCGGGAGCGGACGAACTTCATCCGATGATTCCCATGGGGCGGGCAGCCGGTCTCGGCGGCCCGCTTCTTTTTGTGTGCGCGCGCACATAGGCTGGCGGGGGGTGATCGGATGCGCAGGGGAGGCGTGGCGCTGGCGCTGCTGAGTGCGATCGACCGGGCGTGCGTTGCATCGGGAACAGCGGTGCTC
>CALVNS010000015.1 GCA_944349855.1 uncultured Eubacteriales bacterium | reverse complement strand
CGGGGCAGGCTTTGCATCGGGGAGCGAGGTGCTCTGTTTTTTTTCTCGGTTCGGCGCAGCCGGCTGGCTGGGCGTATTGACGGCCTGCGCGCTGATGGGCGCCTGCGCGTACGTGATGATGCGTGCGGCGGGGGTGCGGGGCGCTGCGTCCTTCCCGGCGCTGTACCGCGCGGCGTGCGGTCCGTGGCTTGCGCGCGCCGCAGCCGTGCTCTACGGCGCGCTGATGGCGATGAGCGCGGGGGCGATGACGGCCGCATTTGCGGAGCTGGCGGCGCTGACGCTGCCCATCCGGGACGCATACGCTGCTGGCTTTGCGCTGGCGATCCTGCTGGGCGTCGTCTGCTCGCGGCGCGATCTTGCGCTGCTGTCCGGCCTGGGCAGGGCGCTGCTGCCGCTGCTGCTGGCGCTGCTCGTGCTGCTCCTCCCGCTGGAGGGAGGGGGCGAGCCCCGCGTGCGCCTCACGGGGACGGCGCAGGCCTATGCGCCGGCCTTTGGCGCGCTGTACGCGGCGATGAACCTGGGCATGATCTCCGGGCTGCTGTGCGAGGCGGGCGCGCGGATGACGGCGCGCGAGAGCGCGCGGGAGGCGGCGTGGCTATGCGCAATGCTGCTGGCGCTACTGGCGCTCGCACATGGGGCGCTGCTGCGCCATGGCGATTCGGTCGAGCGCAGCGCGCTGCCGCTGATCGCCCTGTCCATGCGCTTGGGGATGCCGGGATACGCACTGTGTGCGGCGGCGCTGGCGCTGTCGGTGCTCTCCACATTGGCGGCAAGCCTGCGCGCGCTGCGCTCGACGCTGGCGCTGTCGCAGGGCGTGGGTGACGCGTTGTGCGCAGTCTGCTGCGCCGTGTGCGGAGCGCTGGGCTTTGAGCGCCTGGTCGGTCGGTTTTATCCGCTGCTGGGCTGCGCCTGCGCGGCGCTGCTGCTCGCGCTGTGCATCCGCCTGCTGACTGACCGGCGGGAAAGGATGCGCGTGCCGGGCGCGGAATCGGAAAGCGGGCCTTTTCAATCTCGCCTCGATCGGGTATAATAAGATGCAAACCATATGGACAGAGGCGCTGGACGGATGTATAGAACGAACTACGTGGAGATCGACCTGGAGGCCGTGCGGCACAACGCGCGCCAGATGCTCGCCAGGCTCTCAAATGGCACGCGCCTGATGGCCGTCGTCAAGGCGGACGCGTACGGCCATGGAGCCGTGCAAGTCGCGCGGGCGGCGCTGGAGGCCGGCGCTTCGGCGTTGGCCGTGGCCATCCCGGAGGAGGGCGAATGCCTGCGCGCGGCCGGCATCGCCGCACCGATCCTGGTGCTGGGTGGCATCGAGCCGGACGCCGCAGAGGCCGTCGTGCGCTGCGGCCTGACGCAGACGGTCTTTGACGCGCGCGCAGTCGCGGCGCTGTCGCAGGCGGCGCAGCGGCTGAACCGGCCGGCGCGGGTACATCTCAAGCTGGACACGGGTATGTCGCGCATCGGCGTGCGCACGGCTGTACAGGCTGCGGAGCTGGCGCGGACTGCGGATGAGGCGCCCGGGGTGCATCTGGTGGGCGCGTTTACGCACTTCGCGTCGGCGGACGAGGCGGATGCGTCGCAGACGCTGCTGCAGATCGCACGCTTTGAGGACATGCTGCGCGCCGTCGAGGCCGTGCACGGCGCGCCGCTGCTGCGGCATGCCTGCAACAGCGCGGGCATCTACCGCTATCCGCAGGCGCACTACGACATGGTGCGCGGCGGCATCGCGCTCTACGGCTGCGCGCCGGCGCCGGGCATCGGCGGCCTGCGGCCCGCGATGCGCTGGACCACGCGCGCAACGTTCGTCAAGGACTTGCCGGCCGGCGAGCGCATCAGCTATGGCGGCACGTACACCGCGGCGCACGACATGCGCGTGATGACGGTGCCTGTGGGCTATGCGGATGGTTACAGGCGCGCGTTTTCGGGCCGTGCGCAGGTGCTCGTGCGCGGGCGGCGCGCGCCGGTCGTGGGCCGCGTGTGCATGGACCAGATGATGGTGGATGTGACGGACGTGCCGGGCTGCGCGGCGGGCGACGAGGTCGTGCTCCTGGGCGCGCAGGGCGGCGAGGCGATCAGCGCGGACGAGATGGCGGCCTGGGCGGATACGATCAGCTATGAGATCCTGCTCGCCCCGAGCGCGCGCGTGCCGCGCACCTACCGATGACGGACAAGCGAACGATCCGGCGCGCAATGCGGGCCCGGCGCATGGCGCTGGATGCGGACGAACGCGCGCAGGCCATGCGGGATGTCGCCGCGCGCCTCCTGGCCTGGCCCGCCTATCGGACGGCGCAGACGGTCTTCGCCTATGTCGCCGCGCGCGGAGAGCTGGACTTGGAGCCGGTCCTCTGCGACGCGCTTGCGTCGGGCAAGACGCTGCTCCTCCCGCGATGCGAGGCGGACGGCGAAATGACGGCCCGCTGCGTGCAGACGCTGGACGAGCTCGTGCCCGGCACATGGGGACTTCGCGAGCCGGGGACGGACGCGCCCGTGTGCGCGCCGGAGCGGATCGATCTGGCGCTTGTGCCGGGCGTGGCGTTTGGCAGGGACGGCGTTCGCATCGGACAGGGCGGCGGATACTACGACCGCTACCTGCCGGACATGCGCGGCGTGATCGCGGGGATTGGCTATGACTTTCAGATCATGGACGGCCTGCAGGCATCGGCGCACGACGTCCCGGTCGCTTTCGTGGCGACGCCCGGCGGCATCATCCGCTGCCGGAAAGAATAAGATAACGGAGGAACCAAAGGTGAACGAAAAACAGAGGATTCGCGGGAAGATCCTGGGCAAGCCCATGCTGGCCATCGCTGGGCGGACGGTGGGCACGATCGTGCTCGTGGCGGTGCTGGGGCTGCTGCTGCAGACATTTGCGACGATCGGCAATCTGTTTGTGCGCGCGGTGATTGCATGCGCGGTCATTGTGGCATGCTTCTGGATGCAGCTGGTCAGCGGCGGCGAGCAGGGCGAGCGCGATGTGACGTTTGGTTCCATGCTGCAAAAGCGCATGGCAGACGGGTATACGCCGTCGCCGGAGGAGCGCGCCAAGTGCTATGCGCCGTTGCGCGCGCTGGCGGGCGCGCTGCTGGGTGCGCTGCCCTTTGTGCTGTGCGCGCTGGTGGTGGCGGCGGTGGCGCAGCCCTATACCTACACGCTGCAGGACATGCCCTCGTGGATGAGCGCGTATGCCTACCGCGCGGATGTGTACGCGCCGCTGAGCTACTACGGCGAATTGAGCGGCGCAACGCTGCCGGATTACCTGCGCATCGTCGTGCGCGCGTGCAACATGATCTACCTGCTGCCCTTCGGCAACAACGTGATGTATTACGCCTTCCAGATTGACCGGCTGGGCCCCGTGCTGCTGCTGATTCTGCCGCTGGGCTATGCGCTGGGCTATCTGCGCGGGCATGCGCTGCACGTGAAACGCCTGGCCTACAACGAGCAGGCCAAGGCGGCTACGCTCAAGAAGATCAAGCGCAAGAAGAAGCGCGAACAGGCCGCGCGCCGCCAGCGGGAAAAGGAGCGCAAGGGCCCCGAACAGCTGATCTGACGTTGTGAAATCTCCGGAAATTTGGTATAATAGCCGGTGAAACCAATGAGAAGCGGAGGGAATGCCTTGCGGATCATCAGCGGCAGCGCGCGCGGACGCACGATCGTCGCCCCGCAGGGCATGGACACGCGCCCCACGCAGGACTATGTGCGCGAATCGCTGTTCAACATCCTGCGCGCGGACGTGCCCGGCGCGCACGTCCTGGATCTGTTTGCAGGCTCGGGCGCGCTGGGGCTGGAGGCGCTCAGCCGCGGCGCGGAGCGCGCCGTCTTCGTCGACAGCGCGCGCGCGGCCGTCGCCTGCGTGCGCCGCAACGTCGAGACGCTGCACATGGATGCGCGCTGCCAGGTGCTCGCCTGCGACTGGCGCGCGGCGGCGCAGCGGCTGGCCGGCGGCGGGTTTGACCTGGTGTTCATCGACCCGCCCTACCGCATGGAGAACACCGGTGAGATGTGCGCGGCGCTGCTGGATGCGGGCGCGCTGGCGGCTGCCTGCCTGCTGGTGGTCGAGCACAGGCGCGGCCGCCTGCCCGATGTGGACGAGCGGTTTGAAACGCTGCAGACCCGACGCTATGGGGATACGGAGATCACGTTCGTCCGCATCCGTCAGGAGGAGACGCCATGAACATCGCGCTGTATCCGGGCAGCTTTGACCCGATCACGGTCGGACACCTGGACATCATCGAGCGCGCGGCCCGGTTGTATGACGCCGTCATCGTCGCGGTGCTGCACAATCCGAACAAGCAGGGCGCGTTCCCCGTGCAGACCCGCCTGGCGTTCATCGAGCGCGCCTGTGCGCACCTGCCGAATGTGCGCGCCGAGCGCTTTGAGGGGTTGCTGGTCGACTATGCGCGCCAGGCCGGCGCATCGGTCGTGCTGCGCGGGCTGCGCGCGGTGAGCGACTTTGAATACGAGTTTCAGATGGCGCAGATGAACCGAAGGCTGTGCCCCGGCGTGGAGACGCTCTTCATGATGACCCGGCCGGAGCATGCGTACATCAGCTCGAGCGGTGTGCGCGAAATCGCGACGTTCGGCGGCGACGTGAGCGCGTTCGTTCCGCCGTGTATCCTGAACGACGTGCAAGCCGCGCTGGACGCGGGGAGGAGGAACGCCCATGGACGCTGAACTGAAAATCTACGACGCGATCGACGAACTGGAGCAGGAGATCGCCGCCAGCAAAAAGGGCCTCCTGTCCAACCTGTTCCTGGTGGACAAGGAGTACATCCTGGAGCTGTGCGCGAAGATCCGCGCGGACGTGCCCGAGGACATCAAGAACTGTCAGAACCTGCTGCGCGAGGAGCAGCGCATCGTCACCGAGGCCAACCGCAAGGCGAACAACATCGTGACCGAGGCCGAGAACAAGGCGCATACGCGCCTGGCGGATGCGGAGGAATCGGCCCGCCAGAAGAGCGAAAAGGCCGACCGCTACGACGAGCGCGTGCGCGCCGAGGCGGACGACTACGCCCAACAGACGCGCGCGAACGCTGAGGCCTATGCGGCGCAGGTGCGCGCCAACTCCGAGCAGGAGGCCAGCGCCCGCATCGCCGAGGCCGAGCAGCATGCGCGCGAACTGGTAGAGCAGACTGAGGTCATGCGCCAGGCCAACCAGCGCGCGCGGGAGACTGTGGAGCGCGCGGATGCGCAGGCGCGCGACATGTTCCTCAACACGCTTGACGAGGCGGAGAAGATGCTCAAGGACCTGGACGAGTGCTTCGCCCGCCATTCCAGCGACCTGTATAACTATCGCGTCAAACTCAGCCAGTACAGAGGCTCTTGACAGGGCGCCCGGCGCGGGCAGACTGCGCCGGGTTTCTTCGTCGCGGGCCGGAAAGAGAAAGGCCATGAAGAAGACACGAACGCATTTCCAGTGCAACGTGCGCCGCATCGACCTGCCCGGCGGCCGGGCCGAACGGCGCCTGCTGCGCATTGCGCTGGTGGCCGATCTGCACGACCGTCCCTGCCGCGGCCTGGCACAGGCCGTGCGGGATGCGCAGCCCGACCTCATCGCCATTGCGGGGGACCTGATGGAGTGCCCGCCGCCACCGGACGCGCCCAAGGACCCGGACGACTGGTATGCCGGCGGTAACCCGCTGGTGCGCGCCGCGCTGCGCGTGGCGACCGCCGCCAGCGACGCCGTCTCCCGCTTGCGCCCCCAGCGGCCGGGCAACGACAGGGCGCTCGTCTTTCTGCGCGAGGCTGTCCGCATCGCGCCGGTCTGCTATGCGTTGGGCAACCACGAGCGCGGCATCACGCCCGCGCAGCGCGTGCAGGTCCTGCACACGGGCGCATCGCTGCTCGACGGCTCGTTCATCCGCCTGCGCGTGGGCACCTGCGAGGCGATCGTCGGCGGGCTGACGTCGCGGATGAACGCAGGCTGGCTGGATGCCTTTGCACGGGCGGAGGGGGAGTCGGACGCGCCTGTGGTGCGCGTGCTGCTGTGCCATAGGCCGGAGTACTACGACAGGTTCGACCTGCCGGGCGATGTCGTCCTCTCCGGCCATGCCCACGGCGGCCAGTGGCGCCTGCTGGGCAGGCCCGTCTTTGCGCCAGGGCAGGGGCTGTTTCCGCGCTATGCAGACGGCGTGCATCACGGCCGGCTGGTCGTCAGCCGCGGCCTTGCCAACACCGCCTGCCTGCCGCGTCTGGGCAATCCGCTGGAGCTCGTGATCGTGGACGTATTTGGCTGAACGGGGCCGGGCTGAAGGCGCGCGCCTGGAGAGGGGCGATGCGGCCTGCCCAGATCAATGGAAATGAAAGACGCCATGCAAATCATCCGATTGCATGGCATCTTTCATGCAGGCGCATGGAAAAGACGCGATTACTCATATTCCGTCTTGAGGGTGAATTGTTCGGGGAGATCGAAAATGCTGGTCTTCAGAAATAGGGGATAGAAATACTCGTCCTGCAGGCGCTCGAACGCGAGCCATTCAAAATCATGTCTGTGGCTGCCCTCGTGAAGCGTAAACCGCTCTCCCCTGTCCAACAGCCCCGTTCCAGAGACATCCATCAAAAAATAGATGCACAGCTCGTGATAGCGGAGCTGATCGACATCCTCGGTGAAAAAGCCCTGATTGAGCCACAGCGGGCGGAGGATCGTGGGCGTGACGCACAGCTCCTCCTCAACTTCCCGGATCACCGCGCGTTCGGCGGTTTCGCCCAGCTGCACCCGGCCTCCGGGCAGATAAAAGTAAGGGGAACGCTCGTCGCGCATGGCCAGAATCTTGCCGCCGGAGATGATGACGGCGCAGACCCGGTAATTAAACTTTTCCCTTCCCGCAACATAAGTGATGTCCATGGTGTTCCTCCGCAAATTGCGTTCTGAGGCAATCCTCAATACCGAAGGGGATCACCCCTCAAAGGGAGCGCATCCGCGCGCGAGAAAGGCCCGCAGCGCGCGCCCCGTGTGGGAGCTCTCACACGCGCAGAGGTCCTCCGGCGCGCCGCAGGCGACGACCCGGCCGCCCTGCGCGCCGCCCTCGGGGCCCAGATCGACGGCGTAGTCGCATGCGGCGATGAGCTGCAGGTTGTGCTCCACGACGATCACCGTATGCCCGGCATCCGTCAGGCGGCGCAGCAGGCGCAGAAAGTGCGCCACATCCTGCGGGTGCAGGCCGGTCGTCGGCTCGTCGAGCAGGTACAGGCATGGGCCGGACGCACGCTGCAGCAGGTCGCGCACAAGCCCCAGCCGCTGCGCCTCGCCGCCGGAGAGCGTGGGCAGCGCCTGGCCGAGCGTCAGATAGCCCAACCCCGCCTGCCACAGCAGGTTCAGCGGCCGCGAGAGCGCGGCATCTCCCGTAAACGCCTGCGCCGCCGCGTCCACGTCCAGGTCCAGCACGTCCGCGATGCTGCGCCCGTCCAGGCGCACGGAGAGCACCGCCTCGCAAAAGCGCCGCCCGTGGCATTCGGGGCAGGTCACCTGGGCGTCGGGGAAGAAGAGCATGCTGCTCGTCACCGTGCCCATGCCCTCGCACCGCTCGCAGCGACCGCCCTTGACGTTGAACGAGAAGTGGCCCGGCGTCAGCGACAGCGCCCGCGCCGGCTCCAGCGCGGCAAAGCGTTTGCGCAGCGCGTCGTACAGGCCGGTGAACGTGGCGGCATTGGACCGTCGCATGCGCACGACCTGCGCCGCATCCGACGTGACGATCCGCGTAAACGCCTCCAGTCCTTCGACGTGCCGGCCCTCCGGATGGGCGAGCACGCCCATCACGAGCGACGTCTTGCCCGAGCCGGACACGCCCGTCACCGCCGTCAGGCAGCCGGTGGGGAAGGAGACGTCCACGCCCCGCAGGTTGTGCAGCCGCGCGTCGCGCACGCGGATGAAGCCGGAGGGTGTCCGACGCGCCGCCTCCCTCAGGGCCGGCTCGCCGCGCAGCCACGCGCCCGTGGCGCTGCCCGGGCAGGCGGCGATCTCCTGCGGCGCGCCCTGCGCGACGACGCGGCCGCCCATCCGCCCGCTGCCGGGCCCCAGGTCGATCACGTGGTCCGCGGCGCGGATGACGTCCAGGTCGTGCTCGATGACGAGCACGGTGTTGCCCTCCTGCGCCAGGCCGCGCAGCAGCGCGATCAGTCCCAGCGTGTCGCGCGGGTGCAGGCCGACGGTCGGCTCGTCCAGCACGACGAGCAGGCCGGTCATGCCGGTGTCCAGCGCCGCGCACAGGCGCAGCCGCTGCGCCTCGCCGCCCGAGAGCGTGTCCGTCGCCCGCGCAGGCGTCAGATATCCCAGGCCGAGGCGCGCAATGCGCGCAATCTTGGCGTGCAGGTCGGCCAGATAGGGCGCGACGAGCGCGCGCCGCGCGGCGGACAGGCGCGCCTCCAGGCCGGTCAGCCACGCGTCGAGCGCATCCAGCTGCATTGCATGCAGCTGGGGGAGCCGGACGCCCTCGACCGTGACGCCGCGCGGCAGCGGCGCCAGGCGTTCCCCGCCGCAGGCAGGACAGGTTCCCTGCGCAAAGTAGTCGCGCGCGGCGGCACCTTGCGGGCCCTGTGCGTCCAACCGCCGGCGCAGCACGGCCAGCACGCCCTCAAAGCGCCCCTCGGCTGCGGTCTTCGGCGCGCCGCTGCCCAGGGCGTCCGTCCCCTCCAGCAGCAGCGCGCGCTGCTCGGGTGTGAAGTCGCGCAGCGGCACGCCCTCCGGCACGGGCAGGCCCGCGCAGCGCAGCGCGTGAAAGTACGCCTCGCGCTCGAACGCGCCGTAGCGGTGCCGCCAGTAGTCAACTGCGCCTTCCTCCAGCGTGCGGTCCTCGTGCAGCACGCGCTCCTCGCACAGGCGGAGCGCCACGCCCAGGCCGCGGCACTCGGGGCACGCGCCCGCGCGCGTGTTGAACGAGAAGTCTGCGCGCGTCAGCCTGTCCATGCGCGCGCCGCACACAGGGCAGTCCATGAACGCGCGGAATTCGTCTCCGTGGCCCTGCGTCGTCTCCCGGCAGGCGTCCGCATCGATCATTGCCCCGCAGTGCGGGCAGGCGCGCCGGTGCAGCTTCTCAAAGAGCATGCGCAGGTCCGCGTTGACGCCGGTGATCGTGCCCGCCGTGGAGCGCGCGCTCTTGCCATATGCGCCCTGCAGGATGCAAAGCGCGGGCGACGCGCCCATGACGCGGTCGACCGCTGGACGCCGGATGCCCTGCATGCCCATCGCCTCCAGGTACTGGCGCTGGCACTCCTGAAAGAGCAGGTCCACCGCCAGCGTCGACTTGCCCGAGCCGGACACGCCCGTGAGCGCGACGAGGCGGCCGCGGGGGATGTCGACGTCCACGTCCTGCAGATTGCCCTCGCGCGCGCCGCGGATGCGGATGGGCCGTACGGCAGCCGCCCAAGCCGTTGATTCCAAGACCGTCCCTCCCTTGCCGAAATGACGTATGATTCGCCGCGGCGCGGGCGGATTCCTTTGCACGGGCGAAAGTTGTCTTTTGGTGCGCAATCGTGGAATTTTGGAATTGCATCTTGCGGCGGAAGCGATTACAATAGAGACAGATGCGTGGCGCCGCCGCGCAGACTGCGAGCACGAGAGAATCAAGGAGGTCATCGCTTTATGCATGAAGGTACGCATTTGGCCGCTTATCCGCTGGTGACGAGCGACCCGTATGTGTCCATCTGGAGCTGCACGGACCGTCCGGCGCAGCAGGATACGCGCCACTGGGCGGGCGAGCGCAAGCGCATCACGCTCAGCGCCTGCGTGGATGGCGAGCGCTACGCGCTCATCGGCCGTCAGGACGCGAAGGAGGCGGAGGTGCTCTCCGTCGACGTGACGCCCACCTGCACCCGCTACGCCTTCCGCGCGGGCGACGCCAAGGTATGCGTGTCGTTCCGCGCGCCGCTGCTGCTGGACGACTTTGACCTGATGAGCACGCCCATCACGTTCATCGACTTTGAGGCCGACCGCGCGGCGGAGCTGCGCTTTGCGCTGCATGACGACATCTGCTACGACGGCCTGAACCCCGCGCCGATGGTCGGCAAGGACTATCAGAGCGGCGAGCTGCATGTCGCCTGGATGGGCAAGAAGCGCCAGAACACGCTGTGCCATACGGGCGACCACATCACCATCGACTGGGGCTATGCGTACCTGGCCGCGGATGCGGACACCGCCTTCGCGCGCGAGGGCGGCCACTGGGCGCTGACGTTCACGCGCGCGCTGCAGGCCGGCGTGCCGGCGCACCTGCTGCTCGCCTACGATGATGTGGACGCCATCCGCTACTTCGACCTGACGGCCAAGGCCTGGTATGCGCGCGCCGGCAAGACGATCATGCAGGCGCTGCACGAGTGCGCGGCCGGCCGCGAGGCGATCGCCGCGCGCTGCGACGCGCTGGACGCGCAGCTGATGGCGGACGCGCGCCGCGTGGGCGGCGAGGCGTATGCCACGCTGGTGGCGGCCTCCTACCGCCATTCCATCGCGGCGCACAAGCTGATCGCCGACCGCGACGGCAACGCGATCTTCCTGTCCAAGGAGAACGACTCCAACGGCTGCATCGGCACCGCGGATGTGAGCTATCCCTCCATCCCGCTGTACCTGCTCTACGCGCCGGAACTGGTGCGCGCCATGTGCCGCCCCATCCTGCGCTTTGCCAACATGCCCGCCTGGAAGGACGACTTTGCCCCGCATGACGTGGGCCGCTACCCGCACGCGACGGGCCAGGTCTATGGCCTCAAGCGCGACGCGTTCGGCATGGGCCTGACCGACGCCATCCAGAACGGCGACGCCTACCCGCCGCTGTATCTGGACGAGGGCGAGGAGAACCTGTACGACCTGCGCTACCAGATGCCGGTCGAGGAGTGTGGCAACATGATCCTCATGCTGGCCGCGGCCATGCGCGCCGACGGCGACGACAGCCTCGTGCGCGCCTATATGCCCACGCTGGAGAAGTGGGTGCGCTATCTGGAGCGCTACGGTGCAGACCCGGGCGAGCAGCTGTGCACCGACGACTTCGCCGGTCACCTGGCGCACAACGTCAACCTGGCGCTGAAGGCCGTGTGCGGCCTGGCGGCCTACGGCTGGATGATGGAGCGCATGGGCGAGACGGCCAAGGCGCAGGAGGCCGTCAAGGCCAGCCGCGAGATGGCGCAGAGCGTGCTCGCGCGCGCCAAGACGGACGAGGGCACGGCCCTGACGCTGGACGGCAAGGGCTGGAGCCTCAAGTACAACGCCGTGTGGGATCTGCTGTTCGGCTTCGGGCTGTTCGATCAGGCGTTCTATCGCGGCGAGATCGCCCGCTACCGCAAGGAGCAGAACCGCTATGGCGTGCCGCTGGATTCGCGCGCGGACTACACCAAGTCCGACTGGATCCTCTGGGCGGCGGCGATGGGCGAGGATGCGACGACCGTTCAGGCGCTCAGCGAGCCGATCGTGCGCTACATGAAGGAGACGCCCACGCGCGTGCCCTTCAGCGACTGGTATGATACGAAGACCGGCCGCTACTGCGCGTTCATCGCGCGCTCCGTGCAGGGCGGCATCTTCATGCCGTTGCTCAAGGATAAATGGCTGGCGTAACATGAAGCCGCCTGCGGGAAGGGACGTCCCTTCCCGCTTTTTGCGCGCCATGGGAAGAAACGGCCGCGCCGGTTCGTCTGATATACAATGATCCTGAACGGAGGAATGCCCCAATGAGAAAGAAGCTGCTCGCCGTGGGACTGGCGGTCGCGCTGTCGTGCGCTACGTGCGCCCAGGCAGAGTTGACGCTGTACTACAATCCTGACGGAGGCGCCTACTATCATGCCGACGCATACTGTGAGACGGTGCACGAGGACTACCTGCCGTTGGATCCCTTTGGCGCGTCACAGCTGGACGAGGCGCCCTATGCGCTGCTCGCGCCCTGCGCAGTGTGCGTGCTGGAGGCGCGCGTGCCGACGCTCTACTACAACGCGGAGGGCGGCTCGTATTACCACACTATGGCCAACTGCGCCGTCGTGGATGACGAATACCTGCCGCTGACGGCCTTCCCGGCCTCGCAGCTGGGCCAGGCCCCGTACGCCTCGCTGATCCCCTGCGAGCGCTGCACGCGGGAGACGCAGGTGTATGTCTATTATAACGAGGACGGCGGCAGGCGCTATCACAGCAGCCCGACGTGCTACACGGTCGATGCGGACTACCTGCCGCTGCAGGAGATAGACGTGCGGGACCTGCCGGCCAGCGGCCTGGAGGCCTGCGACGCCTGCGTCCAGCGCGACCAGGGCATGGCGCTTGCGCCGGCCTACTTCAATCCCGCGGGCGGCGCGCACTACCATGAAGACCCGAACTGCGCGACCGTGGACGCCGCCTACCTGCCGCTGAGCGTGCTGCCCGGACTGCTGCGCGGCTCCGAGCCCTTCAACCGCCTGACGCCCTGCGAGACCTGCTGCAAGTGAGGTCTTGAGAGACCGGATCGGAGGAGGCGCGGCATGCTGAAGCGGCGGATCCAATGGGTGTTTCTGGACATGGGCACGACGCTGATTGACGAGACGCGGGCCCATCGCCACCGCACCCGCGACATGCTCGCGGGGACCGGCATTTCGTTTGAGCAATTCCATGAAAAGCGGATAGCCTTTGCAAGGCAGAACCTCAACGGCGACGCGGAGGCCATCCGCTTTTTCGGGCTGACCAAGACGCCCTGGCCCAAGGAGGACGAGGTTCCCTATCCGCAGGCCGAAGCGATCCTGGCGTACTTGCGCGGCAGGGGATATGGGGTCGGCGTGATCGCCAATCAATCCCCGGGCAGCGCCGAGCGCCTGCGCGGCTGGGGGTTGCTGCCATACATCGACGTCGTGGCGGCCTCCGCGGAGCTGGGCGTGGCCAAACCGGACCGGGCGATCTTTGATCGCGCGCTGGAGATGGCGCGGTGCGGGCCGCAGGAGGCCGTCATGATCGGAGACCGGCTGGACAACGACGTGGCCCCCGCCAAGCGGCTGGGCATGGCCACCGTCTGGATCCGGCAGGGGCTGGCGGTCTATCAGGCGCCCCGATGCGTCGAAGAGCGGGCGGATGCCGTCGTCCGGCATCTGCTGGAGCTGAAGGAGATCCTCTAAAACCTGCCGCTCCGCGGCGTAGTGCCCACAACGAAAAGTCCGCACCCTGAACAGGGTGCGGACTTTATCAATGGATTGGCTGTCAGTCCAGCCGCTCGGCGTGGCTCTTGACGCGCAGGCGAATGATCGTGCGCGCCAGCTGCGCCTGGGTCTGGAGGTATTCGCGCCGGCTCATCTTTTGCAGCATCGCCTCGCGCGCGGCATCCGCCGTGCGCTGGGCGCGGTTGCGGTCGATCTCCTCCGGCCGCTCGGCCGTCTCCACCAGGATGAGCGCCCGCCCGTCCTCGACCTTGATCAGCCCGGAGGATACCGCGGCGATGCGCGGCGCCTCGCCAGGCAGCGTATACTTGAGCTCGCCCGGCGCGACGGAGGCGATCATGTTCGAGTGGCGCGCCATCACGCCGTACATGCCGTGCGGCGTGGGCACGATCAGCGACACGCACGGACCGGAGTAGAACGTGTGGTCCGCGGCCAGGATGTCCACCTGAAAGCTCTCCATGCGCTCACGCCCCCTCGCGCTTGGCCTTCTCCACGACGTCCTCGATCGTGCCGACGTTGTAGAAGGCCGACTCGGGATAGGCGTCCATCTCGCCGGAGAGGATCGCCTGGAAGCTGCGGATGGTATCCGCCAGCGGCACGTAGGCACCCTTGACGCCCGTGAATTTCTCCGCCACGTGGAAGGGCTGCGACAGGAAGCGCTGCACCTTGCGCGCGCGGGAGACGGTCAGGCGGTCCTCCTCGCTGAGCTCTTCGATGCCCAGGATGGCGATGATGTCCTGCAGATCCGCATAGCGCTGGAGGATCTCCTGCACGGCGCGGGCGGTGTCGTAGTGCGCCTGACCGACGATGTCCGCCTGCAGGATGCGCGAGGTGGAGGCCAGGGGATCCACGGCCGGGTAGATGCCCTGCTCGGAGATCTTGCGGCTGAGCACGGTCGTCGCATCCAGGTGCGTGAACGTCTGCGCGGGCGCGGGATCGGTCAGGTCGTCCGCGGGCACGTAGATCGCCTGCACGGAGGTGACGGAGCCCTCCTTGGTGGAGGTGATGCGCTCCTGCAGCTGGCCCATCTCCGTGGCCAGCGTCGGCTGATAGCCCACCGCCGAGGGCATGCGCCCCAGCAGCGTGGAGACCTCGGAGCCGGCCTGCACGAAGCGGAAGATATTGTCGATGAACAGCAGCACGTCCTTGTGCTGCACATCCCGGAAGTACTCGGACATCGTCAGGCCCGAGAGCGCCACGCGCATGCGCACGCCCGGCGCCTCATTCATCTGGCCGAACACGAGCGCCGTCTTGTCGATGACGCCGCTCTCGCGCATCTCGTTCCACAGGTCGTTGCCCTCGCGGCTGCGCTCGCCCACGCCTGTGAAGATCGAGTAGCCGCCATGCTCGGAGGCCACGTTGCGGATCAGCTCCTGGATGAGCACGGTCTTGCCCACGCCCGCGCCGCCGAACAGGCCGATCTTGCCGCCGCGCGCGTAGGGCTCGAGCAGATCGATGACCTTGATGCCCGTCTCCAGCACGCTGACGACGGGGCTCTGGTCGGCAAACGACGGGGCCTTGCGGTGGATGCACCACCGCTGCGCCGATTCGGGCACGGGCGCGCCGCCGTCGATGGGCTCGCCCAGGACGTTGAACATGCGCCCCAGCGTCGCGTCGCCGACCGGCACGCTGATGCCGCTGCCCAGCGCCTCCACGTCCATGCCGCGGCACAGGCCCTCGCTGGGCGCGAGCATGATGCAGCGCGCGGTCACGTCGTCCAGATGCTGGGCGACCTCCATGACGCGCGATTGCCCGTCTACCGTGACGCGCAGCGCCTCGCGGATATGGGGCAGATGGCCCGCATCGAACGTCACGTCGACCACGGGCCCGGAAACCTGCACGATCTTTCCGCTGTTTAGCACTTTGCCACCTTCTTTCTTTGCTGCGCCTTGGCGCCCGCAGCCACCTCGGTGATCTCCTGGGTGATGGACGCCTGACGCACGCGGTTGTACTGCACGGATAGCTCCGCGAGCATCTTGTCCGCGTTCTCGCCCGCCGCGCTCATCGCGGACATGCGGGCGTTCTGCTCCGCGCAGAAGCTGTCGACCAGCGCGCTGTAGATGAAGCCGGTCACATAGCTTTGAATGACGTGATGGAGCACCGACTCGACGCTGGGCTGAAACTCAAAGCTCACGCCGGGCGCGCTGGCCGGGGAAGAGAAGTCGCCCCGGTGAAAGGGCAGCAGCCGCGTACAGATCGGCTCGGCGACCAGGCTGCTCTTCATGTCCGTGTAGAGGATGAACAGCTTCTGGTACGCGCCTGCATCATAGCCTTCCAGCAGCACGTCGCAGATCTCCCGCGCGCGGTGCAGCGTGGGGCTCTGCGCAGGGTACAAAAAGCTGCGCTCGATGGGCACCTGCGCGTGCAGGAAGTGCTGCCGGCCGTATTCGCCCACGACATAGAGCTTGGTATCCGGATGCTGGGCGAGCATCTCGCGCGCCGCCTTGAGGACGTTGTGGTTGTACGCCCCCGCCATGCCGCGGTCCGCGGTCAGCACCAGACAGGCGTATGTGCCCTCCAGCTTGGGCGCGCCGGCAGGCGGGTAGAAGTAGGGACTGTTCACGTCCGGCACGGTGCGGAAGATGCGCTTGATCTCGGCCTGCAGCGCCTCAAAGTAGGGCCGCGTCTTGGACAGCTCCGCACGTGCGCGCCGCAGCTTGGTTGAGGAGATCAGGTACATCGCATTGGTGATCTTCTGCGTGTCGCGGATGCTGGCGATGCGGGTTTTGATTTCCTTTGCGCTGGGCATGCGTCATTTCCCCCCAAAGCGGGCGGCGTTCGCGTCGGTGAACGCGCGGGCGATGTCGAGAATCCGCGCCCGCAGGTCATCCGGCAGCGCCCGCTCCTCCTCCAGCTGCGCGCACACGTCCGCATGCGCCTGCTCAAAGTGCTCCAGCAGCGCGTCGCGCAGCGCGGGCACCTGCTGCTCCGGCACGCGGCAGAGCAGGCGGTCCATCGCGCACACGAGCACGATCACCTGCTGGTGCATGCTCAGCGGGGCATACTGGCGCTGGCGCAGCATGCGCATCAGCGCCTGGCCGTAGCGCAGCTGGGCCCGCGTGCCCTCGTCCAGGTCGCTGGAGAACTGCGTGAAGACCTCCATCTCGCGGTACTGCGCCAGGTCCAGGCGCAGCGTGCCGGCGGCGCGCTTCATCGCCTTGGTCTGCGCCGCGCCGCCCACGCGCGAGACGGACAGGCCCACGTTGACCGCAGGGCGCTGGCCGGCGAAGAACAGGTCGCTCTCCAGGAAGATCTGGCCGTCCGTGATGGAGATGATGTTCGTGGGGATGTAGGCGGATACGTCGCCCGCCTGCGTCTCGACGATGGGCAGCGCGGTCATGCTGCCGCCGCCCAGCGCGTCGCTCAGGTGTGCGGAGCGCTCCAGCAGGCGGGAGTGGAGGTAGAACACGTCGCCGGGGTACGCCTCGCGGCCCGGCGCGCGCTCCAGTAGCAGGCTCATGGCGCGGTAGGCGATGGCGTGCTTGGACAGGTCGTCATAGACGATCAGCACGTCGCGCCCCTTGTGCATGAAGTGCTCGGCGATCGCGCAGCCCGCATAGGGCGCGATATATTGCAGCGTGTCCGGCTCGCCTGCCGTTGCACTGACGACGACACAGTAGGGCAGCGCCTCGCGGCGGCGCAGCGTCTCCACCAGCTGGGCCACGGAGCTGGCCTTCTGGCCGATGGCCACATACACGCACACGACGTTTTTGCCCTTCTGGTTGAGGATCGTGTCCAGCGCGATGGCCGTCTTGCCCGTCTGCCGGTCGCCGATGATGAGCTCGCGCTGGCCGCGGCCGATGGGGAACATCGAGTCGATGGCCAGCAGGCCCGTCTCCAGCGGCTCGTTCACGCTCTGGCGGTCGATGATGCCGGGCGCGGGCTCTTCGATGGGCCGGAATCCCTCCGGCGCGATGTCCGGGCCGCCGTCGATGGGCGCGCCCAGCGCATCCACCACGCGGCCGAGAAATCCGTCGCCCACGGGCACGCCGGCGGTCTTGCCGGTGCGCGCCACGCGGCTGCCGGCCTCGATCTGCGCGTCGTCGCCAAAGAGGATGCAGCCCGTCTCGCCGCGGCGCAGGTCCTGCACCATGCCCTTTACGCCGCACTCAAAGAGCAGGATCTCGCCATAGGCGGCATGTTCGAGCCCCTCGACGACGGCGATGCCGTCGCCCACGGACAGCACCGTGCCGACCTCGCTGCGCTCGGCCAGCAGCCGGAACTCCGAAATGCCGGCGCGCAGCAGCGGAATGAGATTGTCTTCGCCGCGGGCAGCTCCGGCCACCCTCTCGACCTGCTCGCGCAGTTGCTCCAGGCGCCCGTCGGCGCTCCAGTCGTATACGTCGCTGCCCACGCTCAGGCGAAAGCCGCTGCGCAACGAGGGATCGACGGCGATCTCCAAAGACACCGGCTCGGCGTACTTGCTTGCCAGGAACGCGCGGATGCGCGCCTCCTGACCGGGATCGGGCGGCGTCACGCACACAAGGCGCGCCGCCGTGACCGCTTTGCGCATGTCGCTCATGGCCTGTCCTCCTGCGCCGCCTGCGCTTCCTCCAGGAAGCGGTCATACAGCGCGCGGTCCGCTGCGGGATCGATCTCCTTGTCGGCGAGCTTGCCGGCCGCGCTGACGACCATCTCGGCGATGTCCTTTTTGGCGCCCTCCAGCATGGCGGCGCGCTCGCGCTCCGCGGCCTTGCGGGCCTCCTCGACCAGCTTGTCGGCCTGCTCCTGGGCGCGCTGCAGGCGCTCCTGCCGCTTGGCCTCGAGTTGGCGGTTGGCGTCGGCGTTCCGACGCTGAATCTCCTCGTCCGCAGCCTTCAGGCGCGCGTCATACGCGTCCAGCTTCTGTTGCGCAGCCGCGTCCTTCTCGGCCGCCTGGCGGTCCAGCTCCTCGTAGTGCGCTTGGCGCTTGTCCATGAACGCAACGACCGGGCGGTAGAGCAGCAGGTAGAGGCCCAGCGCGAGGATGATGAAGTTGAACAGATGCAGAAAGATCTGTTGAAAGTCGATGTTCAAGGGCATAACTTCACCTGGCGGGCGTGCGCCCGCCCCCTTTCTCCCGTCGGGGATGAATTACAGCACGAAGATGACCAGGATTGCGACGATCAAAGCGTAGATGATTGCGGTTTCGACGAAGACCAGGCCGAGCATCAGCGTCGTGCGGATGCTGCCCTCGGCCTCAGGCTGGCGCGAGATGGCCTCGGCGGACTTGGCGATGGCCGTGCCCATGGCGAGCGCGCCCAGGCCGGCGGCCAGGCCGATGGCAATGGCGGCGCTCAGCGCCTTGGCGGACGTGGTCATCTCAGCGGCGGGGGCCGCCTCCTGCACCTCTTCGGCGAGGGCGGGGCAGGCAAAGGCGCTCATCAACAGCGTGGCGGTCAGGCATACAAGCAGCAGGGCGGTAAACCGTTTCGTGAACTTTTTCATCGTGTGACTCCTCCGTCCGATCATTTTGCGGCCGCATGCGCGGCCTTGTTGGCGTTTTTGGGGGGCTTGGGTGCGTGCGGTTCGGTGACCTCTCCATAGAAGACCGAGGTCAGCATCGTCAGAACGTACGTCTGAATCAGCGCGTGCAACAGCGTGAACAGCACGGCGACGATCACCGGCAGCACGAAGCTGAGCGCCAGCGAGTAGTAGACCAGCTCCGTCACCAGCAGGCCGCTGAGCAGCGCGCCGAACAGGCGGAAGCTCATCGAGATGGGCAACGAGAAGTCCTTGAGCGTCTTCCCGACGCCGCGCAGGCCATTGCTCGTCAATCCGCCGGAGAGGATGACGAAGTAGCTCAGAAAGCCCATCGCGATCGCCGCATTGATGTCCGACAGCGGCGCGGGCAGCGCGATGGACGTGCCGTGCGTCGTCATCGCCTGCACGCCAAAGAGCTCAAAGAGCGTGCCGAAGAAGATGTACACGCCTGCGCCGAAGATGTACGCGCCCAGGAAGCCGTTGCGGTGGGGGCTGTTGCTTTTGGCCAGGTTGCGAAAGAATGAGACCAGCTCCTCCACCACGAGCTGAAACCTGCCCGGCACGTACCGAAAGCGCGGAATGGCGAAGATGCGGATCAGCGCGGCCACAAGCAGCAGCAGACCCGTCACCGTCAGACCGGAGGCGACCGAGGGATTGACCTCCATGCCCAACAGGGCGACGTGGTTTTCCTCGTGCAGCACGGCGTCGCGCATGACCGCCTGGATGGACTCTTCCTGTCCGCCTCCGCCGCCGGTCAGGAAGATCAGCGCCAGGCACGCCGCCAACAACAGCGCCGCGACGCCGACCGCCCTCTTTTTTCCCTTCATGACAAATATCCCTCTTTTCCGGGTGGCTTTGGAATCATCCCTCATTATAGCGCCGGTTGCGATGGTTTGCAAGGAAACGCTTATACAAAATAAAAAAATTTTTTTTGGAGCAAAATGAAGGCGGCCCCGCCGCCCGGTCGTGCCGGGGAGCGGGACCGCATCAGAACGCCGTCAGGAGAGCGTCATCAGGTACACGAACGTCAGGTACATGCCGATGCACAGCAGCAACAGGCCAAACGACATGCTGCCGCTGATGAGCCGTCCGCTGCTGCGCAGCTCGTCCAGGCCGGCGGCCAGCGCGACGGTGAAGTCCGTCTTGATCGGCCGGCGGTGGTAGAACGTGTGGTTGAGCAGCACCACGATCGCGTTGAGCACGGTGCCCAGCGCATAGGTCAAATGCGTGCCGACGGGCACGGGGCCGTGCTTCTTCGTCTGGCCCAGCAGCGTGTGGCGCAGGGCGATGACGATCGAGTCGGTCAGCTCGTCCAGCGCACGCGTGAGCGCGATCACCAGGGGATTGGGCAGCCAGCGCAGCAGCAGCGGGCGATAGAGGCCCTCCTCCAGGTCGAGCTTGGCCGGCCAGCGGTCCGCGTAGACGCGCACGCCGCCTTCCCGCTGCATGAGCAGCCAGCGGATGAGCGCATAGAGCACGGCGCCAATGCACAGCGACTGCGCCGCACCGGTCAGGTTGGCGGCGGAGAAGTAGGCCACGGCGTGCTCGGGCGACTGGCCGTACATGAAGCCCTGCATCACCGAGGCGATGCGCGTCATGAACACGTTCGGCTGCACGCCCAGCAGCGGCAGCAGCACCGCCGCGCCGACCAGCGCGAAGGCGGACAGGCGGTTCATGTACCGACCGTTGAGCGCGTCGTACTCGGCCTGGCAGGCCGCGTTCTTCTCCCAGAAGAGCGCGATGTACAGCTTGGTCATGTACGCCAGCGTCATGCCGCCGCTGGTCAGGAACAGGATCTCCACGAAGCGGTACAGGCCCGCAGGCTGTCCGGCCTCGCCCAGCAGCGCGATGTACTCGACGATGCCCTCATGCAGCAGCGACTTGCTGATGTATCCGCCAAAGAGCGGCACGCCCGCGATGCTCAGCGCGCCCATCAGGAACGCAAAGTGCAGCAGGGGCTTGCCGCGCCCGAAGCCGCGGATCTCGTTGAGGTTGAGCTTGTGCGCGTTCATGTAGACCACGCCGGCGCACAGGAAGAGCGTCAGCTTGATCAGCGAGTGGTTCACCATGTGCAGCGCCGTGCCCTGCACCGCCAGGGCGTTGTGCGCGCCCAGCAGTCCCTGCAGGCCCACGCCCACCAGGATGAAGCCGATCTGCGACATCGAAGAGCAGGCCAGCGTGCGCTTGAGGTTCGTGGAGAACAGCGCCAGCACCGCGCCCAGCACCATCGTCACGCAGCCGAAGAAGAGGATCACGTCGCCAAAGTTCGCATCGTGCAGGAACAGGTTGGACGAGACGACCAGGATGCCGAACACGCCCGTCTTGGTCAGGATGCCCGACAGCAGCGCGCTCGCCGGGGCCGGGGCTACCGCGTGCGCCTTGGGCAGCCACACGTGCGCCGGGAACATGCCGGCCTTCACGCCAAAGCCGAAGAGCGTCAGCGCGCCGGGCAGGTACAGGGCAGCGGGGCTTTCCATCGCCGCGGCGGCCGCGCGCATGCCCGCAAAGGACAGCGTGCCCAGCTGCGCGTAGAGCAGGAACAGGCCCATCAGCGTCACCAGGCCGCCGATGACCGCGATGTACAGGTACGTCTCCGCGGCGCGCAGGGACTCGGCGCGCTCATCGTGCGCGACCCAGGGATAGGACGCGAGCGACATCACCTCAAAGAAGACGAACGTCGTGAACAGGTCGTCGGAGAGGAACACGCCCACCGTCGCGCCCAGCGTCAGCAGGGTGAACAGGTAGTAGCGGTTGCGGTTGTGATAGTGGCGGAAGTACTCCGGCGAGAAGAGCGTCGTCATCAGGAACATGAACGACGCGATCGCCGTGTACAGCGCGCGCAGGCCGTCCGCACGCAGCGTCAGGCCCATCGCACAGAAGCCCTCCAGCGCGAAGGCGCGTTCGCCGCCGCGCACGACGGCCAGCAGCAGCGCCGCGCTCAGCGCGAATTCAACGGCCGTCAGCGCGCAGCACAGCGTGTCGCGCAGCCGCTTATCGCGCCGTCCGCACAGGTAGGAGGCGACGGCGCCCGCCATCGGGAAGAAGACGAGCACGGGAAGCAACAGATTCACGGTCAGACCCCCTCCTCACAGCAGGCCGCCGGCGACGGCCTGAAAGTAATGGACGAGCGGCGTCGAGCACAGGCCCAGCAGCACGATCGCCGCGCACAGCACGACGAGCGGCGCCTTCATCAGCCAGCTCGGGTCGCGATTCTCCCGGAAGGCGGCCATGCCGCCGTCGGACAGCGGGGAGAACGCCGCCATCACCACGACGTAGAGCAGGTATACCGCCGTCAGGATCGCGGAGACGATCAGCGCCGCCGCGCCCAGATATCCCGGCGTGAAGCCGCTCTCCACCGCCGCAGTCAGCAGGTTCCACTTGCTGATGAAGCCCGCCAGCGGCGGCACGCCCACCAGCGCCAGCGCGGAGAGCGTATACACGCCCATCGTGAAGGGCATCACGCGGAACGAACCGCGCAGATCCTGCACGTACTCCTCGCCCGTGCGCACGAGCACAGCGCCCGCGCAGTAGAACAGCACGATCTTCATCAGGCCATGGAAGACCAGGTGCGACAGGCTGCCCGTCAGGCCGGCGGGCGTCATCAGCGCCGCGCCCAGCAGGATGTAGCTCAGGTTGCTCACCGTCGAGTAGGCCAGGCGGCGCTTGAAGTGCTGCTCGCGCACGGCCATCACCGAACCGTAGACGATCGTCAGCGCCGGCAGCAGCACCGCAATCGCCTGCGCCCAGGTGCCGGCAAGCAGATCCGTGCCGAAGCTGTAGTAGATCAGGCGGATGCAGGCGAACGCACCGGTGTTGACCACCGCCACCGCGTGCAGCAGCGCCGTCACGGGCGTGGGGGCCACGGAGGCCAGCGGCAGCCAGCCGTGCATGGGGAACATCGCAGCCTTCGTGGCAAAGCCGATGAACGAGAGCACGAACACCAGCAGCAGCAGGTTCTCGCGCCCGGCGATCGCCTCCTGCGCCAGCACCCCGCCGAAGCGGAAGGCCGTGTCGCTCTGGCCGAACGTCATGATGAACACCAGGCCGATGAAGGCCAGCGCCGCGCCGCTGATCGAATAGACCAGGTAGCGGCGGCCCGCCAGCGCGGACTTGGCGTCCATCTTGTGCGTGACCAGCGGCAGGGTGATCAGCGTCAGGCACTCGAAGAAGACGTAGAGCGTGAACAGATTGCCCGCCATCGTGATGAGCAGCGTCACGCCGTAGGTCATCGTGTAAAAGGTGAAGAAGGGCGTCTCGTGCTCCTCGTGAGCCATGTACTCAAACGCATAGAGCGTGGCCAGCGGCCACAGGAACGCGATCAGACCCATGAAGATGCTGCCCGCGCCGTCCAGGCGCAGCGTCAGCGCCAGGCTGTCCGTCATGTGCAGCAGCGTCAGCGACTCCGTCGGACGCGCGATGAGCAGGCAGAGCGCCAGCACGGACGTGGCCGTCGTCACCACCTGTACGTAGATCGAGCGCCGGCGCCGGTCGTCCAGCTTCAGCAGCGGCAGCGCCGCGCCGCCCGCGAGCGGGAGCAGGAATGTCAAGAGCATCAATGTCATGCGTATGCCTCCTCTCTTTCGCTCACAGGACGCCGCCTGCAATGGCCTGCAGGAAGGACGTCAGCGCACCCGGGAACATGCCCAGCAGCACGCACAGCGCCGCCAGCACGAGCATCGGCACGGTCATCAGCGCCGTGGGTTCGGCCTTGGAAAGCGCCGCCAGGTCGGCGTGCTCGCCGGGGAAGAAGCCGCGCGTCGAGATGGGCAGCAGGTAGCCCGCCGTGAGCAGCGCGCTCACCAGCAGCACCACCGGCCCCAGCCAGGCATAGACGGTCTCGCCCATGGAGAGCGCGCCCTCGGCCAGGAACCACTTGCTCACAAAGCCGCCCGTGGGCGGAATGCCGATCAGCGCGACCGCGCACAGCGTGAAGCACCACATGACGGTGGGCATCCGCTTGCCGATGCCGACGAGCTCGTCCACGCGCGTCTTGCCCGTCTTTTCGATGATCGCGCCCGCGCCCATGAACAGCGTGTTCTTGATCAGCGCGTGGCACACCACGTGCAGCAGCGCGCCCACGAAGCCCACCGGCGTGAGCGTGAACAGGCCGAAGAGCACATAGGACACCTGGCTGACCGTGGAGTAGGCCAGGCGCTTTTTGAGCAGCGTCTCCTTGAACGCCAGCATCGAGCCCAGGAACACCGTCAGCACCGTCAGGCCCAGGAACAGCGCCTGCACCCATGTGCCGCGCAGGAAGTCCGGCCCCACCAGGAAGAACAGCACGCGCACGATGCCCAGCACGCCCGCCTTGGTGATGATGCCAGACAGCACTGCGCTGGCGGGGGAGGGCGCCACCGGGTGCGCCGTGGGCAGCCAGGCGTGCAGCGGGAACATGCCCGCCTTGACGCCAAAGCCCAGCAGCGAAAGCGCCACGATGCCCAGCAGCAGCGGCTCATGGCCGGCCACCTTCAGCGCGTCCAGCGTGCCGCCGGGCGTGAAGGACAGGCTCGTGCAGTAGAACTGCAGGAAGAAGATGCCCAGCAGCGCCAGCGACGCGCCGAACACCGAGTAGAGCAGGTACTTGACGCCGGCCGCCACGGCCTCGCGCGTCTGCGTGTGCAGCACGAGCGGCAGCGAGAGCAGCGTCATCGCCTCGTAGAACATGTACAGCGTCACGAGCGTGCCCGACAGCGACAGGCCCATCAGCGCCGCAAGCGTCAGCAGATAAAAGCCGTAGAAGCGCCGCTCATGCTGTTCGTGCGCCATGTACTCAAACGAGTAGAAACCCACCATCGCCCAGACGAAGGCGATCAGCACGAGGAACAGGCGCGCCACGCCGTCCGTGCGAAACACCACGGGGATGGTATCCGTCAGATGGAACAGCGTGAGCTGCGTCTGGCCGCGCAGCAGCGCCGGCAGCGTAAATAGCACCGTCAGCGCCAGCGCGGCGCCCGTGAACAGGTTGCGCGTGCGGCGCTCGTCAAACGCCCTTACAAACAGCACGAGCAGCCCGGCGGCAAGCGGCGCCGCCACGGGCAGCAGCAGCGAAAGGTCGCCTTGCATGGATTCAACACTCCTTCCTCACCGGTCAACCGAAGCACGTGAGACCCGCGGCGATCGCATTCAGCACGGGCTGAGAGCACACGCCCAGCGCCACATTCACCGCAATGGCCGCGACCATCGCCACGACGAAGGACGCATGCGGGCGGAAGCTGGCCGCTTCCGGGTATTCGCGGATGGTCGGACGGTAGATCGTGATGACCGTGCGCAGGAAGTACAGCGTGTTCAGCGCCGTGCTGATGGCCAGCACCAGCAGCACGAGCAACATGCGCGCGCCGCCCGTCTCCATCGCGGCGGAGGCAAAGCACAGCTTGGACATGAATCCGCCCATGAACGGGATGCCGACCATCGAGAATGCGCCCACCACGAACGCAATGCCCGCGATGGGGTTGCGGTACGCGCTGCCGCGCAGGTCGCGGAACAGCCGGCGCTCGCCGGAGACCTCGCACAGGCCGCTGGTGGACAGGAAGAGCATGGACTTGGCCGCCGCGTGCGCGATGATGTGGAACAGCGCCGCCACCAGGCCCGCCTCCGTGCCCAGGCCGATGCCCATGAAGATGTAGCCGATCTGCGCCACGGACGAGTAGGACACCATGCGCCGGATGTCGCGCTCGCGAATGGCCGAGACCGAACCCATCACGATGCCGACCAGCGCGAAGATCAGCAGCACGTTGTCGATGCCCGAGTCGCGGATGACGTCCAGCCCGATCACGCGATAGATGATCTTGATCAGCAGGAAGATGTAGCCCTTGCTCACCAGGCTGGAGAGCATCGCGCTGGAGGCCGGCGTCGAATAGCCGTAGGCGTCCGGCAGCCACGTGTGGAACGGGAACAGCGCGCTCTTGATCGCCAGGCCGATGCACATCAGCGCGATGACGACCGTCAGCGGCTGATGGTACAGGCCCGTCTGCGCGAGCATGCGCACCTGCTCGCGGATGTCCTCCATCAGCAGGTGGCCCGTCAGGTCGTACAGCAGCGTCAGACCCAGCAGGAACAGACCGCTGCCCAGCAGGTTCATGATCATGTAGCGCGTGGCCGCGAACAGCGTGCGCCCCTTGATGCGCGAGGTGATCAGCGAGCAGGCCGCAATGGTCATGATTTCGACGAATACGTAGGCGGTGAACAGGTCGTTGGTGTAGACCTGCGCCAGCAGCGCCGTGAGCAGCAGCTCGCACATGATGAAGTACAGATTCTGCTTGCCTTCTTCCACGTGCTCCTCGATCTTCGTCAGGCCGCCGAGCAGGGAGATGAGCATGATCAGCGAGAACGCGAAGGCCGTCACGGCCTCCAGCACGCCCGCGCGGATCTCATTGCCCCACGGCGCGGGGAAGTGGCCCATCATGAACGTGTAGCTGCCGCCGTAGGCCGTCGTAAAGCCGATCAGCGCGGCCGACATGCACAGCACGGCCGACGTGACCACGATGGCCGTGCGGCGTGCCGCCCTGGCGGGCATGATCGACGTGAAGGATGCCGACGCCAGCGAGAGCAGAATGGAAAAGAACGGTATGTTCTGCCACAGCTCCACCTTACGGTTCCTCCTTTCGCACCATCGTGGCGATCTCGTCGATGTCCAGCGAATGGTAGCGCCGGTACAGACGCACCGTCAGCGCCAGCATGAGCGCCGACACGCTGACGGACACGACGATGCCCGTGAGCACCAGACCGCTGGGGATGGGGTTGATGTAGGCCTCGACGGACTGCACGCCGTTGACCACGATGGGCGCGCCGCGGCCCTCGATGTAGCCCTTGGCCGCCAGAAACAGGTAGATGGCGCTGTCCATCATCGAAAAGCCGATGATCTTCTTGATCATGTTGCGCTGCAACAGCAGCGTCGTAAAGCCGATGCCGAACAGGATGATCGCCGCGGCCTCTTCATAGTTGGTCAGGAGGTTCGCAAACATCACATATCCCCCTTCCGGAAGAGCGTATAGAACGCGTACATCGTGCAGCACACGACCATGCCCACCGCGATGTTGAGCGGCAGGATCAGACCGGAGGAGAGGATCGCGCCGGGCGTGCCCAGCGGGATGCCGCTTTCCAGATGATTGGCGCCGGTGAAGAACGAGTAACTCTTGGACAGCGCGTAGAATGCCAGCGCGCAGAAGGAGATGACCTTGAATGTCTTGTACGTGAAGAAGCGCTCCGTCTTCTTGAAGCCAAATGCATTCAGATACAGGATCAGGCCCGCGCCCATCACGGCGCCGCCCGAGAAGCCGCCGCCCGGCGATAGATGGCCATTGAGGATGATGTAGATGCCGAACAGCAGGATCAGCGGTACCAGGATGCGCGCGGATGCCTGCAGGATGATGTCGTTCTTGGGCTCGTAGATGCGGTCGTTGGCCTCGGCGTCGAGCTTTTCCTGCGAGGCCGCGCCGCCCTGCCGTTCCTGCGAGACGCGCAGCAGGATCAGCACGCTGCACGCGGCAATGAACAGCACGTGGCTCTCGCCCAGGGTATCGAACGCACGGTAGTCCAGGATCATGCCCGTCACGATGTTGACCGCGCCGGTCTCCTGCAGACCCTTTTCGATGTAGCGCTCGGACACCTCGTTGTTGATCGGGTTCTCCTCATCGCCGAAATGCGGCAGGTCCGAGACCGTCTCCAGCAGCACCAGGATCACCGAAAGGCAGATCACCACGGACAGCAGGGCATACAGCGCGTTCATCAGCTTGCGCCCGCGCGTGCGCGACCAGTTGTGGAGGCGGTCGAACATGGCCTGCTCCTTGGCGTGCGCCTCTGCGTGACGGGCGTACATGGCGTCCTCGCGCTCGCCGATGCTCTCGCTGGAGAGTAGCGGGCTTTCCGGCGCGGGCTCGGTCAGGTCGCGCTCCATCTCCTGCTCCAGGCGCGAGCCGCCGCCGCGGATCCAGCGGTCCAGGCGGCCGAAGAAGCTGTTTTCGTAATCATTCCTCAGCTTTGCCATTTTGCTTGCCTCCCTGCGCGTCCTTTTGTATGTCGATCGCGTGGATCTTCTTGAGCGTGACGAACATGAGCAGGCTGGTCACGCCCGCGCCGACCGCGGCCTCCGTGATCGCCAGATCCGGCGATTGCAGCAGAATCCAGATGATCGACATGGCCAGGCTCTGGGACATGAAGATGATGAGCGAAGTGAGCAGGTTCTTGGTCAGGCTCACCGAGACGGCGCACACGAGGATGAACAGGAGCAGCAGCACGTTGAGAAATTCCATTACTTGTGCACCTCCATTTCGCGCTCGATGTGCTCGTTGGTCGTGATCTCCAGCCGGCAGACCAGGTGGCTGGACACGGGGCTGGTGATCCACAGCATCAGGATGACCAGCACCAGCTTGAGCGAGGTGAATGTCGCGCCCTCGGCCACGATGAGCGAGAGCAGCACGAAGAGGATGCCCAGCGTGTCGTTCATGGCCGCGGCATGCATGCGGTTGAGGACGTAGCGGAAGCGGTACACGCCCACGACGCCGACCATCAGCACGAACAGGCCGCAGGCCATCAGCGCGGCGGACAGCGCAAAGCGCAGATACTCAAGCATCGGTCTTCGCCCCCTTTTCCGCTTCCTTCTGCTTGCGCTCCAGGTATACGCCCATGTAGACCTTTGTGAGCAACACCACGGCCAGGAAGCCGAGCATCGTGTAGATCAGCGAGATGTCGACCAGGTAGCCCTCGCCCATCGCCAGGGCGAGCACACAGATGGTGGTCGTCACGATCGTGCTGACCATGTTGACCGCCACGATCCGGTCCGCGATGCGCGGGCCGCGGATGGAGCGGATCAGGCACGCGAAGAGCAGAATGCCCAACACCACGAGAGCGACGCTGAACATCGCCTGATAATAGTTTTCCATCAACGCTTCCCCTCCATCTTCAGCAGGCGGTGCTCGAAGTCGGAATCATCGACCCCGTCGCCCAGCGTCTTGTCCAGGGCGTGCACGAGAAAACGGTCGCCCTCCACCAGCACGGTGATCGTGCCAGGCGTGAGCGTGATGGAGTCGGCCAGCACCGCGCGCGCGGGGTCGGTCCGGAGCTTTGTGTGGAACTCGATCAGTTCCGGCTCCACCTCGTACTCAGGCGAGAGGATCAGGCGCATGACGTGGATGTTGGCCTTGAAAATCTCCACCAGGAGCGTCCACAGATACGCGAGCGCACGCGGCAGGCGCTGCAGCGCGTGCAGGTCCTGAGCGGGCCCGTACCCCATGAACTTCCAGGCGAACAGGTACAGCGCGGCGCAAAGAAAAAGCCCCAGCAGGGCAATTTCGGTGGTCCACTGTCCGTTAAAGATCACCCACATCATAAAGAACACAACGAACATGACGACGCCTCCTTTATGATTGTCGAAGTTATTGTACTGCCGGCTTGCGGCCTCGTCAAGCACATAAAGAAAAATAAACAAGGGGAGATTTGGAAGGCGCAGATCCGGCCTATATAAATTTGAAGAAAAGGCGGCGAAATGGCGCTCAGGCGCGGGCGTAACGCGCCGGCCCCTGAACGTACAGATCGTTGCCCAGGCTGTCCACCGCCACGATCAGCGGCAGGTCCTCCACCGTCAGCTCGCGGATGGCCTCCGTGCCCAGATCCTCAAACGCCAGCACGCGAGCTGCCTTGACGCAGCGGGCGATCAGCGCGCCCGCGCCGCCCGTGGCCGCGAAGTATACCGCGCCGTTTCGCCGGATCGACTCGACGACCGACGGCTTGCGAAAGCCCTTGCCGATCATCGCGGCCAGTCCCAGATCCATCAGCCGCGGGGCGTAGGCGTCCATGCGGCCGCTGGTCGTCGGCCCGCACGAGCCGATCACGTCGCCCGGCAGCGGCGGGCATGGGCCGACGTAGTAGATCGCCTGGTCCTGCAGGGAGATGGGCAGGGGACGCCCCTCGTCCAGCAGCGCGCACAGGCGCTTGTGCGCCGCGTCGCGCCCGGTGAGCACCGTGCCCGAGAGCAGCACGCTGTCGCCCGCGCGCAGCCGGGACAGCGCCTGACGGTCAAACGGGGCGGTGATGCGAATGGACATGCGAATCTCTCCTTTCATCCGTCACAGCACGGCGCGCTTGTGGCGCGCGGCGTGGCACTGCATGTTGACCGCGACCGGCAGTCCGGCCAGGTGCGTGGGCGTCTTGGCCGCATGCACCGCCAGGGCCGTCACGTCGCCGCCCAGCCCCTGTGGGCCGATGCCCAGGCGGTTGATGCGCTCGAGCAGCTCTCGCTCGATCTGTGCAAGCGCCGGGTCGGGCGAGGGTGCGCCCACCTCGCGCAACAGCTGCCGCTTGGCCAGCAGCATGCAGCCTTCGGCCGTGCCGCCGATGCCCACGCCCACCACCACGGGCGGGCACGGGTTGGCGCCGGCCAGGCGCACCGTCTCTACGACGAAGTCCAGCACGCCCTCCAGGCCCTGCGAGGGCGTGAGCATGCCCAGGCGGCTCATGTTCTCACTGCCAAAGCCCTTGGGCGCGACGGCGATCTCCACCTGCTCGCCGGGCACGATGCGCGTATAGAGCACGGCGGGCGTGTTGTCGCCGGTATTCTGGCGCGTGAGCGGGTCGAGCACGGAGCTGCGAAAGCATCCGTCCCGGTAGGCGCGGCGCACGGCCCGGTCTACCGCCTGCGTCAGGTCGCCGCCCGACAGGTGCACGTCCTGACCCACGTCCATGAACACCACGGCCATGCCCGTGTCCTGGCAGATGGGCATGTGGCGCGCGCAGGCGAGGCGGTCGTTCTCAATGAGCTGGCGCAGAATCTCACGCCCAAAGGGCGAGCGCTCGCGCGCAAGGCCCTGCTCCAGCAGCCCCAGCACGTCCCCGCCGATCTCGCAGCAGGCGCTGCGGCACAGGGCGTATACGGTCTCTTCGATGCGGCCAATGTCGATTTCCCGCATGGCAATCCCTCCCAGACGAGTCATTCGTCTTTTTTTGACGCATTCATGATACCGCATGCGCGCGCGCGAATCAACCTCGTATTTTCTGGACGGCATGGGCGACTTTTTGCGCAATACCCCTCGCATTTTCCCGCCGGTTGCGTGTATAATAACAGGTGTGCTCCCATGGCGGGAGCCCTATAAGGAGGAAGCAACATGAAGACGGGGCTTGTGCTTGAAGGCGGCGGCATGCGCGGCGTGTACACCAGCGGCGTGCTGGACGCGATGATGGACGCCGGCCTTCGCGCGGACTACGTGATCGGCGTTTCGGCGGGCGCGAACAACGGCGTATCGTTCGTATCCGGCCAGCGGGGGCGCTCCATCCGCATCAATCTGAACTATATCGGCGACAGCCGTTACCTGAGCGTGAAAAATCTCGTGCGCGAACGGTCGCTGTTCGGCATGAAGTTTGTGTTCGAAGACATTGCCAACCGCTTGGATCCCTTCGACTACGAGGCGTTTTTGGCCTCTCCGATGGAGTTCGTCGCCGGCGTGACGGATGTGAAGACCGGCCGGCCCGTCTACTTTAACAAGTCGTACATCAATCACGACTCGACGGTCCTGCGCGCCTCCTCGTCCATTCCGCTGTTTTCGCCGGCAGTGCGCTTTTTGGGCGGCGTGTACCTCGACGGGGGCACGACCGATCCCATCCCCTTTGAAAAGGCCATGGAGGATGGATGCGAACATTTCATCGCCGTGCTCACGCGCGACCGCGGCTACGAAAAGAAGCCCGAACCCCTGCGCGGAGCGTACAGGCGGATGCTCGCCTCCACGCCGGCGATGATCGATGCGCTCGACCGGCGCAGCGAGGTCTACAACGCCCAGCGCAGGCGGCTGTTCGAGCTGGAGGCGGCGGGCGTGGCGCTGGTCGTGGCGCCGTCGACCCCGCTTGCGCTGGACCGCTTTGAAAAGGACAAGGGCAAATTGCGGGCAGCCTATGAGGAAGGGGTGCTCGACGCCCGCCGCCTGATGCAGGGCCGGCGCGAAACGCTGCGGGATTGGGGCATGCTCGCATAAGGGGGACGAACATGGAACTGAACGCGAAGAACATCAAGAAGATCCTGCTGCTCTCGACGTTTGCCATCGTGCTGTTTTGGGCGGTGCAGAACCTGCCGCAGGTCATCGCCGTGGGCCGCTATGTGCTGAACCTGGCCTCGCCGTTTCTGATCGGTCTGGCCGTCGCGTTCGTGCTCAGCGTGCCCATTGAGCTGATCGAGCGCGCGTTTACGCGCCCGCGAAGAAACGGCAAACCCCTGTGCAAGCCGGGCACGCGCTGGCTGCGCCCGGTGAGCCTGCTGCTCTCCGGCGCGTTCGTCGTCGCGCTGGTCGTCTTCGTGCTGTTGATGGTCATCCCGCAGCTGATCGACACCGTGCGCCTGCTGGCCGACGCGATCATCGCCTACCTGCCCAAGACGCAGGAATGGCTCGGCCAGCTGGACCTGTACCTGGCGGACTACCCCGAGTACCAGGAGATGGTGCGCGACCTCGTGCCCAGCTGGAAGAACATCGTCAACACCGTCGCCTCCTGGCTGACGGGCCTGGCCGGCACGGCGCTGAGCTCCTCCGTGGGCGCGGCGACGACGATCTTCAACGGCGTGTTCGATACCTTCCTGACGATCGTGTTCGCGGTCTATGTATCGGTGCAGAAGGAGCGGCTGGCGCGCCAGTGCAAGCAGCTGCTGTACGCGTTTTTGCCCGAACACTGGGTGGACAAGACCATCGAGGTGGCGCGCCTGACGCATGATACGTTTTTCAGCTTTGTGACCGTACAGTGCACGGAGGCGACGATCCTGGGCGCGCTGTGCTTCATCGGCATGACGATCTTCCGCTTCCCGCATGCGCTGCCCATCACCGTGATGCTGTGGATCACCGCGCTCATCCCGATCTTTGGCGCGCTGTTGTCTACGATTCTGGGCGCGTTTTTGATCCTGGTGATCAATCCGATCCAGGCGCTGTGGTTTGTGCTGTTCATCATCGTGCTTCAGCAGATCGAGAGCAACCTGATCTATCCGCGCGTCGTCTCCGCCTCGCCCATCGGCCTGCCCGCCATCTGGGTGCTGCTGGCGGTGACGGTCGGCGGCAGCCTGATGGGCGTGCTGGGCATGCTGGTGGCAGTGCCCACGACGTCCGTCGTCTATACGCTGGTCAAGCGGTCCATGTACGCGCGCCTGCGGCAGCGGCGGATCGCACCGTCCAAGATCTGGAAGAACCGGCACGGAATGGAGCGCGCACAGACGCACAAGGGAGGAGAGCGGCGATGAACGAAGTCAAGCTGGGCGTGATGGGCGCGATGGAACTGGAAGTGGAGGCGCTGCGCGCGGCGCTCGTAGGTGCGCGCAGCGCGCAGCGCGCGTCGATGACGTTCTATGAGGGGGCACTGCGCGGCCTGCCGTGCGTGGTGGTGCGCTGCGGCATCGGCAAGGTGAACGCTGCGCTGTGCGTGCAGTTGCTGCGCGATCTGTTCGGCGTGACGCATGTGCTCAACACGGGCGTGGCCGGATCGCTGTCTGCGCAGCTGGACATTGGCGACATCGTCGTGTCGTCGGACGCGGCGTATCACGACGTGGACGTGACGGCGCTGGGCTATCCGGCCGGACAGATGCCGGGCATGCCCGCGGCCTTCCCCGCGGATGCGGACCTGATCGCGCGGGCGCAGGCCGCCTGCGCGGCCGTCGCGCCGGACGTGCGCGCACGGGTGGGGCGCGTGGTCAGCGGCGACCAGTTCGTCGCGCAGGGCGCGCGCAAGGACGTGCTCGCGCGGGAGTTTGGCGGCCTGTGCACGGAGATGGAGGGCGCGGCTGTGGCGCACGCGGCGTCGGTGAACGGGCTGCCCTTCGTCATCCTGCGCGCGATCTCGGACAAGGCCGACGACAGCGCGCACATGGACTATCCGACGTTCGAGCGCGCGGCGGCCGCGCGCTGCGCAGCCATCGTCGAGGAGATGGCCGCGCGCATGGCATGACAGACAGCGGGGGCGGCATGGCCAAAGCCATGCCGCCCCCTTGTGCTTCTCAGAGCCGCCGCTCCATCCACGCGGCGATGTCCGCATAGACCGTCTCGCGGTCCGGCTCGTTGAGAACTTCGTGCCGGTCCTGCGGATACAGGCGCAGGGTGACGTCCTGCATGCCCATGCGCCGGTAGGACGCGTACAGGCGCGTCACGCCCTTGCCCATGCCGCCCAGCGGGTCGCGCTCGCCGGAGGCGAGCAGCAGCGGCAGCGCGCGCGGCATCGCCGCCAGGCGGCGCGCGTCGCTCAGGCGCAGCATGCCCGTGAACAGGTCGCGATAGGCGCTGACCGTGAAGACGAACGAGCACAGGGGGTCGGCGCAATAGCGATCGACGACCCGCTCATCCCGGCTGATGAAGTCGTTCTTGGTGCGCGCGGGCCTGAACGCCCGGTTCAGTCCGCCCAGCGCCAGCTGGTTGACCAGCGCGCTGCGGTAGCGCGGGCCGCGCGTGCGCATGAGCAGTGAGGCGAGCGCACGCCCCGCCAGCGCGGCTGCGCGCGGCTGATGGCCCGTGCCGACGATGACGGCGCCCGAAAGCCCCTGCGCGTGCAGCTGGATGTAGTTGCGTACGATAAACGAGCCCATCGAGTGGCCCAGGACGAACACGGGCGCGCCCGGGTACTGGGCATGGATGCGCTCGCGATGGCGGTGCACGTCCTCGACCAGTCGGTCAAAGCCGTCGCACCCGGCAAAGTAGCCCAGGTCCTGCGCCGAGGCGACGCTGAGCCCATGGCCGAGGTGGTCGTGTCCGCTGACCGCAAATCCACGCGCGGTCAGGGCGCGGGCAAGGCCGTCGTAGCGATCGACATATTCGACCATGCCGTGTGCGAGGATCAGCACGGCGCGCACGGGCGCTTCGTCCGGGGCCGGCGTCCACGTGACGGCGTGCAGCTGCGTCTTGCCGTCGGAAGAGGGGAGGCGCCATTCGGTCCTGGTCGCCATGGGCGGATCTCCTTTCGTGTTCAAGTGTCCTTTGCAAACCGCTCGATCTGGGCGACGACCTGCGACGTGCCGTCGGCATCCGGCAGCGCGCGCATGGCGTCTGCGAGCGCGCCGCGAGCCTGCCACAGCGCGTCCAGCGCGCGCTCCAGGCTCTGCGGATTGAGGTCCTCCTGCATCAGCACGTGCGCCAGGCCGCGCGACTGGAGCGAGCGCGCGTTGAGGATCTGGTCGCCGCGGCTGGCGGAGGCGGGGTAGGGCACGAGCAGCGCCGGCTTTTGCAGCGCCAGGATCTCCGAGAGCGTGTTGGAGCCCGCGCGCGAGAGCAGCAGGTCTGCGCAGGCGAAGGCGTCGGGCAGCTCCTCTTGCAGGTATTCGAACTGGCGGTAGCCTGTCTTGCCCTCCAGAGAGGGGTCGAGATTGCCCCGCCCGCACACGTGCAGCACGTCAAAGCGCTTCAGCAGCCGCGGCAGCGCCTCGCGCAGCACCTTGTTGACGCTCTGCGCGCCCAGGCTGCCGCCGATCATCATCAGCACGGGCTTTGAACCGTCAAAGCCGCACAGCGCAAGCCCGCGCGCGCGGTCGCCCGCGAACAGCTCGGGCCGCAGCGGCGTGCCGGTGCATACGCCCTTGCGGCCCATGGCCTTGGCCGCCTCGGGAAACGTGGTCAGCACGGCGCTGGCAAAGGGCGCGGAGAGCTTGTTGGCCAGCCCCGGCGTGATGTCGCTCTCGTGCACGAGCACGGGGATGCGGTGCAGCGCCGCGCCGTAGACCACCGGCACGCTCACAAAGCCGCCCTTGGCGAACACCACGGCCGGCCGCAGCCGCCCCAGCAGCGATTGCGCCTGAAACGCGCCCGCCAGCACGCGGAAGGGATCGGTGAAATTCTTGAGGTCGAAGTAGCGGCGCAGCTTGCCGCTCTGGATCGCATGATAGGTCACGCCGGGCAGCGGCTGCACGAGCGAGCGCTCGATGCCCGCGTGCGTGCCGATGTAGTGAACGTCCCATCCGTCCCGCTGCAGGCGGGGGATGAGCGCCAGATTGGGCGTCACGTGGCCGGCGGTCCCTCCGCCGGTGAGCACGATGCGTTTCAAGGAAAGCCCTCCTTCGCGGCGCGGCGGGCCGCGCGCATGTCATAGCACCCTTATTATACCATGGTCGGGGGTAAGGTTGACGGAATTTCTGAAAAAAACCGTGCGCGCGTACGAAAGCTTCGTGCAGCCGGCCCAAGGGATCTGCCAAAAACGGTGAGGATTGCAATAATGTGTCGATTTGCGTGGAAAACCCATTTTCAAAGCATGGAAGATGCGCTATAATAAATCGGGTATGGTACCAAAAAGACGGATCGCGCCGTGTCTTTCGGCGCCGAGAGGAAGGAATACCAGCATGACAGAATCCCTGCGCGACGTCGCAACCGAACGCTTCCCTACCCGCCCGATTGCGCCGCTGGGCATCATCTCCATGCGCGGCACCGAGCACATGGGCGCCGTCGTTAACGATTACCTGATGCGCTGGCAGCATGCCGACGACGAGAGCGAATGGCTGCACAGCTTCCCCGGCTACGAAGACAATGGCTTCCTGATCGACGCGCACTGCCCGCGCTTCGGCACGGGCGAGGGCAAGGGCATGCTCAAGAGCAGCGTGCGCGGCTATGACCTGTACATCCTGCTGGACATGGGCGCCTATAACTGCACCTACAAGATGTACGGCCGCGAGGTGCCCATGACGCCCGACGAGCACTACGCCGACCTCAAGCGCATCATCGCCGCGGCCGGCGGCAAGGCCAAGCGCATCACCGTCATCATGCCGATGCTCTACGAGGCCCGCCAGCATCGGCGCGTCTCCCGCGAGTCCATGGACTGCGCCCTGATGCTCCAGGAGCTCACGCGCATGGGCGTGGAGAACATCATCACCTTCGACGCGCACGATCCGCGCGGGCAAACCCCCATCCCCCTCTCCGGATTTGAGAACTTCATGCCCACCTACCAGATGCTCAAGGCGCTCCTGCGCAGCGAAAAGGACCTGCAGCTGGACAAGGACCACATGATCGTCATCTCCCCGGACGAGGGCGCCATCCAGCGCAACATCTACTATGCCTCCGCCCTGGGCCTGAACCTGGGCATGTTCTACAAGCGCCGCGACTACACCCGCGTCGTCGACGGCCGTAACCCCATCATCGCCCACGAGTACCTGGGCGAGTCCGTCGAGGGCAAGGATGTCTTCGTCGCCGACGACATCATCTCCAGCGGCGAGTCCGTGCTCGACCTGGCCCGCGAGCTCAAGGCCCGCAAGGCCCGCCGCATCTATGCCGCCGGCACATTCGCGCTCTTTACCAACGGCCTGGACGCCTTCCACAAGGCCTATGCCGACGGGATCATCACCAAGATCATCGCCACCAACCTCACCTACCGCACGCCCGAGCTGCTCGCAGCTCCCTGGTTTGCAGAGGCGGATATGTCCAAGTACATTGCCTACATCATCGCTACCCTCAACCACGACCGCACGCTCTCCGGCCTGCTCAACCCCTGGAACCGCATCAAGGCGCTGCTCGAGCGCTACCGCAACGAGCAGGCCCAGAGTGGCATCCGCCTGGTCTGAATCCGCTCCCCGCTCCGGCGGGGATTTTTTTATTTCGGATATACATTGACAGATGATGTATCAATCGATATAATGTATCTCGGAGGTGATCGCATGGCGTTGACGGCGGACATTCTGCGCGGGTATACGGATTCGATTCTGCTGTGCCAGCTGGCGCAGGGGGACAGCTATGGCTACCGGCTCAACAAGCGCGTGTCGTCGCTCAGCGGCGGGGCGTTTGAGCTCAAGGAGGCGACGCTCTACACGGCGTTTCGCCGGTTGGAGACGGCGGGGCTCATCCGCTCCTACTGGGGCGACGAGCAGAGCGGCGCCAGGCGGCGGTATTACGCGCTGACGCAGGCGGGCAGGGAACGGCTTGGGCGCGACCGCGCCCAGTGGCGTGAGACGCGCGCGCTGTTGGACAGGCTGTTGGAGAATGAAGCGAACGAAACGGAGGGGTGGAGATGAATGCGAGCGTCAGGCGGATCGTGGAGCTCGTCTTTCAGGACGTGGAGCTCACGGACGAGGTGCGGGCCCTGCGCGAGGAGGTCATGAACAACTGCCAGGAGCGCTATGAGGACCAGCGTGCGCAGGGCAAGGACGAGGACGAGGCCATCGACGCGGTGATGGAGAGCCTGCGGGGCATGGAGGAGGTGCTCGCCGCCTATCCGCGCGCACAGACAGGCGCGGAGGCGCCCGAGGCGCCCGAGGAACCGGAGGAGCCTGAGGAATCCGAAGAGACGGAGGAGGAGACGCAGGCCGAGCTGCGATTTGACCTGGAGGGCGTTTCGCTTCTGCGCGTGAACCTTTGCCATGAGGACGTGCAACTCGTCGCAGGCGAGGCGGACGTCGCCGTCGTGCGTCTGATGGGCGGCGGCATGGAAGCGCGGCGGCAGGGCGACGCGCTGGTCGTATGCAGCAGAAAGGATGCGGCGGAGCGCGGCGGACTGGGCTGGCTGTCGCGCATGTTTGGCGGCCCGGGCGGCTGCGAGGCGTGCGTGGAACTGCCGGCGGATGCGGCGCTGCGCGCATTTGTCGGCACGGAGAGCGGCGACGTGTCGGTGCAGGGGCTGTCGCTGCGGGAGCTCGAGGTGCAGACCGTGAGCGGCGATGTGAACCTGACGGCGGGCTGCACACGCGCGCGCGTCAAGACGGGCAGCGGCGACATCAACGCCGCGATGAACGCGGACGAGGCGTCGTTTCAGACGATGAGCGGCGACATGCGGCTGGAGGGGACGTGTGACGGGATCGAGACGATGACCGTCAGCGGCGACATCCGCCTGCGGGGCACGTTTCAACATGCGGCCCTGGTCTCGGTCAGCGGCGACGCGACGCTGGAGGCGGACGCGCGGATCAAGAAGGTGTTCGCCAAGAACGTCAGCGGCGACGTGCGCATCCGCCTGAGCGGCGTGCGGGGCGTGTGCGCCAGGCTGAAGACACTCAGCGGCGATACGCGCTGCCGCCTGCCTGAGAGCGGAGACGCTGCCGTCCGGATCGACGCGCAGACCGTCTCGGGCGACATCACCGTCGAGTAGGCAGCGGCGGCAGGCGAAGCAGCGGCCGTGCAAACAGCAGCAGCGCGGCGGGCAGCACCGCGCAGGCGCACAGGGCCGCGCCCAGCGAAGGCAGGCGTGTGAGCCCAAGCGCGAGCAGACTGCCCAGCGCTCGCGCCGCGGCGTACGTGAAGACGTAGAGCAACATCTGCCCCGAGGCCGCCTGCTCCTGCGGGACGGACAGGCTTACGTACTGCGCCATTGCAAACGCGCACACGATGACGCCGCCCACACACAGCGCCTGCGCGGCGATGGCCGCCGCGGGCGAGCGCGAGAGCCCCGTCAGCAGCAGGCGCAGCGCCATGCCCGCAGCGCTCAGCAGCAGCAGGCGCGGCGCGCCCAGACGGCGCAGCAGCCGGTCGGCAAAGAGCAGAAACGGGATCTCCGAAAGCGTGCCCACCAGCGCGCCCAGGCCGACGTCGGCGCGCGTGCCGTGCAGCGACTGGGTCATGAACAGCCCGTACAGCGCATAGAAGACGCCCTGCGCCGCCTGTAGGCACAGCGCGAAGAGCAGCAGCGTCCGCAGTTCCCGCCTGCGCAGCAGGGAGAGGAACGGCGGGCGTTTTTTTGTGCTGCCGGGGCCCTGCGCGGTGCGCGAGGCGAGCAGCAGGCTGCACGCGCCGCCCAGCGCGTACAGCGCGCACACGACCGGCACAAAGCGCTCGATGCCTCCGTCCAGAAATGTGCCCAATAGCAGGCTGCCCAGCGCGTAGGAGACCGTGCCCGCCATGCGCAGCCGTCCAAAGCCAAGCCCCGCCGCGTGCAGGCGCGAGAGCGCCAGCGCCTCGCCAAGCGGAGATACGCACGTGGAGAAGCAGGAGAACAGCGCCGTCGCGCAAAGCAGCGGCCAGAAGCCGCGCGCGGGGAGAAAGCACAGGCTCGACAGCGCGCACAGCCCGTAGACTGCGCACAGCGCCAGCGCCCGGCGGCGCGCCCGGTCGGCCAGCGTGCCCGTGACGGGCAGCGCAAACAGCGCCACCAGCGGCCCCGCCGCCATCAGCAGGCTCACCTGCCCGGCGTCCATGCCCCGCGCCGCATAGAAGAGCGTCACGAAGCCGTTGAACGCGCTGGAGGCCGCGTACTCCGCCGCATAGTATCCCGCAATCCGTCCCCTCAGGCCGCCTTGTGCCACGTCCATCCTCCTTCGCAGGTTCACATCTCCTCCCTAAAGTTCCCTGAAACGACCGCGCGCATGCGGCGGAAAATTCCGCGGTTTCTGTCTATGTTCCCCTTGAATATCCGCACGCATGCTGGTATAATGAGCCTTGCTTCGGGCATTGGAAACACAAGATGTTGTGTCTATAAATTCTTTGGAGCACAAATTATGCCCAAGTGGTGGATATACGGGAAGGGGAGAGCGTGTAATGACGGATACGATCAAAAAGCGCGACGGGCGGCAGGTGCCCTTCGACGAGACGAAAATCGAAGAGGCGATCCTCAAGGCCTTCAGGGCCACGGGCAGCGCCAAGGGCCGCGAGACGGCGCAGGAGCTGGCGCGCCAGGTCGTGGAGGCGCTCGACCGGGATGAGGACATCGGCGTGCCCACCGTGGAGGACGTGCAGGACATGGTCGAGAAGAAGCTCATCGAAAACGGCTATGTGCGCACGGCCAAGGCATATATCCTCTACCGCGCGGAGCGCAGCCGGGCGCGCGAGATGAACACGCGCCTGATGAAGATCTTTGAGGACATCACGTTCAAGGACGCCGCGGATTCGGACATCAAGCGCGAGAACGCCAACGTCAACGGCGACACCGCCATGGGCACGATGCTCAAATACGGCTCCGAGGGCGCCAAGATGTTCTACGACATGTACGTGCTCAACCCCGAGCACTCCAAGGCGCATCGCGAGGGCGACATCCACATCCATGACCTGGATTTCCTGACGCTGACGACCACCTGCACGCAGATCGACATCCTGGAGCTGTTCAAGGGCGGATTCTCCACGGGCCACGGCGTGCTGCGCGAGCCGCAGGACATCCAGAGCTACTCCGCGCTGGCCTGCATCGCGATCCAGTCCAATCAGAACGACCAGCACGGCGGCCAGTCAATCGTCAACTTCGACTATGGCATGGCGCCGGGCGTGGCCAAGACGTTCGTCAAGACGTACCGCTCGCGCCTGTCCGGCGCGCTGGAGCTGCTGGCGGACGACGCGCACGCAGACGACACGGCCCGCGAGCTGATCGCCGCGCTGGCGCGCCAGGGCCTGACGCCCGCGCTGGAGCGCACGCAGGCGTACGACGAGGCCGAGCATGCGCTGCTCCTGGAGCGGACAGACGAGCAGACCGCCCGGCGCATCGCGGACTTTGCGCAGCGGCGCGCCCTTGCAGATACGGACAAGCGCACCTTCCAGGCGATGGAGGCGTTCATCCACAACCTGAATACAATGCACTCGCGTGCGGGCGCGCAGACGCCGTTCTCCTCGATCAACTACGGCATGGACACCTCGCCCGAGGCGCGCATGGCGATCCGCAACCTCCTGCTGGCCACGGAGGCGGGGCTGGGCGGCGGCGAGACGCCGATCTTCCCGATCCAGATCTTCCGCGTCAAGGAGGGCGTCAACTACAACCCCGGCGATCCCAACTACGACCTGTTCCGCCTGGCCATCCGCACCAGCGCCAAGCGGCTGTTCCCGAACTTCTCGTTCGTCGACGCGCCGTTCAACCTCAAGTACTACAAGCCCGGCCATCCCGAGACGGAGATCGCCTACATGGGCTGCCGCACGCGCGTCATCGGCAACGTCTACGACCCCGAGCGCGAGATCTGCAACCGCCGCGGCAACCTGTCGTTTACGTCGATCAACCTGCCGCGCCTGGCCATCGAGACCCACGGCGACGTGGAGCGCTTCTTCCAGCTGCTCGACGAGCGCATGAATCTGGTGATCGATCAGCTTAATGAGCGCTTCGAGATCCAGGCGCGCAAGCGCGTGAAGAACTTCCCGTTCCTGATGGGCGAGCACGTGTGGCTGGACAGCGAAAAGCTGGGCTGGGAGGACGAGGTGCGCGAGGTGCTCAAGCACGGCACGCTGTCCGTGGGCTTCATCGGCCTGGCCGAGACGCTCAAGGCGCTCATCGGCAAGCACCACGGCGAGAGCATGGCCGCGCAGAACCTGGGCCTGGAGATCATCGGGCACATGCGCCGGCGCATGGATGAGGAGAGCCGCAGGACCGGCATGAACTACACCCTGCTCGCCACGCCCGCCGAAGGCCTGTCCGGCCGCTTCCTGCGGCTCGACCGCGCGCGCTACGGGGTGATCCCCGGCATCACCGACCGCGAATACTACACCAACAGCTTCCACATCCCGGTGTACTATCCGATTGGCGCGTTTGACAAGATCCGCCTGGAGGCGCCCTATCACGAATTGACCAACGCCGGGCACATCAGCTACGTGGAGATGGACGGCGACCCGCTGCAGAACCTGGACGCCTTCGAGGCCGTCGTACGCTGCATGCACGACGCGGGCATCGGCTACGGCTCGATCAACCACCCGGTCGACCGCGACCCGGTGTGCGGCTACAACGGCATCATCGGCGACACCTGCCCCCACTGCGGCCGCGCGGAGGAGGAGGTCCACTTTGAGCGCATCCGCCGCATCACGGGCTATCTGGTCGGCACGATGGACCGCTTCAACGACGCCAAGCGCGCGGAGGTCGGCGACCGCGTCAAGCACGGCGTCTGAGCGCAGCGGGGGAGGAATGCTTCGTGAACATCCGCATCGCGGGCACCGTCGGCGATTCGATCGTCGACGGCCCGGGCCTGCGCCTGGCCGTCTTCACCCAGGGCTGTCCGCACCACTGCCCGGGCTGTCACAACCCCGAGACGCACGACCCGGCGGGCGGGCATGACGCGGACACCGGCGAGATCCTCGCGGCTCTGGCGCGCAATCCGCTGGCCAGCGGCGTCACGCTCAGCGGCGGCGAGCCCTTCTGCCAGCCGGCCGCCTGCCTGGACATCGCGCGCGGCGCGCATGCGTTGGGCAAGAGCGTGTGGACGTACACCGGCTACACGCTGGAGCACCTGCTGTCCGAGGACGACCCCGATCGGCTGGCGCTGCTGCGGGAGACGGATGTGCTCGTCGACGGCCCGTTTGTACAGACGGAAAAATCGCTGGAGCTGCGCTTTTGCGGCAGCCGCAACCAGCGCCTGATCGACGTCAAGCGAAGCCTTGCGGCAGGCCGGGCGGTGCTGTGGGAGCCGCCCGCGTGGTGAGCCGCGGCTGCTGGCGAAAATGCGCAAAAAAAGGGCATATTGTAGGAAGGAAATCGGTTGACAGGACTTTTTTGCGACCGTATAATATAGACATGGGGTATGCGGAACCGTATACCTCTATCGAGTTGCGTATCCTGGACTTACACAAGGAGGTAATTCCAATGGCCACGAAAATGACCGTCGACGGCAATACCGCCGTCAGCCATGTCGCGTATGCGTTCAGCGACGTGGCGGCGATCTACCCGATCACCCCGTCTTCCCCGATGGCGGAAGTTGCGGATGAGTGGGCGGCGCATGATCGCAAAAACCTGTTCGGACAGACCGTCCATGTGACGGAGATGCAGTCCGAGGCGGGCGCCGCGGGCGCCGTTCACGGCTCTCTGGCCGCCGGCGCGCTGACGACGACGTTCACCGCGTCCCAGGGCCTGCTGCTCATGATCCCGAACATGTACAAGATCTCCGGCGAGCTGCTGCCCACCGTGTTCCACGTGAGCGCACGCGCGCTGGCGTACCATGCGCTGTCGATCTTCGGCGACCACAGCGACGTCATGAGCTGCCGCCAGACCGGCTTTGCGATGCTGGCCTCCAACTCCGTCCAGGAAGCGATGGACATGGCGCTGGTCGCGCATGTGGCCACGCTGAAGGCCTCCGTGCCGTTCCTGCACTTCTTCGACGGCTTCCGCACCTCCCATGAGATCCAGAAGATCGACGGCATCGACTATGACGAGATGGCCAAGCTCATGCCGTGGGACAAGGTCGAAGAGTTCCGCGCCCGCGCGCTGAATCCGGAACATCCGCATCAGGCGGGCACCGCGCAGAACCCCGACATCTACTTCCAGGGTCGTGAGGCGGGCAACAAGTACTACAACGCCACGCCCGCCATCGTCGAGGAAGTCATGAAGCAGGTCGGCGAGCTGACCGGCCGCCACTATAACCTGTTCGACTACGTGGGCGCGCCCGACGCCGAGTACGTGCTCGTGGCGATGGGCTCCAGCTGCGACGTGGCGGACGAGGCGATCGCCAAGCTCGTGTCCATGGGCCAGAAGGTCGGCCTGATCAAGGTCCACCTGTACCGCCCGTTCTCCATTGCGCACTTCGTCAAGGCGATTCCGCAGACCTGCAAGAAGATCGCCGTGCTCGACCGCACGAAGGAGTCCGGCTCCCTGGGCGAGCCGCTCTATCTGGACGTGTGCGCTGCGCTGGCCGAGGCCGGCCGCAAGGACATCCAGGTCATCGGCGGCCGCTACGGCCTGGGCTCCAAGGAGTTCACGCCGACCCATGTCAAGGCCGTGTTTGACAACCTGGCGGGCGAGTGCAAGAACCACTTCACCGTCGGCATCATCGACGATGTGACGAACACCTCCCTGCCCGTGGGCGAGCAGTTCAACGCGGCTCCGGAAGGCGCCATCTGCTGCAAGTTCTACGGTCTGGGCTCCGACGGCACCGTCGGCGCGAACAAGAACTCCATCAAGATCATCGGCGACCACACCGACATGTATGCGCAGGCGTACTTCGCATACGACTCCAAGAAGTCCGGCGGTCTGACGGTTTCGCACCTGCGCTTTGGCAAGAAGCCGATCCAGTCGCCCTACCTGATCGACGCCGCGGACTTCACCGCCTGCCACAACCCCTCCTACGTCACCAAGTACGATATGCTCTCCACGCTCAAGGACGGCGGCACCTTCCTGCTGAACTGTCCGTGGTCCGCTGAGGAGCTGGAGACCGAGCTGCCCGCCTCCATGAAGCAGGCGCTGGCCAAGAAGCACATCAAGCTCTACACGATCGACGCGATCGGCCTGGCCGCCAAGGTCGGCATGGGCAACCGCATCAACACGATCATGCAGGCCGCGTTCTTCAAGCTGGCCGACGTCATCCCCTATGAGGATGCCGACCGCTACATGAAGGAGTATGCCAAGAAGACCTACGGCAAGAAGGGCGACGCGATCGTCCAGAAGAACTGGGACGCCATCGATATCGCCATCTCCGGCCTGAAGGAGGTCAAGGTGCCCGCCGAGTGGGCCAATGCCACGACCGGCGCCGAGGCGATCAAGGTCAAGGCGACGAAGCACTTCGACGAGGTCATCGCGCCCATCCTCGCGCAGGAGGGCGATAAGCTGCCCGTCTCCGCGTTCAATCCGTCCGGCGTCGTGCCCACCGGTACGACCAAGTACGAGAAGCGCGGCATCGCCGTGAAGGTGCCCAAGTGGAACATTGACAAGTGCATCCAGTGCAACCAGTGCTCGCTGGTCTGCCCGCATGCCTGCATCCGTCCGTACCTGGTGGACGAGACGGCCGAGCGTCCCGAGTCCTTCGCCGCCAAGAAGGCGATCGGCAAGGAGTTCGCCGGCAAGCTCTTCCGCGTCCAGATCTCGCCGATGGACTGCACCGGCTGCGGCAACTGCGTGGACATCTGCCCCGCCAAGGAAAAGGCGCTGACCATGGAGCCGCTGCACACCCAGACCGCGGAAGAGGCGAACTGGGAGTTCGCCCAGACGCTGCCTGAGGTCGATCCCGCCACGGTCAACAAGAAGACCGTCAAGGGCAGCCAGTTCCTCAAGCCGCTGTTCGAGTTCTCCGGCGCGTGCGCCGGCTGCGGCGAGACGCCGTACGTCAAGCTGGTCACCCAGCTGTTCGGCGACCGCATGCTGATCGCCAACGCGACGGGCTGCTCCTCCATCTACGGCGGCAGCGCCCCGACTTGCCCCTACACCGTCAACGACAAGGGCCAGGGCCCGGCCTGGGCGAACAGCCTCTTTGAGGACAACGCCGAGTTCGGCTTTGGCATGAATCTGGCCACCAACCAGCGCCGCGCGAAGCTGGCGGATATCGTCCGCAAGCTGATCGCCGTGGAGTGGTGCGCCGCCGACATCAAGGAGGCGGGCGCCGAGTGGCTGGAGAACATGAACGACGCCGAGGGCTCCCGCAAGGCCGGCGACAAGCTGCTGGCGGCCTGCAAGGAGAACGTCGATCCCAAGGGCACGACCTGCGATTGCGACGCGTGCAAGCTCGCGCGCGAGGTCATCGCCAGCGCCGATATGCTGACCAAGAAGAGCCAGTGGATCTTCGGCGGCGACGGCTGGGCCTACGACATCGGCTACGGCGGAGTCGACCATGTGCTCGCGCAGGGTGAGGACGTCAACATCCTCGTGCTCGACACCGAGGTCTACTCCAACACCGGCGGACAGTCCTCCAAGTCCACGCCGACGGGCTCCATTGCGAAGTTCGCGGCGTCCGGCAAGAAGACCCGCAAGAAGGACCTGGGCCTGATGGCCATGTCCTACGGCTATGTCTACGTCGCGACCGTCGCCATGAGCGCGGATCCGGCGCAGCTGGTCAAGGCCATGAACGAGGCCGAGGCCTACCACGGCCCGTCCCTGATCATCGCGTACGCGCCCTGCATCAACCATGGCATCAACATGGGCCATGCGCAGGAGGAGATCAAGAAGGCGGTCAAGGCCGGCTACTGGCCGCTGTACCGCTACAACCCGGCGCTGGCTGCCGAGGGCAAGAACCCGATGATCGTCGACAGCAAGGATCCGTCCGAGTCCTATCAGGACTTCCTGAAGGGCGAGGTGCGCTATGCGTCGCTGCTCAAGCAGTTCCCGGAGACGGCGCAGAGCCTCTTCGATCAGAACGAGCGGGATGCCGCCGCGCGCCTGGCGATGTACAAGAAGCTCGCCAGCGACTGATCGCGCAGCCGGATCGCATGCAAGCGCATCCATACCTGATGGCATCGAAGGAGCGGAGAACCTCTCAGGAGGCTCTCCGCTCTCTCTTTATAGGGGGAATGACATGAAGATCGGCATCTTTGCAGATGTGCACAACAACGTCGTCGCGCTGGAGGCGGTGCTGCGGACATTGGAGGGCGAGAAATGTGACATCCTGGTCTGCGCGGGCGACATCATCGGCATCGGTCCGTGGCCGGAGGAGACCGTGCAGCGGCTGATGCAGGTCCCCAACCTGGTCGCAGTCCGGGGCAATCACGAGCGCTACCTGCTGGAGGGCATGCCAGCGAAGTGCCCCAACGACGAGGGCATGGACGAGGCGGAGATGGCCTGCCACCGCTGGGAGCACAGCCGCCTGTCTGCGGCCTCCATCGCCTTCCTGCGCGCGCTGCCCGACCGCGCGGACGTTGAGGCGCACGGCCGGCGCATTGCGGTCATGCACTACGGCATGGACAGCGACCGCCGCTTCGGCCCCTTCACACCCCATCCCGACGAGGATGACCTGCGCCGCCTGTTTCCGGACGCGCAGGATGCCGTCCTGTACGGGCACGACCATGCGCGCTCGATCCGCCGGGCCGGGAAGACGTGGTTTGTCAACTGCGGCGCGCTGGGCTGTCCTGGCGCGCAGCGGGACGTCGCCCGCGCGGCTGTGCTGGACATCGCGCCGGATGGGCGCATGGATGTGCGCAGCATTGACGTCCATTACGACGTCGCGCGCGTGCTGGACGAGATTGCGCGGCTTGACTATCCGGCCGCATCCGACATCCGGCGCTTCTTCTTTGGCGTCGGCTGATCCACGGCATCCCAAAAAGAAGCCATACCGCGTCTTGCGGTATGGCCTCTTGCCATATGGACTCAGCGCGAGATGCGCAGCGTCTTGACCTCAAAGGTGTGGAAGTGCAGCTTCACGCAGCCGTCCTCCAGGGGCAGTTCGCCGGTCACGTTCTCCAGCATGTCGCACGCGCAGACCTTTGCGGCGGGCAGGTTCACGCCCAGCACGCAGGAGGTGTCGGCGCGCTTGGCCTCATACAGGCGCACGATCACGTCGCCGCTGCCGTCCTCGGCGGGCTTCACGGTGTCGATGAACACGTTCGGCTCATCCAGCACGAAGGCGCTGGATGCCGGGCGAGCGCCCGCAGCCGTCTGCAGGGGCACGTTCAGGTCGTAGGCCTCCTGCACGACCGGCGACTCCAGGAAGCCGCCCTCCCAGCCGGTGAAGGCATAGGTGAACGTGTGGTGGCCATTGTCCGCACGCATCTCCGGGCAGGCCGCTGCGCGCAGCAGCGTCAGCTGCAGCTCGTTGCCAATCTGGCTGATGCCGTACTTGCAGTCGTTGAGCACCGCCGCGCCGTGGCTCTGGTCGCACAGGGCGCTGTAGCGCTGGTTGCACACCTCGAAGCGGTCGCTGTCGTAGAGGCGGGAGCGGTGCGTCGGGCGCGTCATGTAGCCGAACTGGATCTCGTTGATCGCCTCCGTCGCCTGCACGTTCACCGGGAAGGCGACCTTCAGCAGGCGGTGCAGCTCGTTCCACTCGACATCCGTCACGAAGTCGAGGCGGCGGCTGCCGGCCGTCAGCACGATGTCCTGCGCAAACGTCGAGTTGAGCACGCGGCGCTCCAGGTGCAGCACGGCGCGCAGGCCGCCCGCCTCCTTGACCGTCAGCGTCACCGGCTCGTCGATCGCCACGGGCTGGAGCACGTAGTTGGAGTCGATGTCCCACGCGTCGAACAGGCGCGGCACGTCCTTGTACATCAGCAGGCGGTTCATCGCGCCGGCCGCAAACTCGCGACCGGTCTGCTTGTCCACGAAGGAGACGACCTCGCCACGCGCGTTCAGCTCGGCGCGCACCAGCTCGTTTTCGATCGCCGCGCCGTCCTGCGTCAGGCGCGCCGTGACGGCCTGCACGGCCTTCTGCCCATCTGCAGGGAGCAGCGAGACGCTGCCGCACGGCGGCACGGTCACGAGGCCCAGCACGCCGCTCTCCGTGCGCTGCACGGGCACGTCCTCGCCCTCGGCGCTGCGGGCGCCATCTGCGAACGCGTCGGGTAGGCGCACCAGACCGCTGCGCGCGAACGACAGGGAGTTGAACACGGTGATGCCATCGCCGCTGGCCAGCGCCTTGAGCGCATCCGCGAGCACGGCGGCCGCCTCGTCCTGGATCCAGACGTGATCCTTGCGCGCCTCGACGTATACGCGCGCGATGGAGGAGCCGGGCAGAATGTCGTGGAACTGGTTGAGCAGCAGGCGCTTCCAGGCCGCGTCCATGCGCGCGAGCGGATATGCCTCGCCGGCGACCATCGCCAGCGCGCCCCACATCTCGGCCTCGCGCAGGGCGATTTCGGCCTTGCGGTTACCGCGCTTGATGGCCGCCTGCGAGGTGAAGACGCCGCGGTGCGCGGAGAAGTACAGCTCGCCGACATAGGTATGCTGCGGGCCGCCGTCGGCCTCCATGTCCTCGAAGAACTTGGTGGGCGTCTCCATGCGCACCTTGGGCATGCCCTCCAGGTCCTTCTCGCGCAGCGCGTACTCGATGTGGTCGCGGCAGGGGCCGCCGCCGCCATCGCCATAGCCGAAGGGCAACAGGAAGGCATCCAGGCCGCGCTTTTGCACGCGCTTGCCCCACGTCTCGCATAGCTCCTTGGGATCGGTGCGGTAGGTGTAGCTCGTGGGCAGGAACGTGTCGATCTTCGAGCCGTCCGCACCCTGCCAGGTGAAGTAGTGATAGGGGAACTGATCGCCCTCGTTGTAGGACCAGAAGATCTTCTGCGTCACCAGGTATTTGACGCCGCAGCTCTTGAGAATCTGGGGCAGCGCGGCGGAGTAGCCAAACGTATCGGGCAGCCAGAGGATGACGCTGTCGATGCCGAATTCATCTTTGAAGAAGCGCTTGCCGTGCAGCACCTGGCGCACGAGCGACTCGCCGCTGGTCATGTTGGTATCGGGCTCGACCCACATCGCGCCCTCAGCCACCCAGCGCCCCTCGCGGATGGCCTGCTTGACGCGCTCGTACAGCTCCGGATAGTGCTCACGGCACATGACGTAGCTGGCGGGCTGGCTCTGCAGGAACTTGTACTTCGGGTACTCCTCCAGCAGGCGCAGCTGTGCGGCGAATGTACGCGAGGTCTTGCGGTGCGTCTCGGCCATGGGCCACAGCCAGGCCAGGTCCAGGTGCGCGTTGCCGATGGCGTAGAAGACGGGCGCGGTGGAGCCGTTGTGCGCCTCCAGCGCGGGGCGCAGGGCCTCGCGCGCGGCCCTGTAGCTGGCGATACGAGCCTCGAGCGGCTGCTCAAAGTCGGCGATGAGCGTGAACTGCTCCAGCGCATGTGCGATTTTGTCCGCCCGCAGGCTCTCCGGGTCGAGCTGTTCCACGAGCTGCTGCAGGGTGTCCACATCCAGATACAGGTGATAGGCGTCCTCGTTCCAGATGCCGTAGGTCAGCTCGCCCAGCGTGGCGCGCTCGCCCTCGACCTTGGGATCTTGGTAGCTGCCGGGCAGCACCGGGCCGGTGGCGCAGCCGCCCAGCGGGCTCTGCGGCCAGAAGTGGCCGGCATAGGCCTCCAGCAGCAGGTCATACGTGCGTCCCGCCTCGCCGCAGGCCGTGAGGGCGTTGTCGACCAGAAAGTGCATCGGGTTGGCTACCCAATCCGCACGGTAGGTGCCGAACGAGCGCCCGTCCACGAAGACGGTCGTCTCGCCGCCGGTCACCAGGTTCATGACCACGCGCTTGCCCTGTGCCTCGGCGGGCAGCGTGATGCGGCTGTGCATCCAGCAGTATTCATAGGTGTGTCCCCACTTCGCGCCGTGGGGCATGGGTACAAAGGCGCCCTTGGCCGCCTCTGCAGGCGTCAGGTGATCCATCGTCAGGAAGGCTTCGACCTCGATGGGGCTCAGCGGCAGGTAGATGTCCTGGCGGAGCGTCTCCATCCAGTGTCGAAGGCGGGCCTTCCATTCGGAGTGCATGTACTTCATCCGGGAAGATCTCCTTTCTCAGGCGCTTTGGACGTTACGTCCTGAGCGCTTCAGGTGCTCCAAAAGTGTACACACAAAATTGGAATAATAAGGAAATTTCTCCCTGCGAACAAACGGGGCCGGGGGAAAGGGCCCGGCCCTGTTGAGGAAGAGCGGAAGGACGCAAGACGGCGGGGATTACTTCTGCTCCCACGGATTGGGCGTGAAGTCGCCGCCGCGGCACCACTTCAGGTAGGCGAGCGCGTGCTTCTGGGCGGTCATCTCCCAATCCTTCTTGTAGATCGGGTCGTGATAGCCCTCTACGCAGATGTCGCCGGTGTAGCCGCCCTCGTGCAGGATGTAGATGATATCGCGCCAGTTGCTGTCGCCAAAGCCCGGCGTGCGCTCGGGCGCATACCAGTCGGTGTTGCACAGCACGCCATAGTCGGCAACCGCGCGATGGTCGACGGTGGCGTCCTTGCCGTGGACGTGGTAGACCTTCTTCACCCACTTGCGCAGCTGGGCGATGGGATCGATCAGCTGGATCATCTGATGTGCGGGTTCCCACTCCAGGCCGAGGGCATCGCTGGGCACCTCGTCGAACATGCGCTCCCATGCGCGCGGGTTGAAGCCGATGTTGCAGGTGGGGCGGTCCCAGGTGCCGCCCATCGGGCAGTTTTCGATGGCCAGGCGCACGCCACGGTCCTCGGCGCGCTTGGCCAGATCGCGGAAGACTTCGCCAAAGCGCTTGAAAGACTCGTCCACGGGCTTGTCCTCATAAGCGCCTGCAAACGTGGAGACGATCTTGGCGCCGTACAGATGCGCGGCGTCAATTGCTCGCTCGAGCGCCTTCTTGTGGTCTTCGTACTGGATGGCGTTGCAGTAGTAGCCCAGCGTGGTGATCTCCACACCCTTTTCCTCGGCCATCGCCTTCATGCGCGGGCCCTGCTCCTCGATGTTGACGCCATAGTACTCCATGTGGAAGTTGACGGACAGCGTTTCAAAGCCGATGTCGGCCATGTGCGGACCCCACTGCTCGGCAAATTGGCCGGGCAGGCAGGTGCCGATGCGGATCTGAGAGATGTCGTAATGCGGAAGCACGATTCAACCATCCTTTCTCTTCGTGGGTGACGGGCGATGCGTTCTGCATGGGAACGCTTCGCGTAACCGATACTAGAAGTTCGCCCTGCAGGTGCGTTTTTCCTTCGCGCGCAGGAAAATGCCTCAAAAAACGGGAACAGACACGCCTGCACGGCGGCCTGTTCCCATTTGCAGGCCGACGAGGCCTTTGGGGCAGAGCGGACGGCCCATGGCCGCATCAGGACTCCTGACTCGTCTTGAGCAGCGGGTGGAAGCACAGCACCTTGCGGCGCGCATTGAGTTGCACCATGCCCGGCCGCTTCTTGCGGCATTCGTCCGTCGCATAGGGACAACGGGGCGCGAATTTGCAGTAGGTGATCGCGTATTCCTTGTCCTCCATGTCGGGCATGACGACCTCGTGGTCCCACTTGTCGCCTACGCGCGGCACGGCGCTCATCAGCAGTTCCGTGTACGGGTGCGCGGGATTGTCCATGATCTCGCGGGCGGGACCATATTCAATCAGGCCGCCGCGGTAGAGTGTGGCGATGTAGTCCGACACATAGTAAGCGGTCGACAGGTCGTGCGTGATGTAGATGAACGAGACGTTGTACTTGTCCTTGAGCTCCTTGAACAGGTTGACGATGTTCATCTTCATCGACGCGTCGATGGCCGCGACGGGCTCATCGGCGATGATGAGCTTGGGACGGGTGATGAGCGCGCGCGCGATGGACACGCGCTGCAGCTCGCCGCCGGAGAACTGCGTCGGGTACTTGCCCTTGACGACGGACAGGGACATGCCGACGCTGCGCAGCACTTCGTCCACCAGCTTTTCCGCCTCGTCGCGGTTCTTAGAGATTTTAAGGCGCAGCGCGGTGTTAAACAGGTACGTGTCGACCGTCTTGCGCGCGGAGAAGGTTTCAAAGGGGTTCTGGAAGATGGGCTGCACGTCCAGCTTGAACTGCTTGGGATCGTAACTTCTTTTGTCGGCATAGTCGTGCCCCAGCAGCACGATGGAGCCCTTGTCTGGTTGATACAGGCGAAGGATCATCTTACAGAGTGTGGACTTGCCGCAGCCGGACTCGCCGACGATGGAGAGGATGACCGGCTTGCCCGCGTCGATGTCCAGCGATACATCGTCGACAGCGACGAGCTTTTTGCCCATCAGCATGCCGCCGATGCGGAAGATCTTGCTGACGCCCTTGATTTCGAGCAGCTTTTCGGCCATGTCACTTCACCTCCGGTTTGAGCAGATGGCAGGCCGCATAGCGGCCGGGCTTGATTTCGCAAAACTCGGGCACGACCGAGCGGCACTTGTCCGTCGCCTTGGGGCAGCGAGGGGCGAAGCGGCATCCGGGCGGCGGATTGGTCAGTGCCGGCGGACGGCCCGGAATGCCCACCTTCTGGCTCTTGTCGCCCACGCGCGGCAGCGCGCCGATGAGCATCTGCGTGTAGGGATGGATTGGATCGTTGAAGATGTCCTCGGTCTTGCCCAGCTCGACAAAGCTGCCCGAGTACATGATGCCCATCCGGTTGGTGATCTGGTAGTGTACGCCCATGTCGTGGCTGACGAGCACCAGGGTGTTTTTAAACTGACGCTGCAGGCGCATGAGCATCATCAGAATGCCGCGCTGCACGACGACGTCCAGAGCGGTTGTCGGCTCGTCGGCGAGCACGACGTTGGGGGACATGAACGTGGCAAGCGCGATGATGGCGCGCTGGCGCATGCCGCCGGACAGCTGGAAGGGAAAGGCGTCGAGGATGTCGGGCGAGAGGCCCAGCTCCTCCAGATACTTGGCCACACGCTGAAGCGTCTGCTGCTCGGTCTCGTTGTGGCGGTCCTCCTTGGGGATCGAATCGAGGAACTGGCTCTTGAGGCGCACGATCGGGTTCAGAACGCTCTGCGCAGCCTGAGGAACGTAGGAAATGTGGTTCCACCAGCTCTTGCGGATCTCGCCCGATTCGTAGGAGAAGGGCTTTCCGTTCTTCTCGCCGCTGAGAACCACCTTGCCCGAGTCGATCTCCAGCGGGAACTCAATGATGTCATACAGCGTCTTGAGCAGTGTGGACTTGCCGCATCCGGATTCGCCGGCGATGCCGAAAATTTCGTTGTCGTAAATTTCGAAGTTGACATCCTTTACGACGTGAACGTTGCCGTCGATGGTCTTATAGGAGGCGGAAAGATGATCAATTTTTAGCATCTTTATCTACCTCTCTTCATGGACATGTAGTCGTTGTAGCCGGTGATCAGCAGGAACAGGCCGATGAACAGCAGCATGGTCGCCAGGATCGGCGAACCGATCCAGAACCAGCGCTGCGCCATGATCGCGTTGCGTGCGCGCGCCCATTGGATCATGTTGCCCAGGGAGATCAGGTTCGCGGGCGACAGGCCCAGAACCGCCAGGCTGGACTCGGAGGCGATGGCGGACAGCGTCGCGTTCATGAAGTTGGACAGCGACCAGCTCAGCGCGTAGGGCAGGATCTCGGTCACGACGATCTGGATCGTGCCCTCGCCCGAAAACCGCGCGGTGTGAATGAAGTCGCGCTCCTTGAGCGTCAGCGCCATGGAGCGGATCTGGCGGCTGGGCCAGGCCCATGCAAACATCGCCAGCACCAGCGCCATGAGGATGACGGTGGACGAGCCCTTCATCAGCGCGGTCATCAGGATCAGAATCGGCAGCGAGGGGATGACGACGAACGTGTCGGTGACGACCATCAGCGCGCGGTCGACAGCGCCGCCCGAGAAGCCGGACACCAGGCCGACGAACACGCCGACCACCGTGCCCAGGAAGGCGACGATCAGACCGATGGACAGCGAGTTGTGGATGGCCTCAATCAGCAGCCAGAGCACGTCCTGGCCGACGGCGGTCGTGCCCAGCCAGTGCTCCCAACTGGGCGGCAGGTTCTTGTCGTAGGTGTTGAACGTAAAGGGATTGATATGCGGAATGTAGTAGATGACAAAGCCGACAAAGAAGAAGAACGCGGTCATGATGATGCCGGTCTTCAGGCGGCCGTTGGCATTTTTCCAGAACTTTTTCATGATGCACCGTTCCTCCTTTCTCAGCTATAGCGAATGCGCGGGTCGATGAAGGGATAGATCAGGTCGGCGATCAGTGTGGCCGTGGAGATGGCCAGGATCGAGATGGTGATACAGCCCAGGATCATGTTGTAGTCCGACTGCAGGATCGCGTTCTGGATCAGCTCGCCGACGCCCGGATAGCCGAAGATGATCTCCGTCATGATCGAGCCGTTGAACACGCCGCCCAGGCTCATGGCCAGCGCCGTGATCTGCGTGAGGATCGAGTTGCGGAAGACGTAGCTGCGGGCGATCTTGCCCTCAGACAGGCCGCGGTAGCGCGCGTAGAGCACGAAGTCCTCCTCTGCGGTGGTGCTCGACAGCGACTTCATGGAGATGATCCACCAGCCGGTTCCTACCAGCAGCAGGGAGATCGCCGGCAGCGTCGAGGCGCGGATCAGCGAGGAGATGTAGCGCCCGAAGTCCGCGTTCACGGCGATGTTGGCCTGGATCGGGAACCATCGGAGCACAAAGGCGAATATGATCTGCAACACCAGCGCAATGATGAAGTACGGGATGGGGTAGATGCAGATCGCAATGCCCTCCAGGATCTTGGAAGAGCGTTTGTTCTTTCTGAAGCCTGCCAACAGGCCGATGATGTTGCCGATCGTCCACGCCAGTACGGTGGACGTCAATGAGAGTCCGACCGTATAGGGCAGATAGCGCGCGATGATCTCGCCCGCTGGCGTCGGATAGCTCATCAGCGAGGGGCCGAAGTTAAAGTGGAACAGGCCATTCCACAGGAAGGACGTATACTGCTCCAGCAGCGAACCCTCCAGGCCGAACTGTATGCGCAGCTGCTTGCGCAGCGCCTCTTTCTGCGCGGGGTCCATCTGGCCGGAACGGGACTGCATCTGGCCGATCATGTTTTCGACCGGGTCGGATGGGAACATGCGCGGGATAAAGAAGATGAATGTGACGCCGATCCAGATCGTCAGCGCCCATGTCATCAAACGAAGGCCCAAATACTTCCAGAATTTCACGGGTGACACCCCTTCAATATCATGAAATCAAGCGGTTCTCGCGACGGCTGCCGTGCGGGCAGCGCATGGACTCCGAAGGGAAGGAAGCGTTGCGCCCCCGAACGGGTGCGGGGGAAGGAGGGTAGTAAAGAAGCACGCGCCGCCGCGTCGGGCGGCGCGTGCCGTCAGGAGTCAATCAGACGATGGACTTCAAGCCATCATTCCGCCACGGGGGTGATGTGCGGCAGCATGTACTTGAAGCAGCTCCACCACCACCACGGACCATTGTAGGGATTCTCGGCGCAGGGGTAGCCCTCCCAGTAGGTGCTGTTGGTGGGCACGAACTTGACGCCGGAGTGGAAGCCGATGAACGGCATATCCTTGACCGCTTCCTTCAGGAAGACCATGGCCAGCTCGTAGCTGCGCTCGTCGTCCGGAGACAGGGTGGCCATCTCCTGGATCGCGTCGGTGGCAACCTGGTTGTTCCAGCGGGTGCCCTGGCCGGAGCCACGCTCGCCCAGCGGGACGATCAGGTCGGCATCCCAACCGTTGATCTGAGAGTAGATGTCCTTGGTGATGCCGCCCGTCGGCCAGTAGCCGGCGATGTCGTAGTTACCGGTTTCACCGTCGGCGCTCCAAGTGGCGGAGCTCTTGCTGGACAGCGTGCAGTTCAGGCCGAAGGCGACCAGCTGGTTGTAGGCGGCCTCGGTGCCGCGGCCGGCCTGCGCCTCGGAGTCGGCGATGTAGGACATCTCGATGACGAAGGGCTCGCCGTTGAAGTACCAGCCATCGTCGCGCTTCTCCAGGCCGGCCTTGATCAGCAGCTTCTCGGCGGCTTCCGGATCATACTTCCAGCAGCCGATGCCGAACATGTCGATCAGTTCCTCTTCAGTGCCCTCGACGCCCAGGCGCTCGGCCATGCGGGCCGCGTAGCCGCTGTCGAAGGGCTTGATCGTCGTGCCATCGCCCAGGTCGAGCTCGAACTCCTCGAGCCACGGCTGCAGCGGGATGTAGTACAGCTCCTGCATGGCGCTGGTGGCCGTCAGGATCGGCAGGCAGCTCGCGCGGCCGACGCCGTCGAAGATGTTCATGGAGATTTCGTCGAAGTTCAGAGCCAGCGTGATGCCCCAGCGGAAGTCCGCGCTGTCATACGGCGCGCCCTGGCCGATGGAGAAGGACAGGCCCTTGGAGCACGGGTCGTCGGAGGTCGCGTACGGGAAATCCTCATACCAGCAGGCAATCTTGTCGTTCGCGCTGGTCATGACCTCGAGGATCTCGGGCGTGACTTCACAGAGGATGTCCACTTCGTTGTTGATGAACATCATCTGGCGGGAGGTGTCGTCGCCCAGGGCGCGGAAGAGCACGTACTTCGCCACGGGCTCCTCGCCGGCCACGACGCCCAGCGTGCTGCTCTGCCAGTCCTCGCGCTTCTCAAAGAGGATCCAGCTGCCCAGCGGGTCATAGGAGTGAACCGTGTAAGGACCGGCCACGACGGGGTTCTCATCCTTAAACTGGGTCACATCCTCCACCTGGGAGTAGATGTGCTCGGGCACGATGCGGTAGTCGCAGCCCCAGATCGTGACGCCAAAGCGCAGCGCCAGACGGGGGAAGGAATCCTTCGTCACGAACTTGACGGTGTAGTCGTCAACCTTTTCCACCGACGAGAACACGCTGTTGCAGTAGGTGCTCGCGGCGATGGCCGGGTTGTTCATGATCATGTTGAAGGTGAAGACCACGTCGTCCGCGTTCAGATCTTCGCCGTCGGACCACTTGATGCCCTGGCGGATCTTCACGGTGTGCTCGGTGAAGTCCTCGTTGGAAACGGGCATGCCGTCGGCCACTTCGCCGAACTGCTCGCCCTTGACGGTGTCCATCTCCCACAGGTGGCTCATCAGCATCTGGTGGATGCCGGAGCCCATCTGGGTGCCCATCATGTAGGGGTTGAACTGGCCGGGCGTGTCCGTGGGAGACTGCATCTCGACGATGAGCGTCTCACGGCGCGGCGTGCCGGTTTCAGGGACGAGTTCTTCGGCCTGAGCGATGGAGCCCAGAGAGAGCACCATCATCAGCGCGAGGGCCAGGGACAGGATCTTGCGCATAGGGTTACCTCCTTCTTTTTCGCTGGATTACGCTCCGTTGAGCACGGGGTCGGCACAGAGTCCGTGCGTTTCGCCCGGGCGTTCCGTCCTTGAGGGAGGCGCTGTCGCTTCCTGGGGAGCGTCCGTTGCATGGCGGCGGGCCGCGGAGCCTGTGCGGCGAGTGGAGCTCCAAACCCTCCTTTTCTCGGCGCCCATCAGGCGCACGTATTTTGGATATATTGATCTTAGCACAATGGGTCAAAAAAATCAAGATTATCTATGCACTTTATTTCAGATAACCAACCGAAAAGCTGTGGTGATTGGACAAAAATCTATAAAAGTACATCCAACTGGGAGGAATTCACCCTTGATTTCCCTGGAAAATCACCGGTTTGGTTTGAGTTTTGCACAACAAAAGATGCGTTCCCCCTCTTGACAGAGAGCGTCTGATAATATATACTGTGCATATACGATATATACAGAAGACCCGGAAGGAGGGATGCGCACGTGGACATCATCCTTTCCCACGCGAGCGACAAGCCGATCTATGAGCAGATCACCTCTCAGGTGAAGCGGCTGATCGCCACGGGCGCGCTCGCGCCGGGCGAGCTGCTGCCCAGCATGCGCACGCTCGCGCGGGACCTGCGCATCAGCGTGATCACGACCAAGCGCGCCTACCAGGAGCTGGAGCGCGACGGCTTCATCGAGACCGTCGCGGGCAAGGGCTGTTTTGTCTCCGGGCGGAACGCGGCGCTCATCCGCGAGGAGCACCTGCGCCTGGTGGAGGAGCACCTCTCGCGCGCGGTCGAAGCAGCGCGCCAGGGCGGCGTCGAGGCCGCGGAGGTGCGCGAACTGCTGAACATCTTGTTGGAGGAGGAATGATTCATGACGGAAGCGGTGCGCGTCGAGGGGCTGTGCAAGCGCTACGACGCCTTTGAGCTGGAGAACGTCGGCTTTTCGGTGGAGGCGGGGACCATTGCGGGCCTCGTAGGCGAGAACGGCGCGGGCAAGACCACGACGATCAAGGCGATGCTGGGGCTGATCCGCCCGGATGCGGGCAGCGTGACCCTGCTGGGCCGTCCGGTGAGCTGGGATGACTGGCGCGCGCGCGTGCACGTGGCCTACGTGCCCGACGACTGCTGCTTTCCCACCGTGCTGTGCGCCCGGGATGTCGCGCGCATGATGCGCGGGCTGTGCCCGGACTGGCGGGACGAACGCTTTGACGCGCTGCTGAAACGCTTTGACCTGGAGGCGCGCAAGCCCGTCAAGGATTACTCCAAGGGCATGCGCATGAAGCTGTCCATCGCCTGCGCGCTCGCGCGGGAGCCGCGCCTGCTGATCCTGGACGAACCGACCGGCGGTCTGGATCCCGTGGCGCGCGACGACCTGCTGGACCTCTTGCAGCAGTTCGTGGAGGATGAGCGAAACGCCGTGCTCTTTTCGACCCACATCACCGGCGACCTGGACAAGATCGCCGACAGCGTGACGTTTTTGCACGCGGGACGGTGTGCGCTGACGGCCTCGCGCGGCGAGCTGCTGGATACGGTCGGCGTGGCGCGGCTGAGCGCGGCGCAGCTGGCGCAGCTGCGGCCCGGGGAGGCGCTGCCCGCGCAGCCGCCGGAGGAGGAGACGCCGCCCGCGCCGCTGTGTCTGGCGCCGGGCGTGCCGCCCTGGAAGCTGGAGGACGGGACCG